>JADFZZ010000004.1 GCA_015232315.1 SAR324 cluster bacterium | reverse complement strand
GCTTTCAGTATTCAGCTTTCAGTGTTTATGCGCTTCAGAAGCATTATGACTCAATAGCAGAAAATATCGTTTGGCTTCCAGGCCTTGAGAATTCCTGAAAACTGATAGCTGACGACTGAACGCTTACACTTTTTAAGTGCGGTTCCTACTCTACTTGTGTTTTGGCGCCATAACGTCGTTGCCATTCTTCCAAAATGGATTTTCTGTTTTGGGCTGCATATTGAAAATCGTTTTTGATCATAGCGGCCTGAATATTTTCCGGATAGCCCGGAACAGGTTTTGCCAACCCGGGCATCGCGATGACGGCATAATTTTGATTATACAACGCATTGGCTTTTTCAGAAACGGACCAATCCATCAAAACTTTGGCGGCTTCCAGTTTGGAGGTTCCCCTGATAATGGCCGAAGCCTCCATATCCCAGCCAACGCCTTCGGTGGGCGTGATCAATTCAATCGGAACGCCGGTCGCTTTCAATTGTGCGCCACGATAGGCAAAGGAAACTCCGATGGCGATCGCACCCGACGCGACCAACTGGCAGGGCATTGAACCGGAACGTGTGTACCAGCCGATGTTCCGGTGCAGGGCATCCATGAATTCCCAGCCTTTTTCCTCGCCAAATATTTGTAACCAGGCAGAAACATTCATGAAGCCTGTTCCGGAACTCACCGGATTGGGCATGGTGATCAAACCTTCAAAGCGGGCATCAGCCAGATCCTGCCATGAGTGAGGTGGGGTGAGGCCTTTGCCGGTCAGTGTTTCAGGATGATAACAAATGGTTGCCACCCAGGCATCCATGCCTGTCCAGGCGATTTCCGCACTTGGGTCAACAAATTTTTTATCCAGTTTTTCAACGCCTCTGGGCGCATAGGGTTGTAACAAATCCTGTTCTTTCAACACCATCAGACTGATGGCGGATAAGCCCCAGACAACATCCGCCTGTGGATGCTTTTTTTCAGCGATCAGACGATTTGTGATGATCCCGGTCGAATCCTGAATCCAGCGAACCTGTATTTCCGGATGGTCTTCATTGAACGCTTCGGAATAGCGTTTCAGATCATCCTGTTCGACGGCAGTATAAACGATGAGTTCGGTTTCAGTATAGGGTTCGACTTTTTCCGATTCAGTAACAGGAGCGTCCTCCCCCGGTTGTAGTCCTGTGAGAAGATACACAATCGCCATGGTTAAAACTAAAAAACCTGAAACAATCATAATTCTGGATTTCATGGGAGCCTTTGCGTTTAAGAATTGAAAAACAGCATGGATTTGACCTGTACTTCAAGGCCATATCAAAAAAAAAATAAAAACTAAACCATTAAGTACCCGACTATAATGCAAGGGATCAAGAACAGTGAAATACTGATAGTGCGTTTTCTTCTGGAATCTTCAGTCTTGAAGGGACAAAAAAATAACGTTGGATGCCTTGTATTGTAATCCTGAAACGACCGCCCAGATTCATCAATACCAGGGAGTGTATTTGATTCAGGTGAAAAAAAACCAACCCCGGTTACTGGCTCTTTGCCAACAGAAGTCTATTTTCGGACAGCCTCCTGGCATAAAAATTAAAGCCTATCAATTTTCTCAATTTTTTATGTCGCAAGGAACATGCCAGGAAAAACCTGATTCTGAGTACTATATTTATCGTTTATGTTCAAGATTCCCGCATTTTTCCCGATACCAAAGAAGAGCACTATTTCTGTTTTTTCACTAAATTGTGGAAGGTTCGCGTCATGCGAAAACCATTTGTATCAAAAATTCTGACTGTTTTAATCATCACAGGGATGGTGCATCCAGTGATAGGCGCAGGTCTGAAAGAGTTTACGGGAGGAGTGAGCAACAATACCATGACCATCAATCCGGCCTCCGTGAGTGCCGTCGATCAGGTCCATACCCAATATGAAGTGATTAGTTTTAACACTGACAATTTGCAAAAAACCACACCACTTGCTGAAACAGTCTATAACACAGGACAGTTTAATCATGCTGAAGGATCTGTGATTATTCCAGGTACAGGTGGATCCATCGGCTTTGAGCAGACAGTTACCCTGGAACAATATACTTATCAGTCGAAACAATCTGGATCAGTCTATGATTATTTCAATAATGGCGAGGTGGTATATTCATCTCAGTCTCAAAGTGATCTGGATTTTAACACGGATATCAGCACCTTCACCACATCAGCAGTTCTGGGATACCCTTTTCTGGACAAAATGTATGTGGGTGTGAAACTCAACCGGCGCCTGGTGGACATGAAATATCAATTGAAATATTCCAACACCAGTATTCAGTGGAATAACTATGCCTCTGAAGAAAATATTGGAGGAACCAGAGAATATTCCATCACAGCAGATTATACCTTTGATGAATATGGAGTTTTGTTTCCCTATCTGTTCTCAACGTTTGGCATGGGGTTGTTTTATCGACCGATTGTGGAAATCAAGGCTGATTTGAATCAAATTGACACCTTTCACCAGTACAATGAATCAGGAGGATTGAATTTTTCAAAACCCGAAAATGACACACTGGAAATCAAGGAACCCTCACTCACCATTCTGGGATTTGCCTATACCTTTGATCTGGGTAATTGGGGCGTAGTCCAGTTGATGCGCGATTTTGGTGTATTCAGTGACACAGAAAACAGTTTTCAGGGAATACGCAAAGGGGATGGCATGGACGGTGGACTCATCAGGATTCTGATGCCGCCATTGGTTGATTTGTATTATGGCACTCAAACCAAGGATGTGGGAGAATACAAAGTCACAAAAATCACCTCCAATCTCACGTTTCCGGTATGGGATCTCGGAGTCGTAAGTTTGGGGCTTCAAACGGTTACAGTGCTTGGCGCAGATGCGACCGTTCTATCAGAAGTCACCTATCCAACCATCTCCATGGATCTGAAATTTGGTTCTCCCCGCAAACGCAACTGGTCTCCTGAACCTAAATCAGAGAAAATTCCATTCTTCAGACAATTATAAATCCATCAGAAACCCTCATTTCTTTCATTTCATTGAGGGACAAAAACTGAATGTATTACCTGTACCAAGTATAGCTTGGTAAATGACCCGTCATTTGTTAAATTTTCTGAGTTTTATTTAACTCAAGAGTTGTAAGTTTTCAGTTATCAGCCTTCAGCAACGTGTTTGTGGAAGTTTAGAAGTGTCTCACATGATGGAACGAACTCAAACAAAAACAGGTTTGAGCGTTGTTGTCGATATTATCGACCACGTATTTCTGACAGGAAGAAAAGTAGCAGATGACTTCAAAGAGAGCATGACACTTCTGTTTGATGACTATCTACCCAATTGGAATTACAGAGCTATTCCATTGGGTAAGTTGTTTTTGTACGATTCTTAAGTTGACGACATTGGCCGTGATCCCGGGCAGACACACGAGTCTACCTTTACAGGAAAAAATAAATATTGTAGTGATTTACACCGATTCTGAACTTGGAGGGAGCAATGAGAACTGTGGAACCGTCAGAAGAAAAAATGAATGCCTGGTTGAATGAACCAGTGGATAATAAACCCATTGTCATGCTGAATTTGCTGAGTTTCAATGAGCAGGCGAATTATGAATCAGGAGCTTTGGATTCGAGTCCCTGTTCCGGGAAAAAAGCCTATGATCGTTACAGTAAAGCTGTGATTAATTTGCTTTGGGAAATTGGCGGGCAGATTTTATTGATGGGTAAAGTCAGATCTCAATTGATAGCTCCTGATGAGGAATCCTGGGATCAATTCATGTTGATTTACTACCCCAATCGTGACGCATTCAAAAAAATGGTGACCTCCGACGCCTACAAGAAAATCATGCATCATCGAACGGCCGCCTTGAAGGATTCAAGACTGATTGAAACACATTTGATTAAATTGCCTGACATCGCTTTGAAATTTTTAAGCAAACTCACCCGAATGAAAGCCTTGGTTTCACCCAGAATCTGAAGTTACAGCGCACCAGAAAAATTTCTTAAAATGGCATGTATGTTACTTCAATAAACTTCATCATGAGTACCGATATCAACAAGCAGTACTTTTGTATCAGAAATGAATTTGAAAACCATCCGATACTCATAAGTGATACTGAAAGCATGGTATCCTTCAAGATTACCACTCAATGTATGCGTTTTCAGGAATGGGTGAAAAGGTTCATTGCTGAATAGTTCAATACGGTCCGCAAAACGCAGTAACAAATCAGGGTGTTTCTTTCTCCATTTTTTCAGAGTTCTTAACAGTGACTCATCCCAAACCAGTTCAATCATTCTCAACCATATTCATCAAATCTTTGGCAGAACCAGAAAAATAATTTCCTGTATTGAAATTGGTTTCAGCCACCTTGGCTCTTTTCAGTAATTGTAATCGTTTGGCTTCATGAATCCTGTGATTTAGAGTATCCAAAAGAAATTCCTGATCTTCCAAAGAAAAACTGTCAATCTGTTGCAGTACTTCATTGATGGATATATGCATGATTCCTCTTTATTCAAAATCAGGTTCAGTAAGAACTGTAAAATTTAATGGTTACATTCAACGAAACACATAGTTGATCGTGAGTTCTCAGATATTTGAGTTGTGTCACTATTGAACATAAGGATCAATCCATCAAAACCTAGTATCTGAAATAAATATTCTGATCCTTGAGCATTTCAGCCAGTCGTTCGACCAGCATCGGAGTGTAATTGACTTTTTCCTGAATCTGAATGGTGACATCCACATCATCAGGGCTTCGGAACTTGAAATAGATGGGGTGGGTTCCCGGAAATTTCATAAACTCTCCTCTGACATATTTCAGGTTTTGTTCAGGAATGAGCGTTCTGCCAGTTTCAATGGTCATTGATTTTGCTTTTTCCAGACGGTAATCACTCAACAATTGCAGGCTCTCTGACATAATGCTTACTTCATCCTCCCCCCGATAAACGACCCGGCCTGTAATCAGCAGAGGCTCATCGGAATCCAGCAACTGGCCTGAATTTTCGAAAAGTTGATAATAAACCGGAAACTCCAGACTTCCTTTCAAATCTTCAATTTTAACAATCGCGAATTTCTGCAATTGTTTGTTGAGCCTGATCGTTTTGGAAACCACAACCCCTGCCAGCGCAATCTGTTCGCCTTCCTTAACTTCTTTTTCCCTGAGATCCTGTGTGGTTCGGGTGAGTTGTTGAACTTCTGACATGTAATTATCCAAAGGATGTCCTGAAACATAAAAACCCAGGGCTTCTTTTTCCAGACGCAACCGTTCCTTGTTGGGCCAATCCCGGATGTCCTTGAACACCAGGGGTGTCTCTGTATTTTTGACATCTTCAGCACTGAGTAGATCAAACAGGGAATTTTGATACGGATCGGCTTCACGCTGGAATTCCTGTCCCAGATGAACTGCTTCCTCCAGCGATTCAAACAACTGGGCCCGGTTGGAATGGAGTGAATCAAAGGCACCGCATTTAATGAGCGTTTCAAGCATCCGGCGATTGATTCGCTTGAAATCAACGGCCCGGATGAATTCCATGAAATCGTTCAAGCGTTTGTCAGATCGTGATTCGCGTACATCAATGATAGCGTCCACCGCATTGGCACCCACGTTTTTAACCGCATTCAACCCAAACCTGACGGCTTCCCAGCGAGCCTCCCGGAGCAATGTTCTGAGATAATGTTCCGGCTTCGGCCCGAATTTTTCCAGAGGGGACAATGATTCTATGAACGATTTTTCTGTCTCATAAAGAATTCCCTTCAAATTGCGGACATGTTCCCTCAAGGCGGAGGGAAACTCGTAGTCCTTAAGATATTGCAGTGTTCGGTCTGTTACTTTATAGCCCAGCGGGGAAACCGTGAACTCCTTGAGGCTGGAATTCACATCCGGTGGTAGAACTTGAATCCCCATTTCCTTGCAATCACTGATGAACGTAACAATTTTATCAGGATTGTTGATGGAGCAATTCAACAGAGCCGCCATGAACTGCACAGGAAAATGGGCCTTGAGATAAGCTGTCTGATAAGAAATCAGACCATACGCCACTGTGTGAGACTTGTTGAACCCGTAGCCCGAAAAATAATCAATCAAATCAAAAATTTCATTGGCCTTGTCGGCAGGGCCTACATGAGGCGGGCACTGAGTCATGTATTCCGGATTTTTCAGACACCCTTCCACAAATTTTTCACGTTGCTCTCGCAGAATTTCCGGGATTTTTTTCCCGATCGCCCGTCGCAACAAATCCGCCTGGCCCAGGGAAAAACCGGCAAGTACCTGTACGGCCTGCATGATCTGCTCCTGATAAACCATCACACCATAGGTTTCCTTGAGGATGTTTTTCAGCAACGGATGCGGGTAGATCACTTCCTTTTTGCCATGTTTGCACTGGACAAAATCCTCGACCATTCCAGATCCCAGAGGACCAGGACGATATAGGGCCAGAATGGCGACAATGTCCTCAAACAGGGTTGGTTGCATGTCTGCCAGCAACCGTTTCATCCCGGAAGATTCAAGCTGGAAAATACCAGTAGTTTCGCCGTTGCAGAACAGATCAAAGGTGAGTGGGTCTTCCATATTTATTTTTTCAATATCGACCCGATCTTCCTCAGGAAACTGGGCGTTGATGAGTTTGATGGTTTCATCAATGATCGACAGGTTGAGCAGTCCCAGAAAATCAAATTTGACCGCCCCTTGATCTTCGGCATATTTCATGGTGTACATGGATTGCAGAGCGTCTTCCTTGCTGGTACAAACCGGCATCACTTTCCGGATATCCTGGTCCATGATGATCACACCGGCCGCATGTGTTCCAAGGTGAGTGTTCAACCCCTCCAGCACTCTGCAATAGGCGATGAGCTGTTTTTCGTTGTCTGTTCCCTCCTGTTCGAGTTTTGCCAGTTCCGGTTCTTTTTGAAGGGCTTCCTCCAGAGTGATGTTGAGATCGTTCGGAACAAGCTTGGCGATTTTGTCTGCTTCAGAATAGGGAAAATCTAAAACGCGTGCCACATTCCTGACCACAGCCTTGGCTTTGAGCGATTGAAAGGTCGCAATCTGGCAGACATTGTTTTCCCCATATTTGTGTTTGACATAATCAATCACTTTCTCCCGACCCTTGACTTCGAAATCGACGTCAAAGTCTGGCATGCTGACCCGGTCCGGATTGAGGAATCGCTCAAACAGAAGTCCATATTTGAGTGGGTCAACATCGGTGATTCTCAACGCATAGGCGACCACCGAACCTGCACCGGAACCTCGTCCGGGACCAACCGGCACGCCGTTATCCTTGGACCAGTTGATAAAATCCGCCACAATCAGGAAATATCCCGGAAACTTCATGGAGATGATCACATCCAGTTCAAATTTCAAACGCGCATCATACGGTTTGCGGAATTCCTCAAACGGCTCTTTTGGATGATACAAATCATACAAATGTTTCAACCGGAATTCGAGTCCTTCCCAGGAAGCTTTGATAAACCATTCATCTGGGGTGTAGTCTTGGGGAATTTCAAATTTTGGCAGAAAATACTGTTTGTTATCCAGGGATAGTTCACACTGTTCAGCAATCAGCACGGTATTGCTCAGGACCTCTTCAGGAAAGCCAGCCAGTGTTTCCAGCATTTCTTCTTTTGATTTCAAATATCGTTGATCAGGATATTTAGGGGGGATATCCCGATCCGTCACTCGTTTCTGGAGTCGCATCAGTTCCAGAATATACTGTGCGTCTGACTCTGATTGTTTCAAATAATAACAATCATTGGTTCCAACCAGCGGAATTCCCAGTTTTCGGGCAATTTCCATCAACTGAACATTGATTTCATTTTGCTCAGGGATGCCGGTATTCTGAATTTCAATATAATATCTTCCTTCGAAGACATCTCGATACCAGCCGGCAATCTGCAAAGCTTCCTCATTTTTTCCAGCCAGAAGTCTTTTTGACAGTTCGCCATCCATGCCTCCGCTCAAGGCGATCAATCCATGACGATATTCTTCGAGCATGGCATGATCCGTTCTGGGAACGCCCCAATGCTTGCCTTCCGTGAATGCCCGACTCGCGATATAAGTCAGGTTTTGGTAACCCTGTCGATCGGCGCAAAGCAGCAATGTTTGATACACATTGGTATCTTTCCCGTTTTCACGGGGATCTGTGATGAGACCTTCAGTGACAAAGGTTCCCAGTCCAATGATGGGTTTGATTTTTTCTTTTTTCAGAGCCTGATAAAACTCAACAACGCCGAACATATTGCCATGATCTGTGATGGCACAGGCTGAGAATTCTTTTTCTTTCAAAACTTTGGCTAAGGCCTTGATACGGATGGCACCCTCCATGAGGGAATACTGCGAATGGACATGAAGGTGATTGAACATGATTGAATCTCATTCTGGAAGTGAAATAAAGGGCCATATAGTCTGGCCGGTAAAGAAAATGTAGGTATCATCCTGCCCCGTGTGCGCCACTCACTGGCGAGTTGAGCGCCTTCACAATCTGGTCGGTCATGTTCTGTAAAATTTTAAGATTACCAGCCCGGGACCATTGTCCGAAGGAGGGATGCGGAACAAGGTTCATTTCAGTCTGGATACCAGCTTTATCGAGAAAGGCACGTGCAACATTTCCACATGGAATCAATAACGTTTCTGATCCTGCTTGTTCAATTCTTTCCTTCAAATCAGCCAGAATCATGGTTTCAAGGGTTTGAAGCTGAGGATCTTTTCTTTTTTTGCTTGAGGGGGCTCCGCGCAAGATTGCCAAACAGCGAAGCCATGAACCATAACGTTCCTGCAAGACAGGATCATAACACACAGTCTGCATGGGAATGGGGCAAATGTTCAACAAGCCAATGCCCTGAAACAGGGGATATTTTTCAGAAATATAAGCACCCACAGGTCGGTTGAGTGGACTATCCTGCTGAAATATCAGTTTATCCAGTAATTTTGACACTTCCTTACCGCTGTTCCCTGCCAGGGGAAATCCCTGCTTGACTTCCTGGGTGTGAGGTGATTCAAGAACAAGAATAACTCTGGTTTTGCCCTCAATGACACAATCTGGAACATAAACCCGGGAAAAATCTGATTTAACGGACAAGGGATCCAAGGAATTAATCACAAGTGATAGTTTTTCTACGAACACCATAACGAAAACTCCTTGAATTTCAGAATAGTTTATCCAATTGAGTACAATGTATTGTCTCAATAAAACATTTGCAATTTTGAAAATTTATTGAGATAGTCCCCCAGGTTTTAAGAGACTTTTTACCTGAATCAAAGAATTATTGATTTCGGGTTTCTCAACAATGAGGAACTGTGTTAACACCCCCAATTCATGATCCGCCGCAAATTATGATGTTCCCCCTGGTTTGACAACCATCAGGTTGTGCAAAGTAAACTCTTAAGTCTTTCATTTTTCCGTTTTCCATTAATTATTTAATAATTTATTGTTTGAGAAGGGGATGTATGTCCACCAAATCCATGTCCAGGTATCCTGTGTTTCACAAAAGTCTTATGACCAAGGAACTGTATCCTGAAGCCAAGCACAAGATCCAGTTCACTGAAACACGTTCATCCTGGTTGTATAAGACAGGTGAAACGATCTACAAGATTAAAAAAACTTCTCCAGAATATGCCAACACGGCTGTCAAGGAAGCTTATTGCCGTGAGGAATTCAGACTGGGAAAAATTTTTGATCCTGAGCTGTATCTTGATGTTATTCCAATTTGTCAGAACGGAGAAGACTACGCTTATGGGACCTCGGGACAAGTTGTAGAGTATGCGCTAAAAACGATGGAATTGAATGAACGTTATCTGATGAGTGTTCTTCTCGAAAAGAAAAAAATCACACCCACCTATATCAGTAGAATCGCAAAAAAACTGGCCATCGCTCATGAACAATGCGCCGTTAGTGAAAAAGAAGCGGATGTTGGCCGACCCGAAAATTTTTACAATCTTTTTGAAGAAACCCTGTATCAGTTAAAACGCTATATGGGAAGCTCCGTTTCACAACCCTTGCTGGATATGCTGCGTCATCCTGTGGAAAAATTTATTACAGAAAATCGAAAATTATTCATGAAACGCATTAAAAAAGGGCGAATCCTTCATGGACATGGCGCGTTCATCCCGGAGCATATTTATATTCGTGGTCAAGACATACATTTTCTCAGTCCCCAGGAAATCAATCGTAAAGTCTGTTCGCTGGATGCGGCTAATGATGTGGCGTCACTGTCAGTAGAACTGGTTCAAAAAGGAGAATCAGCGCTCTCAGAGATTCTGATAAAACGATATATCGCTCAAGCCAAAGATCGAGAATTGCTGAAAATGTTGCCGGCCTATCAATCCCTGATCGCCTTGAGAAGAGGGCTTGATCTGCATGAAACTCCGGCAGAATCGGAGGCGGCTCATGTAGAACTGAATCGTCTTGCGACCTCCTATTTTAATTTGGCTGTACAATTCGCAAGAACCATAAAATTTGAATGAAATTTCAGCGTTGTATTCACGCTTTGACTGAAAAATACACATTTATATGCACCTGTCAGCGTACCTTGATCAACGGAATACCTGACAGGTTTTCAAACAAGGTCCTCATTTTTTGAAGTTCCGCCTTTCCTGGATGTTTTCCTGAAAAAATTATTGATTTTCAGAGAAGTCACAGACCCTCTTGCAACTTTGTAACGCACTTTTTGAAGTCTATAGTACAGCTTCATCAATATTGGCATGCCTTTTGCGACACAGTTTTTCAAAGATTTATACTTGCTAGTGTTTCCAGCTTTTGTATATGGAAAAGAAATATCTTTCAGCTTCTATCTTCATTGAACAGGTGACTATTATGAGAAATGTTTCCATATTGAAAACTTTAGGTGTGTTCCTCCTCCTTTTTATTCTGCCAGGATCGTTCCCGCATGCGGAAGAAATAGAAAAAGTGTATGATGTTTCATGGCTTAAGATTTCCCCGGGCGTTGGTGAAAATTACGAGATCGAAATTCCTCCTGAAGATGTTTCCCGAATGAACATTTATCCGAAATGGAAAAAATCTGATAAAGAACTTTCCAAAAAAATTCTGGGACTTGTTCCCAAAGACTCGAGCAGTTACAGTCTGGCATCCACCAAGTTGCTCGAATTGCTCAAAATTGAGGGAATTCATGCCCAGGTGACCATCATGTATTGGGGGAAAGAAGAGATTCATGGAAAACAGGCCTTGGCGATTGCTGAAAAGGAAGGCTTCGATCTGATTTTTTCCATGGGTTCTGAATCAGCCGACTTTGTCCATGAATTTTACAAGGGCGGAAAACTACCCGTGGTGACCTCCACCAATAAAGATCCGGTACCACTCGGACAAATGGCTGATTATGAAAATGGGAGTGGCACCAACATTGCCATGACATCTCTCAATGTTCCCTTGAAAATTCAGATGAGTTATTTGTTTGAACTAAAACCTGACTTGAAAAATATTGGTCTCATGTATGATCAGAATCATGTTCAGGTTATGGCCACAGAGGTTGTGCCAGCTATAAAAGTCATGAAGGATGCAGGGTTGAATGTGATTGATGTGACCGTACAGAATGCGGCCACCTCCAGGGAAACGCTACAACAAGCCATTCCTGAAGCCATCCGAACCATGCAAGTCAATGATCCTGAGTTGAACAACAGCATTTTCTGGATTACCAGCAGTACCGCGGTGTTTGATGAACTGGACACTATCGCCGAGTATTCAGGAAAAGTTCCTGTTTTGGCAACCATTCCTAACGCTGTAAAAAATGGTGAAAAAAGTGCTGTGATCGCCATTGGAATCGATCGGAGAAATAATGCCCATCTGGCCAGTATCTATGCCATCAGAATTTTGCGAGGAGAAGTGAAACCCGGTGACTTGAAAGTTGGGGTCGTTACTCCACCTGATGTCGCAATCAATTTCAGGGTTGCCCAGAAAATTGGATTAAAAATTCCCTTCAGCTTTTTTGAAAATGCCGCATTTATTTATGACTATGAAGGACGGGTGGTCAGGGATTTTGGAGAAAAAGTGGTTTATTCCAAATGATTGTTGAACACCCACTCACCCTAAGGAACAACAAATGAACAAGTTGTATAAGTTTGTTCTTGCCCTCCGTTCCGTGGGGCACGTTATCCCTCAGGCGAAGCTCTGCTTCGCACCCACATGCGGTGGGTTATGGAACGGTTACGAACGGGACGTTCGTAACCAAAAATTTTCCCTGTTATTTTTTGAACGTTCCTAAGTGCTCAATGAATTCAATCAGAAAAGAGGTTTAATGAAATTCCGAAATTTGATTTTCAGTGGTCCTATTATAATCATAATGATCCTGACAATGTTACTGTTGACTTATATTGGCTATGGTGAAGCAAACAGAAAATATCCTTATTTTGAAATTGGAAAACTGGCCACTCAGGGCGAAATTATAAAAAACAGTTTTGACAGTTATTTACAGGCAGGTTTGCCCTTAAAGCAATTCAGTGGATTTTCCAGCCTGAGTGATGCCCTGCTGTCATCAGATCCGCACATTGAACACATCAAAATTTGGGATTCTCGAAAAGAAGAAGTTTTTTTGAATCCTCAGAGTCACATATCTGATGCTGAACTGAAACAGGAATTGTCCACCAGAGTTTATTATCCCAGCAGTATTGCGTTAGGGCATGAAACCTTGATTGTGGAAGAATCCGCAACCACTTACAGGGTGGTACAGAATCTCGAAAGTAAATTTGGTTTGGCTGGTTATGTGGTGCTGGAAGAGCGCAAGGAAGATGTTTCCTCATATCTGAGTGAAAAATATAAAACCGTGTTTCTCTTCTTTATTCTAATCTCTTTGGCTTTTATCGGATTTGTGGTTGTTTATGAACTGTTGCCCGGAGTCAAAAGAAATCGTAAATCGGTGTTGAAATGGGCCTATTTTTCAAGTTTTATGCTGATGTCCGGTATCATCGCCCTGGTGATTGTTCAGGTCTATGAACATGGCGCTCTTTCCAAGACACAAGCCTTGTCTTCATCCATGGGTAAACGTTTATCCGCTATTGTTGAACTGGGGATTGACATCGCTGATATTGGCGGCATCAATAAATCAATGGTCGATTACAAATCCAATAACCCTGATATCAGTTCCATCGCACTGACCAAAGATGGAATCTCCATGTTTCATACGGATCCTGATAAGGTTGGCTCCCAATACCAATCTCCGGAAGGAACCATCAGTTATGATGTCGCCTTGGATAAAGGAACTACAGCTCAGGAATTCAGGGTTGCAGTGACCATTCCGACAGATGTGGTGCGAGACGCGATTCTTGACAGTGCCAAAACATTCATTGTGTTACTGATCGCCTGTGGACTTTTTTCACTGATATTCCTGGATGCCGGAACCACACTGGTCTTCATGGCAGAAAAATCCAAATCTTCCCGGGAATCGTCAAATACAAGTAACAGTCAGACACTTTCAGATTTTGAAATTGGTTTGACCCTGATTAAACCCGCGTATTTTCTAATTGTGCTGGTGAATGCCCTTTCCATTTCTTTTCTGCCTCAATTAGTAAAATCCATGGCGGTTGATTCGGGTTCGTCCATTGCCTCAGCCTCACTCCCTTTTACAATATTTTATCTCATATTTGCTGCGGTTCTTATACCCGCCGGACATTATGCGGAAAATGGCGATCTCAAAAAACTCATGGCGTGGGGATTCGCGGCTGAAGTCATTGGTCTGGGCTGTGTGGCCGCTACCAGCGATTATTGGGTACTCACTATTGGTCGGGCAGCCTCTGGGCTGGGGCAGGGATTTTTTCTCATTGGTTTGCAATCGTATACTCTGGCGGTTACACCTCCAGATAAACGAACTCAGGGAGCCGCTGTCAAGGTGACAGGACGTAACGCGGGACTCATTGCCGGTACCTCCATCGGAGCTTTGCTGTATGCCTACATGAATTATCATTATCTGTTCATGATTTCGTCATTGATCAGTCTCGTGGCTATGGGCTATCTATGGGTCTTGGTCCCGAACGTTGAAGAAATCATGAGCAACAAACCACAGGTTAAAAAAGCTCCAAAAAAACAACCTCTTCCGCTCAGCCAAAGCATCATCATAGTTTTGAAAGACATGGAATTTCTAAAAACGTTGGCTCTGGTAGGTTCGATCGGTAAAATTGCTATTGCCGGTGTGGTGATGTTCGGGGTGCCACTTTTGCTGTCTCAGCAAGGCATTGCCACTGAAGACATCGGTCAGTTTCTCATGTTATATTATATTTTTTCAATGATTGTGACCCATTTTGCGTCAAAGGCCGTTGATGCCCTTGGTAATACTAAAATGGTACTGTTTCTAAGTGCTTTGATTGGCGGGGTTGGAATGTTTATTCTGGGTTTTATTGGTGTGGATCACACGGTCACCAGTATTCTGCCTGGAATCAGTTCACTTTCAAATATGGCGCTTGAGTTCAACGGCTTTCTTGCCTCTACCGAAATTGCAAACATCAACACCTACACGATCATCCTGTGCTTGTTGCTGGCAGGCATTTCCAATGGTCTTCTGGCTGCGCCTGTCATGACACATATTTCCAAAACACCATCAGCCGTGACCTATGGTGAAAAAACAATTTCTGCCACCTATGTTTTTCTGGAACGCGGTGGCCATGTTGTTGGCCCCAGTCTGATCAATTTTCTGCTGGCATTGAGTTCTAACAGCCCAATTGCTATTTCTTTCTTCGCTCTTCTCAGCATCGTTCTGGGCTTGGGCTTTCTGTTTTGGTCCAGGGTGAAGTAAGCCTAATTGTATCAAGTGGACTGGTTTTAAAAAATCTGATTTTCTGCTTGAATATATACAAATGGTTGGGTATCTTCCCCGACTTACCTTAAGGCGATGTGGCCGAGCGGTCAGGCAGAGGTCTGCAAAACCTCGTACACCGGTTCAAATCCGGTCGTCGCCTCCAATTTCCCCGAAAAAAGTTTTCCTCGATTTGTCTTAGACCAGACCCCCACTCAGTTCCGTGTCCTCTTGACCCAAAGGAATTGCAAAAGAATAAGTTGTAAAAGTTTGCTCGTGCCCTACGTCCCGTGGGGTAGGTTATCCACCAGGAGAAGCTCTGCTTCGCACCCACCGGAGGTGGGTCGTTGAATTCTATGGCATGGCAAACGCAAATCCGCTATGAAATGGAGTGATAGCCAACATATTATGAAAGGTAAAACAATGAATCCAAATCGGAATACGCTCAGTTCACAAGAATCCATAGAAACTCAAGAATTCAGGGATGAGTCAGGTTTTAAGGAACTGATGAACAGTCTTCCGGATATTATAGCCTGGTTTGACAGAGATATGAGATATATTTACATCAATGACAGGGTGAAAACAATCAGTCATTTCACCCCTGACATGATGATTGGCAAAACAAATCGAGAACTCGGATTGGATGGTCCTGAACTCGAGTATTGGGAGCAAAATAGCCGTGATGTCATTGACTCCGGAAAACCCCGAATCATTCAACTTTTGTTCCCCTGTATTTCCGCTGAAAAACAGTTTTTTGAGTTGCATCTGATACCTGAAACTGATGCCTCCAATCAATTTTCCAGACTTTTAGTAATGGTACGCAATATCACCACTCAAAAACAGGTGGAGCATGAGAAAACACTGCTCAGCACCGTAGTTCAACAATCGGCGGAAACCATAATTATCACTAACTCATCAGGAACCATCGAATATGTGAATTCAGCCTTTGAACGCATGACGGGGTATTCCTCGAATGAAGCGATTGGATGCACTCCCCGAATTCTCCGAAGTCATAAACAGGATGATTCTTTTTACGCGGAAATGTGGAATAGCATCAGCCAGGGCGAAATCTGGAGTCGACGGTTGACCAACAAGAGAAAAGACGGCACCTTGTACGAAGGTGTGATGACGATATCACCGATCAGAAATTCAATCGGGCAAATCACCAATTATGTAGGTGTTCAATATGACATTACCAAAGAACTCGCACTGGAACAGCAATTGATGCAATCACAAAAACTGGAAGCTGTTGGAACACTGGCTGGAGGAATTGCTCATGAATTCAACAATATTATCCAGATTATTTCAGGTTATACCCATGTCGCACTGAAAAAGGTTTCAGATGACTTCATTCATGATTGTCTGGATGAAATACGGGTGGCGGGAAATCGGGCCCGTGATCTGGTAGAACAATTGCTGACATTCAGTAGACCCGCCTCAACCGAGCATAAATCGTTGCCAATCACTCCGATCATCAGAGAATCCATCAGGATGATGCGCGCGACTCTTCCCAAAACCATCGATATTCTGCAAACAATTGATGAGGATTGCGGAAATATCATGGGCGATGCCACCCAGATTCATCAAGTCATGTTGAATTTGCTCAACAATTCCGCACATGCCATTGCCGGGAATATTGGTGTGATTATTGTGACACTCCAAAAAATCACGATTTCTCACGATTCACAGGATCATGCCGGACTGGGTGTGGGGGAATTCGTAGTGTTAAAAGTGGGGGATACCGGATCCGGGATAGTACCGGATGTTATGGAACACATTTTTGAGCCTTTTTTCACCACCAAAGAAGTTGGCAAAGGCAGTGGCCTGGGGTTATCCATTGTTCACGGGATTATCAAACGCCATGGTGGAGCAATCAAGGTGGACAGCGTGCCCGGCTCCGGTACAACCATCAGCATGTATTTTCCAGCCTGCGAGGTTCCCGTCCTGACTTATGAATCGTCCGAATCAGAGCATCCTCACGGGGATGGAAGATTATTAATGATTGATGATGAAGAATCTATCGCCAGAATGTTTAAAGTGTCGCTGGAAGCTTACGGCTATGAAGTAACAGCCATGTCAGACGCGGACAAAGCTCTGGCTCATTTTCGTCAATTTCCAGAAAAATTTGATCTGGTTCTTACCGATCAAACCATGCCGATGACAGATGGAATCCGGCTCAGCATACAACTACTCAAAATAAGACAGAATATCCCGATAATTTTGTTGACCGGATACAGCGACATGATTGATGAAACAGCCATCCTCAAAACAGGAATCCGGAAATTTTTTATGAAACCTGTTAATTTTGAAAAACTGGCCAGAGAAATTCATGAAATCCTGACCATGTCTTCCGGCGTTATGTGACCCCTGTTATTTTTTCTTTGCGCCAGCGTTGATCCAGTCTTTCATGATCTGTTTCTGTTCAGCACTTAATGCGGGCATCCCATAGGGCATTCTTTTGTCCACATCGGTCTCAATAACACGTGTCCATGCCTTACTGTTATTGGGTTCATAAGGCCTGACTGTTGAGTCATTCACGACACTGAAATACTTGTCAGGGTCAAAGGAAATACCTTTGGGTTTGCTGTTAAAAAAACCGCCATCCACTGGATTGGCAACCGGGAAAATAGCATTATCGGTATGGCACGCAGTACATATTTGAAATACTTTTGATTGAACATACATCCAGGAACCCACTGGGTAATTGTTAGGAGCCGCCGCATCGCCATTTACATCAATCGCTCCTGCATTAATCCAGTCTGTCAATCGTGTAATCTGAGCGGCTGAAAGGTATGGCCCATTTTTCGGCATTCGAGCGCCTGTGTATAAACTTCCGCTTCCCTGTAATTTTTGAATGACGTAAGAATTTTTGCTCTTTCTGGAATCAATGTATGGCAACGCTCTTGATGAAATCTGCCGATTATTGACCAGTGTTGTATAGCGATCCAGCGCAAAACTGAGACCATTCCCCGATGCGTCTGTGGTGTTGTTATGGCAACTCACACAGGTACCAAAGATACTAGACTGGATTGTTTTCCAGGTGTCAACGATCGACGTATCAAACATCGCTTTGATCGCGTTGCCGTCACTGTTAACAACACGGATACTGTGCTGAAACGCCCCAATCGTTTCTGGTGATTGAAATTGCAGGGATACAAGTCCCAGCGTTCCTTCCAGTGTGATCGTTCCAGTCGTTGATGAAAACGTGCCTGTTTGACTTTCAATTGTCCATGTCAGGGTTTCATTGAAAGTGCCTGATACATAAAAATTGACGGGTTTGGTTGTACCAGCAGGAATTGTGGTTGGACGGCTGATTTGCTCAATTTTGGGCAACTTGTAGGTATCGCCGTCATTACTCATTTTAAGCGAGAGACTGATGCTGCTTGATTCTGATTGTAGAGTGTAATTGGTTGAACTATTGAACAATTCATTTCCTGAAGCATCTGTCGCGCTGGTTATAAAAGTCAGTTCTTTGAGAACTGGAATCTGTGCCAGAGTTCCTTCCCAGACATTGTTATTTTTTGTGAAAGCCTGGTTTTCAATTCTGAAAGTGGAACCATCCTTGACACTCACTTTGACATTTGTCACATCTGAAAAACTTCGAGCATTTCGATTCATGCCCTGAATCAAATTAATTTTAACACTGATGTCTACAAATTCTTTTTTCTGAACTGTGCCGGAATCTTCTGTATTTGGAATCACGTCCAAAGTACGCGTAAGTTCATTCGGCTCATAAATATCCGCACAAGAAATCATCATGAATGACATGAGTACAATTCCTATAAGTCCCATTTTCATAAGTCCTCTTGGCTGAAGTAACAAACCTGTTGATTGAATATTTGACACTAAAGGTAAAAAGGAGAGATACCCGAGGGTATCTCTCTTGTTGATCAATTATTGAGGAGCGCCTGCGGCAATCCATTCTTTGACACGATCAATGGTCGCTTGATCAATTGAGCCACCTAGAGGCATTTTTGAACCGCTGAAATTTGGACCAGCACCTTCAAGTTTCTGAATCAGGTAGGAAGAAGCGACATCACCCACTGCGATGTATGGAATTCCGGCTGTAGAAACCTTTGCGTTGGTAACAACTTCATCATATTTGCTGGCTTCCCATGAAAGTCCCATGGTTGGGCTTCCGCCACCATGACATCCGGTACATTTTGAAAACACATCGGTTTGCATGGTTGTCCAGGTTTCTGAAGTGGTTGGTCCAGCAGGTTCTGGTTTTGCTTCAAAATTGGCACCGGCCAGGATCCACTCTCTCAGCAGAGCGACATTAGCATCAGATACGTTTGGGCCGCCCAATGGCATTCTGGAACCACCGTAATTCGCACCGGCACCTTCAATTTTTTGTACAGCGTAACTTCCATCAGGATTTCCGGGAGCGATATACGGAATTCCGGCAGTCGACATTTTACCAGCGGTTACAACTTCGTCATACTTGGTCGCTTCCCATGAAAGTCCCATGGTTGGGCTTCCGCCACCATGACATCCGGTACATGTGGAGAAGATTTTTGTCTGCATGGAGGCCCATGATTCGTTGGTGTAAGGTCCGCCGCCTTTGCCAATGGTTTCCTTGCCAATATCCACAACCAGCACATCATCATTGGGGAATTGTTCTTTGGACAGGTTATATTGCAGAGTGGAGCTTCCACCATCGGCATCTGTCACAACCAGTTCAATCATTCCGGCATCATTGGTGGTATAACCAGTCAGTTGAGCGGGATTCACGGTTGGATTGGCAAAGCGGGTTGCGTCGCCACTGAAAGTCCAACTGTAATTCAGGTTGCTCAACGCTTTGTCATCAGTCACAGTCGCTTCCAGGATGATATTGTCACCAACTCGCTGGGATGCCAGATTTTCAATTGAAGGATTGAAGTACAAGGAAACATTCGCGTCACCTAAACCAATAATGGTAGTGTTAAACACAACTTTGATTGAATTTCCCTGAGTGTTGGTCAAACGGAATGAATGGGTATAAACACCGGCTGTGGTAGGCGCTGTAAAATCAACAACCAGTTTGGCGCTGGTGCCTTCAAGTGTTACAGTCCCTGAACTCGGGGTAAAACTTCCGGCTGTTCCCAGGATGTCCCATTGCAGTGCTTCTCCAAATGAACCGGAAAGAAAGAAGTTGATCTGACTGGTATTTCCGGATTCGACACCAGCAGCCGTACGACTGATTTGTTCAACTTTGGGGAACTTGACCGTCTTGGTTCCTTCAGAGGTGGCCAGGGTGATTGAAACAGATGTCACGCTCGCAGCCAAAGTAGTCACGGTCATGCCGTTGAATACTTCTGTTGTTCCGTTATAGGCTTTGGCGATAAAACTCAGTTCGATTCCCACTGGCATTTTGGCTAGGGTACCTTCCCAAGTGTTACCATTTTTAGTGAATTCCTGATTTTCCACTCTAAAGGTAGAACCCTGTTTTACACTGACTTTGACAGAGGTCACATCAGCGAACCCAGCTCGTGCCAATTTAGATACTGCCGAACCTGGCATGGTTAATTGAATCGTAACATCAACTTCAGTGGCTTCTTCAGCGGATTTTTCGACAGCCGCTGTTATTTTATTTTCACTTTGTGCTGAATTTTTATCTGTTGGATTCAACTCACTGCAAGCCGCAAACAGCATACTTGCCATGACAATCATTGATAGCCATTTCATAAAGGTTATCACTCTCATATTCCTCCTAAAGTTAGGTTTATTCCTAAATCACCATGATTTTGGTTTCGGATACCTTTCTGCAACTAGCTGGCCACTTTTTTAAATTAAAAAAAACACATGAATAACATGCTGATATTAATCAGTAATTAATTTTAATTTTTATAAAAATTCCAGATAATTCCAGATAATTTTTCAATAGATTTATTGTGATTTATGAGCTTGCATCACAGGGTTAAAAACACTCATCAACGATCCTTAATGCCGTTGTCTTTGAGTCTCTGCAAACTGCATGGATCATGGCTCAAACAGGCAAAAGCCTGCTTGAGAAACAAGTCGTACTTTTTATGTTTTCAGATGACAATAAATAAGGGGAATGATGAAACTGGAGGCTGCCTATTAACCGGCAGATCTGGACGAAATTTCGGCGAGGAAAATCTAAAAATTGATTCAAGTGTATTGTTTGAAGGATCGTATGGTTCATATAATTGATTTATGAACCCAGATTTATGGAACACTGTGTCGATGGACCTTATTGCTCCTGATATTGACGAATCAGATCAATGAGCATTTTAAAATTGACGGGTTTGGACAAACATTCACGGATTCCCCAAGCATCCAGTTCTTTTTGACTGAATGCGTCACCATAGCCTGTAACCATGAGAATAGGCAGATCCGGCGCATGTTGATGAAGGTTTATTGCCAGTTGGGCACCATTCATGTTGGGCATGGCATAATCCGTAATAACCAGGGAAAATTTCTCGGGATTATCCTTCCAGGTTTGAAACGCTTTCTCTCCGTCTCCACACACGATCACAGGAACTCCTTTTTTTTTCAGCATAGCTTTATATATTTCGATGAGAACGGGTTCATCCTCCGCTATCAGTACGTAGCGTTTTTCAGGATGGATCTGCTCAATTCCCAACACCGTTTCAGGGGATTGATGTGAAGATTCCATTGATAAAACATCTGAAGGAGCCACAGTTTTATTCTCAAACAATGACTGGGCCTGTATGGCTGTAAGGATAGGCGATCTTACCATGTCTTCTGAACGCTCCATATTTTTCAAAGGAAGTTCACTGGTCGTAGGAAAATAAAGGTCAAACGTGGTTCCCTTACCAACCTCGCTGCTGACAGAGATTTGTCCTTTATTAGCCTCGATCAGTCCCTGAACGACCGAAAGCCCCAGACCAGAGCCATTCCCGGTTTCTTTTGTGGTAAAAAAAGGCTCAAAAATTCTATTTAGCGTTTCAGGAGGTATTCCGCATCCGGTATCACTCAAACTCAAACGCGCGCATTGGAGTTGACCGTATTTCCAGGCAGGATCGTTATCACCAAAATCCTGACTGGTTTGCGGCATGCCCTGGAGAATAATTTCAAGCGTTCCTCCTGTTGTGTCCATGGCATGAACAGCGTTAAGGCAAAGATTCAGCAGAATTTCAGAAATTTGCCCGGAATCCATTTTGATAAAAATGTTTTCGGTCTGGATATTGACTTTCAATTGAACTGATTTTGGAATGATCATGCTGAGCCTGTCAGCTTCCTGTCGCAGGTATTCTGACAGGTTGATCACCATCAAATTTTTTGTTGTACCGCCTAATACCATGATCTGTTTAACCAGTCTGGATCCACGTGTCACCGTTTTCTGGACGAGATCCAGCATTTTTACATCACGTTCGGAATGGTTGGGTTCCTCTGACATGATAGCAATGGCACCGGCAATGATATTCAGCAGATTGTTGAAATTATGAGCCACTCCAGCAGAAAGGATACCAATAACTTCCAACTTCTGAGCTGCAAGCAGACGGGCTTCCATTTCATGTTTTTCCGTAACATCCCGCATGATGGTGGAAAAATGTGTGATATCCCCCGACTGATTGAACACAGGTGAAACAGTGACATCCGCATAAAATCGAGAACCATTTTTCCGTTGGGATATCGTTTCATTCCTCCAGCATTGGCCACCTGAAACCGTTTTCAGGAGATCCTGATAGATTTCAGTATTTTGCCGATCACTGTTGAGCATGCGGGATGTTTTTCCAAGTAATTCCTGTGCGCTGTAACCGGTCATGGATTCAAGGGATGGATTCGCGTAAATAATTATTTCATTCAGATCTGTGATCATCAACCCGTCACCGGTATAATCCAGGGATCTGGCCAATGCGTCACGCTTGCTCAGTTGTTCAACCAGATTTTTATAATGGATGAGATGATTATCAAGAGGTCTGATAAGGAAATAATGAAGACACCCCCACATTACTATTGATAGAATACATGCGTCAATGAAGACTTCCATCCAGGGTGCTGGCGGCCAGAATCTGAACATGATCATGACCAGAGCCTCAGCCAGAAAGGTGGTTCCGACAATCACCAGGAATGAATACCTGGGTGTCACAAATTCCTTAGCACTTATAAAGTTTAATTTTTTAAATATCATACTCAACTTGATTGCAATCTGGTAAAACCATGCTTTCCTCAAAATCAACAACTGACTTATCGAAAATCCCAAATTAAATAAATATTGTCCCGGTTAAGTGGGTAGCCTTTGAATTCATTGAGATGGTTATCCTGATAGTTAAAAAAAATGGATATGGATAATCAAGGATATATTTTGCTTCGTGAGGATAAATCAAAATTTTGGTCAGTTTATCAAAAAAGCAAATGTGTCATTTTGAATCGAAAACAAGAAATCCATGGGTTTCGACTGATTCCAAGATCTCGACACGATAAATTACCTTTGGATGAGTCAAGGGCTCTTTCAGAGTTTGTTCAGACAGGGTTTTATCGTATTCCATAAAAATTATTCGGCAACATCCACCTGAATCACTTTAGAAAAAGGGGGAATACTTGCTGGATATTTTTCTGGAGAACTATAGATAATTCGATCCTGGTATTTTTTGGGGAATTTAGGGGAAATAAAGGCATGTCAGGTATTGACGATATGTGAGAAACAGGGATGATAATAGAATCATCCCTGAAGATGAATTCATGTTTATTCGTTGGCACCGCTATCAATCCAAAGAACGATCTTATTGAGTTCGTCTTCAGTTAAATAGGGTCCTCCTAATGGCATCCGGTTTCCAGACCCCATGCCTTTGAGTTTTTTAACAAGGTAACTCGAGATACCATCTCCACGCTTGATCAAAAGTTCGCCCGTAGCACTTTGTTTATAAAGCACTGTTTCATATTGATCTGCCGTCCAACTCAGCTTTGAGGCAGGTGTTGTCGCGTTATGACAAACAACACAACGTTTTTGAAATATTTCTTTTTGAATATCACTCCATACGAACAATTGAGAATTGATTTCTATTGTTGCTTCCACATCTTTCGGGATTTCAATACCAGAAAGCGATCCGGATGAATCCGTTACTTTCAGTTTTTTCGCGCCATTATCAATCCATGTACCTATCAGATTGATGCTTTCATCTGACAAGGCCGACCCCAAAGGCATGCGTTTCCCTGCTTCACCTTTAATTTTTTTATACAACATACTCTGTTCCTTGTTTCCAACTTCAACAATTTTTATTCCTGAAGAACTTTTCTTTCCATTGGTCACAATTTCTTTATAACTGTTAAAGTCGAGATTCAGGTCTCCATTTTTCAGATTCTTATTATGGCATCCAGAGCAGTTATTGCGTAGAATGGATTGTTCAATGGCATCCCATGAAACATATTCCACAGAAGGCAAAGCGCCGTTATCAATCCATTTGCCGATGTTTTCGATTTCACTGCCGGGCAGCGCAATTCCCAATCCGGGCATTTTACTACCCTTGATGTCGCTGCCGATCAGCTTGAGATACAAATAACTTTTATCTTTATTGAAAGGCTCGACAATTTTTAATTCTGAGACTTCCGAGCTTCTTCTTCCTCTGGCCACAATGTCATCATATCGATCAGCAGACCAGGATAGGTTTTTGTAATTGAAACTGTTAGAATGACACATCTGACAACCCGGTCCCAACACATATTTTGTAATGTAATCCCAAGTAGGTTCCGCGGCTATGGATGGAGCCACTACGCCAGCGGCGGTTTCATCACTCAATGGTGTATCCTCTGCCTGTAATTCCGTGGGAAGCGCTGATTCTCTCAAGGCGCCGTCAGCAATCCACATTTCAAAGTATTGAATTGCCACCTCTTCCAGATAAGGACCACCAAGAGGCATCCTTGAAACACCATCCAGACCTTTGAGTTTTTTAATGACAAAACTGTTTTCCGGATCAAAAGGTTTTACAATCAGGTCTTCCGTGGTTGAGCTTTTCCGCTGAGCAGTCACGATCGCGTCATAACTTTCCAGAGTCCATGAAAGACCTGATGCTGGTGATGCGTCATTGTGACAACTCACACAGTTTTTTGAAAGAAACGCCGCATATATTTTTTCCCATGATATTCCGCTGATAGGTTCCTTATCCTTTGTTGTCTCAATATTGGTTTCTGTCGTAGTGGTTTCCATCCCTGTTGTGGCACTTTTTGAGTTTTTCTTCATGCCTGTTCCTTCGATATCAGAACATGAAACCACTGAAATAATCATTATCAGAATAACCAGGAATAGTTTGATATCTGTTTTCATGATCACCTCTCGAATGTTTAATTGGTTACAAAGTCTGATATTCCTCCTTCACGCCTCATGCCTTATCCGTGCTACACTGAAACAAAAATTATTACACAACAAAAACAAGTGTTTAATTATTCACTATGTTAGTAAATCTTGCGGTTGTACTCCTTGGGGGATGACGAGATTTCGTCAGTTGTCACCGGGATTTCGTCAGAAATACAGGATAAAATGAGGATTGATCCATCGGGATATTGATCAGCGCAATATCCCATTTTGATGGAATCGTGGCGAGATATGCTTTACATCGGGATCTGAATCTCACCCAGGGTTGCATGGAATTGTTCTTCGCTTTTCATGCGATTTCTGGTCTGGGTCAATACCCATTCCTGAAGTTTTTCAACAGCAAGTCCTCTTGCCAGAGTTTCCTGTGCCATTTGATACCCCTGTTTGAGATCTTTGGCTTTTCCAGCGATATATATGATTGGAGCCGCGTTCAGGCACATAATATTGCGTTTTGCGTTACTGGCTCGCCCCAGCAGTGTTTTTAATAATTCCTGCGCATCCCCGATCACTGTTCCGGTGGATGCGATCTTGTCAAACGAAGGTCGTTTGATACCAAAATCTTCCGGAGTGATTTCATAGGATTCTATGGCTCCATTTTCATGAAGTTCACGAACTTCTGTGATTCCAAAAGTCGAGATTTCGTCTATACCCTTGGTTTTTTTGTCATTCCATCCGTAAACGACCATGGCTTTTCTGTATCCGATCTCTCTCATGGTTTCAATGGTATGATTCAGAATTGTAGGAGAAAACACTCCGCGAAGCGCATAACGGGGGTTGGCAGGATGAGCGAGAGAACCAGAGATATTAAGCGTCGAACCAAAACGGATCTGGGACAGAATCCGTCCTAATGCCGAGGGGTGGACTTTGGCGCTCATACCGTTGAAAATGCCTATCCCGGCCTGTTCAATGCTGTGTTTGACACAATTGAGATCACATTCAACATCAACGCCCAGATGTTCCAGAACATCAACCGTGCCGCATTTGGATGTAATGGATCTGGCTCCATGCTTTGCCATGGAAACACCATTAGCCGCCGCAATGATAGAAGCCCCTGTGCTGATATTGAACGTTTTCAGTGTATCCATTCCGGTTCCGCAATTTTCAACCAATGGATCAATATGACTCAGATCGACTTTGTTGGTATCAAATTCATAAATGGCATCCCAACTTCCCGCAACTTCCTCAAACGTCTCCCCTTTGGCAACAAGAGCCGCCATGAAAGCTCCCTGTTGCAGGTCAGGTTGTGTGTTCTGGATGATATGCATCCAACCTTCACGGGCTTCTTGACGAGAAAGATTTTCCCGACGGATCAATCTCATGACGATATCACCAAAACTTCTGAGTTGTTCTTCCTGATACATAATCCCTTTTTCAAGTTGTGGAGCGGAATTGACACTTTATGGAACCAACATTTAATTTGTAAGCGTTCAGTGTTTATGCGCTTCAGAAGCATTATGACTCCATAGCAGAAAATATCGTTTGGTTGCCATGCCTTGAGAATTATTGAAAACTGATAGCTGACGACTGAACGCTTACTTTAATTTTTATCAAAAGAAACAGGAATAACCACTATCACGGTTGTCCCTTCACCTAAAATACTCTGAATATTCAGTGTGCCTCCCTGTTCTTCAACTATTTGCTGAACAATGGCCAACCCCAAACCACTACCATCCGCAATGGATTTTGTAGTATAGAAAGGTTCCGTGACCTTGGATAGATCCTCTGGTGAGATACCTTTTCCCGTGTCTTCTACAAAAATAGTGAAGAGATTTTTGTTTAGATCCAACGCAAACCGGATATGAATTTTGTCACCTTCCAGGCAGGCTTCGACCGCGTTTTCCAGCAAATGATGGAGAATCTCCTTGAAATATTTGGGGTCAAGGTACACTGAGGGCACTTCTGGAGACTCAATATGAATGAGGATCTGTTTTTGTGTAGCGTCTTTCTGGAGGCCTGAAGCCAGAACATCTTCTACATTATCGACAATGTTTATCATGGATTTCTCTGTAACTGATTCTCGAGAGAACAGTAGCAGACGCTGAGTGATTCTTTCTATACGATCCAGAGCTTCAATGACCATTTCAAAAATTTCCTGTGAATCCTGATCCTCGCCATTCAGTCTCCGCTTCAGAATATCGAGACAATTGATCGCTCCATGCACGGGATTGCGCATGGTATGAGCCACCCCTGCCACAATCACACCGATTCTTGACTGTCGCTCATGGTAGGATGCGATTCTTTCATTCATGAGACTATCATTTTCAGCCTGTTTTCTGGCGATAGCCGTAGCCAGAAGGTTTGCGACCGAAAACACGAAAAATGTATCAAATTCGGTGAATTTTCGATTGGGGTTTCCTGTGCATACACACAACACCCCATAAGGATTATTCTCCCTTCCATAAATAGGAACACTGATGCCCCCAATCATTTTATGACACAACGTGGAATTTGTATTAAAGCGGGGGTCTGTCTGGATATTGTCTGAAATAACGACAGTTTTTTCTTTCAGCGTGTATTGCGCCATGGAGTTCTGCACATGTATCAACTCATTTTTTGAGCAGACGAAACCAGCACCGACAGACATCCGAAAAGTTTCATTATCCACGGGATGTGGCCTTAGAACCCAGCAACAATCCACATCAAGTCCAGTTAAAACATATTTGGTCGCCATTGAAATAAGGTCATCAGGTTTTGTGCCAGAAAGAGCTTCCCCGCCAAGTGTCGCGATCAGCGATTGCTGGCGCATATACATTTTTGCGGTGTTTTCAGCGTTTTTACGTTCCCGGATATCTCGAATAAAGCTCTGTAATACCTTCTGTTCCTCATGCTCAATCAGGTGACTGCTGATTTCCACATCCAGTATTTCTCCGGCTTTTCCTGAAAAACGGTGTTCCTGGATCAACGGTTGGTTTGCGACGATATCTTTAATTTTATTTTGATACTCAGCACGTTTTTTTTCGTCGATTAAATCGAAAATATTCATGACGGAAAGCTCTTCATGAGAGTATCCCAACAGTTGGGAACACACTTGATTGGTTTCGATGATTTTGCCGGAAAGCTGGCTGATAATGACCGCATCACCTCCAAGTTCAAACAGACTACGGTATTTTTGTTCTGATTTGACAATCTGCTCCGTTTGTTGACGGAGTCGTTTTGAAGTTTGCCACATCAATGGGAAAAAAATCATATAAATGATTGAAAAACCGACAATGATTGAGGACCATATAATTTTTTGAGTCAACGCGATTTCATCAAACAAATAACCGACATCCTGATAGACTTCAAAAACAAAATCGACATTTATTGAGTCAAATTGTATCGGGACATACAATTCGATGATTTTCACATATTCTGTTTCATGGACATGTTCAGTTTTTTCCGGATGCTTCATTTCAGCAACAATCTCTCCCGCCAGTGCTTCCTCAAGTTCATCGTTATCCGGAAAAGCCTGTCCGATCAAATCAGACTGATCTGACCAGAGAATGACACTGTCACGACTCCAGACTTTCACTCGATCCACATTATGATCAAGCATGAAATGTTTCATCTTTATCGAGATTTTTTCTGAAGTAGAACCACCATTCAGAAACAACTCTTCCTTGCGAAATTCTGTCTTGATGTGCAGGGAAATGGACCTGGCCAAAGCAAATTGAGCATGTCTGACCATATTGGTTTCAACCACATAGTTGAGCACCCCGATCGACAGAATCCCAAACAGAATCAGGGTCACCAAAAATAACAGTGAAAATTTCTGAATAACAGTCAGATTTTTCATAAGTCCTGCTTTATACCAAAATTTATTTCAGGTAGACGATATTGTTTTAATGGTTTTCATTTTTATCAACCGAGATCAATTCAATATCGAAGATCAGTGTGGAATTGGGTTCAATCATATTCCCATGCCCAATACCTTTTTCACCATAGGCCAGAGCAGAAGGAATAAATAATCTCCATTTGGCTCCGGCTTTCATCAACTTGAGTCCTGCTTGCCAACCTTCAATGCCCTGATCCAGTCTCATTTTCAATGGTGTTCCTCTTTGATAGGAGGAGTCAATTATTTTTCCATTGAGCAATTGTCCCTGATAATGAACTGTGATCTGATCTGTCGCGGAGGGTGATTCTCCTGTTCCCTGTCTCAATTCCAGATATTGCAGACCATTGGGCAATACGACAACCCCTTCTTTTGTTTTGTTGCTTTCGAGATAAGCCTGACCTTCCTTCAGATTTTTTTCACGAAGATCTTTAGTATTGAAGGCGTTTTGGGGAGCGAGGGCAGTTTGAGCCGAATCTTTTGACTTATTCAAATAGTAATTCTGGATAGTTTGCTGAATTTCTCGCGGTGGCATCAGGGAGGCACCGTTCTGTCCATCTTTGATGCCTTGAATGACGATATTCAAGGAAACATCCATTTTTTGACGGTTATAACTGTCACCAATGGTATAGCCCAAACTGTAGCTCAATTTATCTTTATCTGATTGTAAATCTGACAGTGTCAATGCTGTTTCGCCATTTTTTTGTTCACAACCAATTATTAGACTACCCAATAGCGTTAAAACTAAAATATTCAATTTTGTATTCATAATCACGCTCCAATAAGGATAAGGCACTTTACAGAATATCATCAATCGCTGCTTTTTAGAAAAATAGTAGTTGTCTTATGAAACTCAAGAGTTGTAAGTTATCAGCTATCAGCTTTTAGTAAATCATTGAAATTAAAAGTTTTATAAATATCTAACTTTCAAAGAAAGTTTTATGCTTATATAAAAATAAAAATAATTTCAATCGGTTAAAAAACTGAGAACTGAAAGCTGAGAACTTACCACTGTCGAGTTATGAAACAACTACTATTTTTACTGCAATTACCTGACCTTAAAAATGGAGTCTGTTTTTAACTTGTAGAAATATTGAGATATTTATCTCTCGCATGAGATAGCTTGAGGACAAATATTTACTTTTATGCCTGCGGAACAGGCACTTTCAGAGCATAATTCTTCATTATCGCCGACAAGTCGTCTATTGTGCCGGTTTTTCGGCTGACATCCGGTTTTTCATATTGAAACCCCGCCCGCCAATCTTCAGGACATCCGCCTGTAATGGTTAAAGCCGATTTTTCGGCGTTTATGTTTCCCTCATAATTCTCAAACATGGCATGATGTCATTAAAAAAATCATGGCATTTTTGTTGCAGATTAATGCCATCCATACATAAAATCATGATTATATTGAATTAGTATTTAATAAGCTGAGTGCGTGATATGCTTCAAAATCTTAGATTTACCACTGAAAGCCATCCTGTTTCCAAAACACGTGACCTTCCATCTTCCGGGAAGATTCATGAAGTGATTCAGTCTATCCAGAAAACAGGGATAGGACTGGATACAGAAAGCAGTAACGCTTCAATCCAGCTTTGCAGAAAATTGGATGAATCTTTTCAATCCATGTCAGACGATGCCAGAAGAGTCGTCGCGCATCAATATTCGTTTTTTTCAACAGTAACGGGTTTTCTGGATTTTATCAAAAAATTGTTTAAAGGAGGAACACAACATAAGGAGCAAACGTTTCGTAAATTATTGAAAAAAATCAGTTCTACCAATCTTGCGGTTGAACAACTGACACAAACTCCGCACATTTTTGTTTCAGAACAGATGCATCAACAAGTTGGAAATGCGTTAAAATCCATGTTGGATGCGTTAAATCATCTGATAATTCAATTAATTCCACCCAACCTCCCACAGTATTCCAATCGAAAGCTTTCCCCCAGGAATCTGTCAATGCTGAGTTTTCACAAAACAGATTTGTTGTTTCATGATAATAGCAAACCCTATCATCAAATCATGAATCAATATTCGGATTTAATTCATGTGATGCTGGGGCACCAGGGACTGCCTTTGTATCTGGCCTATCGAAATGAATATTTTAAATATTGGCTTAGAGATGTGACACGCACTAAAGACCGGTTGAACAAATCGTCAATCCCCGTTATGAGCAGTCTCAAAGCAGATCTTTATGAAGAATACAGGCCTTTGACACACATATCCACGGGCCTCAGCGCAGATCTGCGCGATCTTCGAACGTTTGATTCCAGGGGCGTTATTGATGCGGAGCGCCAAATACTTGACCGTCTTCCATTGCAAATTCTGGATGATTTCATTTCCAGATTGATGATCCAGTATCAGAGTCTTGAAAATAAGGAAATGAGTGCATGGAATACCATGGAACTGAGATAACTATTTTTATGAGGTAAAGAATGAAACTGAAGGTCTCTCTCCTGATTATCAGTGCTGTTAACATCTATTTTTGTAGCATCTTGTGGGCTGAACCCTATATCGCCATCAGAGAAGGTTATAAATGTTCCAAATGCCATGTCAACATCACCGGTGGCGGCAAAAGAACCGATTTCGGCAATATTTATGTTCAGACCCGATTGCCTCAATATTTTGTTCAATGGGCTTCTCCCGGAGATCAGACCGAGCCTGTTGAGGAAGAATTAAGTTCCGCTCAGAAAAAGAAGAAAGAAGAGCAACCTGAAGAAATACCGCCCCAACAAAACTTGTATAACGGGAATGTGAATGATTTTTTCTCTATCGGGGGTGATATCCGTGCAGAACTTAGATATCTTGAAGAACCTGGGCAGGATAAGACTCACGGTTTTAAATTAAGCAAAACATTACTGTATTACCGGATAGATTTTATTCCTGATCAGGCGTTTCTCTATGTTGATCAGTCGGATGTTGCCAACATCCGTGAAAACTTCGCGATGTTTCGTGGAACAGAATATGACGCGTATCTGAAAGTCGGACGTATGTTTTTACCTTCCGGTTTCAGGTTACAGGATGATGACGCCTATGTTCGCGCCGTTTCAGGATTCACTTACGGGTTATCGGATGAAGGTTTTGAAGTTGGTGTGGAACCGGGACCCTTTTCTTTCAGTCTCGCCGTAACCAATGGTGGAACGGAAATTGACAAGCAAACCAGTTTTTATGGATATATGATTGGAGAACCCGGAATGATCGGATTTTCACAATCTGTTAAAAAATCTGAATCTTCCAAACATGTCATGAACATTTTCGCCGGATTCAATGCGGGCCGGTTGACGGGTCTGGCACAAGTTGACAAAATTGAGGAAGATCAGGATGGCTCTCCAAAACTGGAAAAACAGGTAGGTTTTCTGGAATTGAATGTGATGCTGTATAAAGGCGCGAATCTAAAGCTGACTTATGATTTTCATGATCCGAATATTAATGAAGAAGACGACACTGAAGCCCGAATGAGCATTGCTTATGAACCATTTCTGACCCAATTCTTCCAGATACGCACGGGATATCGCAACTATAGCGGGCCTTCTGAAAACACCGCGGCTAATCTCAAACTATTGTTCACAGAACTGCATCTAATTTTCTGACAATATTTTATTCCTTTGAATTCCATTTTTTAGAAATTAGACTTTTTCCGGCTAAAAAGGCCTGGAAAAGTTTATAGGGAACCTGAACATCTGTTTTTCCAATAGAACAGTTTTCATCTTCCCGCTGTGTAATCCTGAGTAATCAGGATATTATTGTTAAACTGCAATCATTTTTTTAGGAGAATTCTCAATGAAAAAAATCATCATCACAGGATTGACACTTTTGTCAGTCATTTCTGTTGGAACCAGTGTTATGGCCGCGGGCAACCCCAATGCGGGAAAAACTCTTTATGCGGTATGCGTTGGCTGTCATGGCGATAAAGCGGCTGGAAATACAGCGTTAAATGCACCCGCTCTTGCTGGACAGGAAGAATGGTATGTCGTTCGGCAATTGAACAATTTCAAGGCTGGCATTCGAGGCGCTCATGCTCAGGACACTTATGGTGCTCAAATGCGCCCCATGGCAATGACATTGGCCAATGATCAGGCTGTCAATGATGTCGCCGCTTATATTTCTTCGCTGGTTCCCGCTGATTCTCCAGCAACAGTGAAAGGTGATATTGCTGGCGGTAAAGCCAAATTCGCGCTGTGCGCAGGTTGCCACGGACCGAATGGTGAAGGAAATCAGGCAGTAAACGCCCCACGACTGACAGGACAGCATGACTGGTATGTCGTTCGCCAGCTTCAGAATTTCAGAGCAGGAATTCGAGGTGCTCATCCACAGGATTCCACTGGAGCGCAAATGCGTCCAATGTCACAGGCACTTGCCAGTGAACAGGAACTCATCAATGTCGCAAGCTATGTCAATACACTGAAATAATTACATGTCTCCTTTACCGGGAATCTGGATTATCCATTCCCGGCATTCCCTTCCTTTTTTAATTCGGGTTAAGCGAAATAATACTAACAACCTGTTCGTATCTCTCCTGTGTTCCACAATATCTCAACTCAATGAATTCTTCCCCAAGAAGTCCCTTTTACAAAGTCGGTATGGGGAATCCAACGATCAGAATTACATTCCTCCGAACCTCCTTGAACCAAAGTGGAAGGAAATACAGTAACATTCAAAATCCAGAAGCTGATGACATCGCGTGTGCGTACCAGAGGTGAGCCTGAAAGAGCAGGTGAATCAAGGAAGGTAACGCACAGGCAAATTGCTCCTGGTTATTTTCTAATATTCCCCAAACACATGCCTGGTTACGAAATTGGCACTGAATTGGTATCGTGTTTGCAGAAGTAAGGGTGTTGTTTATAAAAATTTTTTAAATGGAGTATCATCAACCAACATAAAAAAAGAATTCTCATTCAGGTTATCATCTTTACGTTATTCATGTGATAAACGTTAGTCCTGATACATGACAAACAGGTCATTGTTCTAAAACGTGATCAAGCCCATCAAATGAAATTCAAATCAACCATCACCCCATAAAATGGAGCTCTTATGTCTTCCATAAAAATGAATTGTTGGGAAATCAAACAATGTGGTCGAGAACCGGGGGGACGACTGTCTCACAGGGAACCCTGCCCTATCCCGCTGACCACAACAACGAATGGCATAAATGGAGGTAAAAACGGGGGGCGGGCATGCTGGGCAATTGCTGACTCCAGATGTCGTGGACGTAACATTGACCCTTTTTCTGAAAAAATAGCTCATTGTATCCGCTGCAAAGTCTATCAGCAGGTGATGAATGAAGAAGGCCACAATTATCGGAATACGCGCGAGGTTTTTTCAAGATTATACTCACCTGAATATCTGGCCCCCTCCCAAAGTACTAATTCGCTCTCATCTGAAGCAAAGAGAGTTTTTATGAAAATTCACAATGACATGGATGAACAATGCTGGAGTACCTTGAGGAATGATACGAATGAAGCTGTTAATTGTGGTAATTTGCAACTTCGACTGTTCAACGGTGAACATCCTGATCTGGTACTCGAAGACTATGAACATTTCAAATATCAGGTTGAGAACCGTTGTAGTCAGGAGATTGAATGCGAAGATCTTTTTTTTGAAGAACCTGAGACAGAACAAAGCACTCTCCAATGATGCCTGTTTCTCGTGATCTTCAATAATTATTATATGCGAAAAATATTTGGACAGATTTTTGCAGATAAAAATGCAGTTTTTCCATTAATTTTTAAATAACATTAACCTTAACAAGTGAGAATCTATGAAGGCCCTGAATATTTATTTCAAAATATCTTTAGCAATGTTTTTTCTGATCATTCTGGGGCAGAACCTGTGGGCAAAAGGCGATTTGACTGAAACAGATATCAATAAAATCACGGTTGAAATCAGCAATGAGAAGGGTGATTATGTTTTCAACTGTATTGATTGTGAGAACCCCAAACTTTTGAAGTTTGAAACAGGTAAAGCCTATAAACTGGTTTTATTGAATAAAAGTAAACAAAAACATTATTTCACATCCTACAGTCTTGCCCGGTTGGTTTTTACCCGGAAAGTTCACGTGTTCAAAGGGTTGGAGGTCATGGATGGATGGGCCGCCGAGGTAAAAGGAAATGTCACTGAAATAGAAATCGCACCTATGACCAAAACGGATTGGTATTTTGTTCCGGTTAAAACCGGCAAAGGAAACGATGTCCACTGCCACATTACGGAAAGTGATGGGAAAAATGTCGGCAAATCTCATGCGGATCTTGGTATGACCATGTCATACGAAGTGTATTAAAAAATTTAAAAACTCCTCCCGCGTCTCCTGCCTGTTATTCCTATGACCTGGAATACTTCAACCGGCAGGAGATTCGCTCTCGCATATTAATCCATAAGTTTTTGCAGATTGATGTAACAACAATTCAGTCTATTCATACAATCGTATTCTTGAAGAGGATGAGATGAAATATATTTTTGGATTAATTGTTTTAATATTTTTGATACATCCCGGAATCGAAGCCTCTGAAAAAATCGATTATATGAATGCTATCCCTGTTGATCTCAGTGTCAGCACGACGGATAATGAATTTGTGTACAGTCCTGATCTTCTCGTTTTTGAAACAGAAAAACTTTATAAACTTGTCATGAAAAATTCCGGCAGACTGAAGCATGTTTTTTGTTCAAAATATATGGAGGATTCTGTAACAACTCACAAAATTGTCGTTCTTGACTTTGAGAAATACCCTGTTGCGGAAATGTTTGAAGGTTCAGTTTGCAAGTTCATTATATTTCCTGATAACCATATTGAATGGTATTTCACACCAAAAAAACCCGGATCTAATTTTGATATCACATGTTACCTTCCCGGACATGAAGAAATGAGAGGAAAGGTTCAGATTGTCATTAACCCCAATACAATAAAATGATATGCGGATGAATATTAAAATATTTCTGACAATTGCGTTATTACAGGCCGGAATATTCACATCTTTGTATGCCGCGGATTACACTGGAAAGATCATAACAGAATATGCCTATCAGGATTTTGGCATTGTTTTAGTTCCAGAAAAAAATACATCTGTCACACCGCAATCCATTGCCATATCCCAGAAAGGGAAAATATTTCGTCCGCCATTACTGATTGTCCCCCAGGGCAGTTCCGTCAATTTTTCAAATGACGATGAGGTAAAACATAATGCCTGGTCCATGAGCAAAATCAGGCGATTTGATCTGGGATTGCTGGATGAAGGTGATGAACCGATTGTAAAATTCAATGAAGTGGGTGTTGTGGAGGTATTTTGCAACATCCACCAAAACATGTATATGGCTGTCTGGGTCGTCAACACCCCATTTTACACCTATCTGGATGAACAATATAATTTCAGCATCAAGAATGTTCCGGATGGTGTTTATCAGGTCGAGGTTCGCCATAATTTGACAACAACCCCTCCTCAAATTGATAAAATCAACATTCAGGGAAATACCATTACCGGTCCCCGTGAATTTCAATTCAGTAAAGACACCCCGTCAAGCAAAATTCCCACCCGCAAAGGACGTGAAAAAAAGGATAAACTGAATTATTAAGGTCTTTGTAACTACTCCTCAATTATTTCTATTACGTTACCCTCTTTTCCTTTCTTCGGAGAGATTAATGAACACCCAGGATCCCCCTCTCTCCGGTTCTGTTGCATGATTACCAAAGTTAAACAGGCCAATCAGGAAAAATCATTGAGCAAACGGAGTTGGTGTGCTACAGGAGAGACACGCCCTGATAAAAAATTGTTAAGCAATTTTTAAAAGTAAATCCCCCTCTCTGAAAAAATCTGGACATGCAGGAATAATAGTTGATTGTTTTTTTAGGGATTCCTGTTTTCTCTTCAAGTAACATTTTATGAGGAAAAATGAAGATCAAATATAAATTTTTGACCGCGTTTCTTGGATTGCTCTGTCTCACATTGGGAGGCAGTGTCCTTATTGAATTCAAAATCACAGAGAACGCCATCATTGCCAATGCGTTACGCACAATGGAGAATGATTTGCGTCAGAAAGAATCCCAACTCAAGGTGTTCCACGATAAAGCGAAGAGTGACCTGGTGCTGACAGTGCAATATCCTGTATTCAAGGAGTATTTTGATCTTCCTGAAACCAGGGCTGGAAACAGGTATGAGGAACAGGATGGTAATCAGGTGATTCAGTTCACTGAAGCTCAACGTGCTTTAAAAAACAAACTGGACGCATGGATTATGTATATCCAGAGTCGTTTTCCAGTCGTTGAAACCTGTTTGATTGACCGGACTGGTCAGGAGCATTCACGTCTGACTCTCCGTGAAATCGCCCCGGATGATGATTTTTCCAGTGAAGAAAATGAGGCACCTTTTTTTGAACCGAGTTTTAATTTAAAAAATGAAGAAGTTCATATCGCCTATCCGTATATGTCCGCGGACTATAAAAAATGGGTGTTTGCTTATACCACCCCTATTATCCTGGATGATGGCTCCAAACCCGCCTTTTTTCATTTTGAAATTCCTGTGGCCTTTTTTCAGGAAATTATTGGACACGACACACCCGAAAGAACTTTTGTACTGGACCCTGAAAACAGGATCATCGCCGACAGCCATCAAGATATTTCCATTGATCTGAATCCTGGAACAACTGTTGATGATGAACATAAAATCGAAGATTATTTTCCTTCGGTGGATTCGATCAGCAAAAATTCTGACTTCAGGAATATTCTTGTTGATATGAAATCCGGAAAAATCGGGAAAGGGACCTATTCAGAAAATGGAATCACCTATTATGTGGTATATCAACCTCTGCCTACGTTTGGCTGGAGTGTCGCGCAGATCAAACCGTATGAGATGTTACTCGAAGGAAGTGTTTCGCTGAGTGAACTTAAAATTGCCATCCTGCTAATGTTGCTGGGAATGCTGGTGGTCGCGACACTGGTTATTTTGTGGATTTCTCAAAAAATCACGCAACCACTGGTTCAGCTTACAACCGTACTGGAACAAGTCTCGACCGGAAAACTGGATGTTGTTCTGCCAGCAGAATTTCCTAAGGATGAAGTGGGACAATTGTTAGGCGCGACAAAAAAAATGCTGGAGTCCCTGAAAATAAAAGTAAAATTGGCTGAAACAATCAGTCATGGCGATTTTTCTTCAGAGGCGTTGCTTTCATCACCACAGGATGTTTTAGGAAAAGCGTTGCAGACCATGAATGTGAATCTGAACAGTACCATGCATGAGGTGATTGATATTGCCGAGACCATCGCGGAATTATCCCGGACCGTTGCTGAAGACAGTCAACGGTTGTCAATGGGGGCCACGGAACAAGCCAGCGCGGTCAAGGAAATTGGTGCGTCAAGCACGACCATCCTGCATCAGATTCAACAGAATTCCGAGAATCTGAATTGGGCCAACCAGTTGGGTGTTTCAGTCAGAAAAGCAGCAGACAGGGGTGATGCCAGCATGCGAACCATGATTCACTCCATGGATGAAATTGACCAGGCAAGTTCCAACATCTCCCAGATTATCAGAGTGATTGATGAAATCTCCTTCCATACCAACATTCTGGCGTTGAATGCGGCGGTGGAAGCCGCGCGTGCCGGACGTTTTGGCAAAGGTTTTGCTGTCGTAGCCGATGAAGTTCGTGATCTGGCGGGACGTAGTGCTCAAGCTGCGCGAGAGTCCACAAATCTGATTGATGATTCAAATAAAAAAGTGCGTCAGGGGATTGAAATTGTTCAGGAAACAGCAAAATCTCTGGAAGAGATTGTTCAGGGGGTTTCAAAAATGAGTGATCTGATGGCGGAAGTTTCTGTGGCAAGTAAGGAGCAAGCCGCGGGAGTGAAGCAGATTAACCTTGGTCTCAATCAGATTGAACACACGACCAGCAACAATTCTGTGATCGTTGAAGAAAGTGCCGCAGCAGCAGCCGATCTTGATGAATCGGTGCATCAACTCAAGCAGATTTTAACTCGATTCAGACTCAAACAATCGTCTCATGCGTTGATCAAGGGAGTGTAAAATATGCCGAGTTTTTCTGATGTCATTCTGAGCAACAAGGCAGGTTATCGATTTGAAATAGAGCGCGGCCTTAACGCTGAAACCGTTTTGCTGCAGGAACTCACCTATCACATGAATGACCTGGAACATTCCTGGATGTATCTGTGCCATAGCATGCGGGAATCAGGAGCGGACTGGGCACAGAAAATAAAGGTTCAGCAACATGTCACGAAAATAAGTTACCGTCTGGATGAACTTTTACGTTTTATTGGCGCATGGAAAGGCCCCACCATCGTGAGTTTCCTCTGTACGGAAATTCGTGATTTTATCACTGAACCCGGTTGGAAGGACAACCCCTTGACATTGGACGCCATGCACCAGGTTGAAGGCATGCTGATCATCGCCAACTGCTATTTGCGCCCTGAGTTGAACGCGCTTGATCTGATCAATCTGAACGATGTGATCAACAGCCTGAAACACCTCATGGAAAAATTTTTAACACGATATGCCGGGAAAAACAGGGAAGAAAGCCTGAAAGCCTTGTCTAACCTTATTGCGAGGACAAGGAATGACATTCAATGAAGATCAGCAACTGATCATAGACTTTGTCACCGAAAGTCAGGAAACCATTGAAACGGTGGAACCCGCATTGATTCATATGGAAGGAATTTCAGATGCTCACGAGCTTCAGGACATCATCAATCTGATTTTCCGTCCGTTCCACAGTCTGAAGGGAAGTGCCGGCTTCCTGGGATTTCACAACATTGAAAAACTCACCCATCGAACAGAAACCCTGTTGCAGGAAGTCAGGGTGAATCCTGACAAATGGCAATATGGGTTTTCAGAAATTCTGGTAAAAAGCTGTGACCTGGTCAACAACCTGCTCAATCATGTAGAATCAACAGGAAATGACCGGGCTTTTGAACCTGAGATCAGCCAGCATCTGGACGCTCTGGATATCATGATTGAGCTTTCCCAGAAGGGCGAAATCACTCAACCTGTAAAGCATGAAGAATGGAAACCGACTCTCTCCATCCAGGAAGTTCTTTCCCAAGGGGGCAGTCTGCTGGAAAGTTTGATGAGTAAATATCTACCACTGTTTGAAAGTGAAAATATCGTAGAAGAAGCAACCCTGATTCTCTATGAACTGAAACGCTATGCGACTTTAAAAATGGAACCGGCTTCGGAGCCTCATGTCGCGTCTGAAAATTTGTATGTTGAATTGGATCCCTTGTCCCTGTTTGATCTGCCACCTCAGGATTCACTTCCACCCGCAAAATCCACAGCGTCACCAGATATAAAACCAGATCCGAAAAAGGCCGATGTACAGTCTCCGACTGAAATAACAAAACCGGCAACACTTTCAACAGGCTCCGTACAAAATCCTGAGCGGATACAACTGTTCATCAGTGATATTCTTGAACATCTGGAAACCATCGAAGGTGTGTTTCTGGTTCTGGATAAACTGGGAGAGGATGTCGATAAAGGGGAATTCCTGAATTCCGCAAAACGCAGTTTTCACACCATCAAAGGCAATGCCGGATTTCTGGGGATGGCGCATGTTGAACGTCTCAGCCACAAGGCTGAAAGTGTGCTGGAGATGTTACAGGATGGAACGCTGTCCATCAACAGTGATGTGATGAATCCTGTATTGGAAACAATTGATGTTTTGCGTGATGGATCCGGAGCAATTGCCTCAGGACAGGAAATAGATACAAACAAGTTTGAACAATGCATGAATCTTCTGGATAAGCTGATTCCCGCCAATAAAAAAGCCAAGGAGATCCCGTCTGTTCAAATTCCCGCATCACCAACAGCAGTTTCTGTCACGACACCGGCTTCTTCTCAGAATGCATCCAAACCAGTTCCTCAGCCCCAGATACCCGCGACTCCCGCAATAGAAAAGGCAAAATCCGCGACCTCAACGCCAGCCGCTAAAACGGATGTTCCGGCAGGCACCCCACAACTTTCTGATATTCGGGTGAGTCTGGATAAACTGGATCATCTGATTGATCTGGTGGGGGAGTTGGTCATATCAGACTCCATGATGGCGCAACGTCTTGATAAGGATTATATCGACACACAAGAACTGAAATCCGTATCAGGCCAGATGCATCGCAATATGCGTGAACTTCAGGAAATAGCCATGTCACTGAGAATGATCCCTGTGGCCAGCGTGTTCCGCAAAATGATTCGGGTTGTGCATGACGCGTCCAAAAAACTCAATAAACAGGTAGAACTGGTATTGAAGGGAGAAGAAACTGAAGTTGATAAAAGCCTGATTGAACAGGTAAGCGATCCGTTGTTGCATCTCATTCGTAATGCCATTGATCATGGTATTGAAGACAAGGAAGGCCGGAAAACAGCCAAAAAACCGGATAAGGGCATCATTGTTCTGGAAGCTCGCTATGTGGGAAATGAACTTTGGATCACCATTCAGGATGATGGGAAGGGACTGAACCGGGAAAAAATCCTGGCAAAAGCCCGTGAACAGAATCTGATTGGGCCGGATGCCAATCTGCCTGATCATGAACTATGGAAGATGATTCTGGAACCCGGTTTTTCCACAAACACAGAAGTTACCGCGTTTTCAGGACGTGGTGTGGGAATGGATGTTGTCAAGAAGAACATTGAAAAATTACGTGGCAGTATTCATATCGCGACCCAGCAAGGCAAGGGCACCCTCTTCACCTTAAAAGTGCCACTGACACTGAGTATTATTGACGGCTTGCTGGTGAATGTGGGCGAGGTGTCCTATGTGTTACCCACCATTTCCATCAAGGAATCCCTGCAACCCAAGGCTGCGAATATCTTTCTTACACCAGACGGATCAGAGATGCTTAGAATCCGAAACCGGTTATTGCCTGTTATCCGACTGCATCGTTTGTATCAGATAGAAACCGGGATTCAGGATTTGACCGGAGGAATGTTGCTCGTGATTGAATCATCTGAACGCGCGTTTTGTTTGTTTGTGGACGCCATTGTCGGACAGCAGCAAATTGTAGTAAAAACCTTACCACCATCAATGACAGAAATTCCCTATCTTGCGGGTTGTACGATTCTTGGTGATGGGCAGGTAGGGTTGATTCTGGATATGTCAAGCATGGGAAGTCATTCCAGCAACTGATGGCTGGAGAAAAAACCACGATTTTCTGAGGCGTCTTGGAATTATAAAACAATAATGGAGGAATATGGACGAAGGACAGATGGATGATTCATTGCTGAATCAGGAAAACGATGACGTAGATGAAACCGACAGTAAATACCTTAGTTTCCCACTGGGAGAAAGTTTGTATGGCATTGATATTCATCATGTGCTTGAAGTTGTCATCCGGAATACCAACACACGCATTACCAAAGTTCCACATATGCCCGCTTATACCAAAGGTGTGATCAATCTCCGGGGAAAAGTGATTCCGGTCATTGATCTGCGGTTACGCTTTCGGATGGATGAAATTGAATACAATGACCGGACCTGCTTTGTGGTCGTCAGTATCAGGGGCGTTATGACCGGACTGATTACGGATACTGTGTCGGGTGTTGTGAGTATTCCAAAAACCGAAATTGACCCGGCTCCTGATCTGGAGAATTCAGGGCAAAGCCGTTTTATTGCCGGTATGGGGAAAACCAAAGATCAGGTCTATATCCTGATCAATGTGGATAATCTTCTGATTCCTGAAGAAATCCAGATCCTGGAAAAAATGGGTTCCGTGGCGTGATCAACAAATGGTAAGCCAACGTCTCCCTTTCAAACTCGCCTGTTCTTTTAACTTATATTCGGAGGTTCCAATGTCATTCAAAAATATGAAAATTTCTTTACAATTGAGTGTGAGTTTTTTTGCGATTGTCGCGCTGTTCGGAATTGCGGGTCTGGGTGGTCTGTGGATGCTTAATGAAGTTGAACAATTATCCTCCAGGGTCAAGCATGAAAGTGTGCCCTTTGCACTACTCGCCGGAGAGATGGACACTAATGTAACAAACGTCCAGCAGTGGCTTACAGACGTATCAGCCAGTCATAATAAAGATGGACTGAGAGATGCTGAGGTTGCGGCCCAGAATTTCAAACGAAGGCTCTCCCAATTTCGTGAAATGTATTCCAAAGAAAATAATCTGCCACAGTTAAAGAACATGGAAGCCATGGCACAGGCCTTTGACCAGTTCTATGAAAGCGGGAAAAAAATGACAGCGGCCTATATCAATCAGGGCTTAGACGCGGGGAACCACATTATGGAAACATTTGATGCGGATGCCGCCTCGATCAAACAAAAAGTGGTTCAGTTAAAAACAGAACAGTCTGACGAAGCCACGCTCAACATGGAACTGATTTCAAGTTCGATCCACACCATTAAAATTACTTTGCTCAGTGCTGGCGTTTTTGCTTTTGCGCTAGGTGTGGTTATCATGTTTTTTTTATCACGCACGATTCTTGGAGCGATTTCCGCCATCAAAAAAGGTTCAGAAACCCTCTCAAATGGTGAATTACAGATTGAGGTGGATACTGTCCGCAAAGATGAATTTGGCGATTTGGGACGATCCTTCCAGCACATGGTCGATGCCATCAGCGCCAAAACCAAAGTGGCTCAACGCATTGCCAAAGGGGATTTGAGCGCTGAAACACAATTGGCTTCAGATAAGGATGTTCTGGGGATCGCTATTCAGGAAATGACTACAAGCCTTAATGAAACACTCCACCAGGTGATCACCTCTGCGGATCAATTATCCATTGGAGCCCATCAGGTCTCAGAATCCAGTCAGATTATTTCTCAGGGAGCCACTGAACAATCCGCGTCACTGGAACAGATTTCTTCTTCCATGGAAGAAATGAACTCCCAAACCAAATCCAACGCTGAAAACGCGAATCAGGCAAATCAGATCGCGATAGACGCCAGACGTCGCGCGGAACAGGGTGATCGTCAGATGCAAAAAATGCTGGAAGCCATGAAAGAAATCAATAATTCCTCCACCAACATTGCCCACATCATCAAAACCATTGACGAAATCGCGTTTCAGACCAATGTGTTGGCAATCAACGCGGCGGTCGAAGCCGCACGTGCCGGTGTGCATGGAAAGGGTTTCGCTGTTGTCGCGGAAGAAGTCCGAAATCTGGCTCAACGCAGTGCTCAGGCGGCTAAGGAAACCACTGTCATGATCAATGATTCAGTAAAAAAAGTTGAATCCGGCGCGAAAATGGCGGATGAAACCGCCTCTTCCCTGAAAGAGATTGTCAACTCCTCCACCAAAGTGACAGATCTGGTGAATGAAATCGCAACCGCCAGCAATGAACAGGCACGTGGCGTTCGTGAAATCAATACGGGCCTGAACCAACTGAACCAGGTGGTTCAGCAAAACGCTCAGGTCGCAGAACAAACAGCGGCGGCCAGTGAGGAATTAACAGGCCAATCCCAGCATCTCAAAGAGCTGGTCTTCCGTTTTCAACTGAAAAACAGTGTCATGAATCCTCCTCCCGCACAGACCAAAACCCTGCCGATGCGCAAAAGTCATCAGATCACCCATGCTCCGCATATCAAAAAAGCAGTTTATTCCACCCCTCACGTGGAACACAAACACAAACATTCTGATGAAGTGAGTGGCGAAGATCTTATTTCGTTCGGGGATGAGGACACTGGGAAATTCTAATTTTCTGTACGGTTGACAGGCTCTATGAATCACAAATGCTCTAAAAATAATAACGCGGTGAATTCATCAACAACAGGGGCATGACCATAGAGCCTGAACGCTACACCTGGCCTCTTCTTTTAACTGAAACAGTTACACCTGATTTACTCTATGATGAATGACCAGCATTTCCAGCAAATCGCCCAATTGGCTTATGAAAAGTGTGGAATTTATCTGACTGAGGATAAAAAATCACTTTTATCCAATCGTCTTCAATTCCTGGTGCAATCATTGGGACTCAAGGATTTTGGTGAATATCACGCCTGGCTGCGTGCTGACACTGAGGGAAAGCGCTTACAACAATTCATCAACCAGATCACAACCAATTACAGTTATTTTTTCAGAGAACACGAGCATTTTGATTATCTGATGAATCATGTTCTGCCTCAAAAAAAATCACGGGATATTACTGAAGACACCAATGATCTGCATATATGGTCCGCCGCCTGTTCTTCAGGAGAAGAAGCCTATACGCTGGCAATGTTGTTGAAAGAATTTTTGGCAAAAACCACACCAAGATGGGACATTGGTATTCTGGCAACAGACATTGATAGTGAAAAACTCCAGGAAGCGCATAAGGGGATCTATACCGGCGACCGGATGAAAAATGTTCCCCCGATATATAAAACAAACTATTTTCAGGCATTGGATAAAACAAAATGGCAAGTTCGTCCTCAACTGAAACAACTGATTCACTTCAGCAACTATAATCTGATCCGCCCCAAATTTGTGTTTAAATCTAAATTTTATGCCATTTTTTGCCGGAATGTCATGATTTACTTCGATCGTGCGACAATCACAGCATTGGTACAGCGTTTTTATGAGGTTACAGAGGACTATGGTTTTCTGTTCATCGGACAAACAGAAAATCTGGACAAGGACAAATGCCCCTATCGGTATGTTGCCCCCGCGATTTATCAGAAAATTCCACGATAATTTTTTCTCAAATTAAACAAAAACCAGGGAAAGTATTATGATCAAGGTACTTGTCATTGATGATTCAGCGCTGGTGCGTGATATTTTAAGTGAAGGACTTGCGCGTGATCCGGAAATTCAGGTGGTGGGGTCTGCTCCTGATCCTTATGTCGCCAGAGAAAAAATCGCAAAACTTCGTCCGGATGTGCTCACACTGGATATTGAAATGCCACGCATGGATGGCGTGCAGTTTTTGCGGTATATGATGCCTCAGTATCCTCTGCCGGTGGTGGTGGTCAGTGCCTTGACCGAAAAAGGGAAACGCATCACCATGGAGGCTTTGGAAGCCGGTGCGGTGGATTTTGTGACAAAACCCAGCTCTGATGTGGCTCGTGGGTTGGAAATCATGCTGGAGGACATTCGCCAAAAAGTAAAACAGGCCTCAATGACAGATGTCAGTCACTGGAAGCAGCGCACTCCGACACCTGCCAAAGTACGCATGGACACAGCCCTGAGTACTTCCACTGATAAAGTGATTGCCATTGGCGCTTCCACAGGCGGGGTGCAGGCAATTTCCAGGATTCTGACCCAGTTGCCAGCCACCTTGCCCGGAATCGTGATTGTGCAGCATATGCCCCCGGGATTCACACAAACCTATGCGGAACGTCTCAATGAACAATGCGCGATTAAAGTCAAGGAAGCCAAACATGGAGACAGGATCATGCCGGGACAGGCTTTGCTTGCGCCAGGTAATTTGCAGATGACTGTAAAACGCTCAGGAGGGGTCTATCTGGTCCATTGTGAACCTGGAGAGAAAGTGAGTGGTCATTGCCCTTCTGTGGATGTACTTTTTGATTCTGTGGCCCGTTTTGCCGGAGCCAATGCGATTGGTATTATCCTGACCGGAATGGGCAATGATGGTGCGGCGGGAATGCTGTCCATGCGTCGTGCGGGTGCTCGCACCATGGCTCAGGATGAAAAATCCTGCGTGGTTTTTGGCATGCCTTGTGAAGCTTACAAATCAGGGGGGGCTGAATTTCTGATTTCGCTGGATAACATTCCTCATAAACTGGTTTCATTTTTATGAAATGAGGACAATTTGATATCTGAACAACCGACATCCTCAACCGACATCACTATAGATCTTCAAAGTCTGCTTGAATTTCTGGAGGATTCCGCTGAAAATCTGAATCAGTTGGGAAATCTTCTTCTGGAATTTGAAAAGTATGATTCAGACATAGAAATATTGGGGAAAATTCTTGATTCCTTTTTTTCAATGAGAGATGCGGCCGGATTTTTTCAACTCGTTTTTTTTCAGAAGTTGGCTCACTCAACGGGCACTATTCTGCAAATGATTTCAAAGCAGGAAATTCCAGCGTCTTCCATGGTGATTTCAACGCTCATCAGTGGATTGAATGGACTCAAACATATCGCGGAAACATTCAAACATGAACGTATCGAAGTTCGTGATACGGAATCATTCAATCAACTTTTGCTCAAGATTGATCAACTCAGCCAACAGAAACGAGGATTGAGAGAGGAAGCCTTCATTTCTTTCAATGCGTTCAATGCTCTGACCGCCCACTTGCCTGAATCTGTCAAAGGTTCTAACGCGTTTCAAAAACTTGAGGCACAGGCACGGCATCTGGGAATTCTGGTGACCGATAGCCTGGAAAAAACAGCGCCAAACTTCATCCAATCTTTTCATGAGTTTGAGTCAGGGATTCCAGAAAGCACAAAGAATCATCGGGATTTCAAAATTCTGCATAATAATATCATTCGATTGAATATTGTTTCGCAATCCGCATCCAGAACATCCAATTTTCGAAAATCCGCTGATTTTTTCTTTAAGGATATCGATGTTTCAGGTGAAATCAGCACGATCCGTGATATTCTGTTTCGTCCCTCAGAAGAATTTTTACCTGTCAGTACCGCGCAACGAATGAAAGACGCGGTTGTGTGCGTAAAACCGAAAATTTCAGGTGAAGCACTGAATATCATTCGGATTCTGGAACTCAAACTGGATCAGGTGGTGTCAGGTGTTCAAAAATTTGTCCCTGAGTTCAGGACGGAATTGAAGAATATTTTCCAGCCGGCACTGGCTCATTTTTCTAATGTTTCATCCCAATCAGGCGTTTTGAAGGGGCATTCCATCACCGGCACTCAGACAGAACATAAAACGATGCGTGTCGCGGAAGAAGAAATCGATGGGTTTATGCATTTTGTGGGTGAACTGGTTGTTGTTTCAGACATGTTTCAATATGTCAGTAATGCCATGAGCAAGACTGACGTGGAAAGAGAACTTCATGAACGGTTCAAACAGGCAAACCAGACTTTCAATCTCCTTTCCCAGAAAATGATCTCTAGTCTGCTGAAAATCAGACTGATTCCGATGGAAGGCCTTTTTATCAAGTTGCCCGGATTCGCGCGCAGTGTTGCTGATAAATTGGGAAAACAGATCGATGTGGCGATTCGTGGAGGTCAAATCAGAATTGACAAGAGTATTCATGATTTGTTGGAACGACCCCTGTTCTATCTTGTAGCCCATGCGGTGGAATATGGCATTGAATCACCGATGGAACGCAGAAGCAAAGGCAAGTTGCTCAAAGGAAGTGTGCAGATTGAAGCTTTTTCTGATGAAGATGACTGGGTGCATTTCCGGATTTCAGATGATGGAAACGGAATCTCAATGGCTGAGATTAAACACCGTGTTCTGGAAACGGAACTGGTTCCCTCTGCGGAACTGGATCGCTACACTGAAGAAGAACTGCAAAACTGTCTTTTATTATCAGGATTTTTTACGGAGTCCTCAACATTGACAGACTCTTTGCCCGACATGGGGTTGAGTCAGATAAAACAACTGATTGAATCGGCCAATGGCTATTTTTTCGTAGAGACAACCCCTGAAAAGGGCACCACCTTTCATATCAGGATGCCGGCGTCCAGTAGTTTCCTGATTATTGAAGGCATCAATACCAAAGTGGGGAATGAGGAATACATTCTGCCAATGGAATTTATGAAAACAGCCTTTCAGCCGAAATCAGGGCAGGTGTTTACAGCAAATCACAAAGAAGTCATACGCTACAACAATCACATGTTACGAGTTGTACGTCTTTATGAAATTTTTGACACATCTTCTCAATGTATAAAACCGGAAGAATCGATTTTGATTGTGGTGGAATACCGACACCATCAATTTGCGTTGATGGTTGATTGTTTGCTGGGAAAAGCACAGGTAGTCGTGAAAGACCTGCAAATTGACAAAATGGGAGACCACTTGAAACACCGGGGCATTGCCGGAGGCGCGATCATGGGACATGGCGGTGTATCGCTTGTTTTGGATGTGGCCGAACTGACGCGATATTTGCAGGACTAGCATTTAACCCAAGTTGTGATCCCTTCTCTTTAAGCTGCAGAAACCTTTAACCCAATGGTGTATAATGTTTAAGAAACGCTTCATAAAATATGTATTGGCAGGATTCTGTCTATTCCCGGCTTATGCTTTTGCTAATTCATATGAAGCGCTTGAAACAATGCTCGATAAAAAGATGCGCACTCTTGACCGAATTCACCTGCGTTATGCGAATGAGTTACTTACCGTACGCAATGATTCCGGTTTTGAAGAATATTTTGAATATGAAAACGATCCCCCGAAAAGAAAACAGGCGTTGGCGAGCATTCAAAAACTAAGTTTATACACTCATTCCAGATTCAACATGGATGAAATGTGTCTGATAAGCAGACCAGTCACACTGCCTGATGGGAAAGTCATTACTCCCGAAATTATGAGAATTTCAGGAAATAAAATCGCGACCAATGACGAATTATCCCTGGAGGAAGGCGATAATCCTTTTTATGAACCATCATTCAAACTCAAGGATCAGGAAGTACGTATTCAGAGTGCCTATATATCTCACGACTCTCACCGTTGGGTTGTCGCCTATTCGACACCTGTGGTTCTTTCAAATGGCAGCATCCCCGCATTCCTGCACTATGAAAGATATCTGGGAGAATACATCGATCAGTTGCTCACATTTCTCGAAAACAAAAGATTGATTGTAATGGATGATACAGGTCTGGTACTCGCTGATTCAGTCAAAACAATATCGCTCCAACTGAAACATGATCTTTCCGAATCAGCACAAGAGGACCCCAAACAATACTTCTCCCCCATTTATTCGGAATTTATAAAATGGAAATCCGCTATTCTGGCCGGAAAAAAATTGAAGGAACAAATCCCCCTTGATAACAAACAATGTCTGTTTGTTTCAGCTCCCCATCATCAATTAAAAATTTCAATCATCCTGGTCTCATGTCCTTAGTACATCCAGTCCCATTCAAACAACTTTATCAGATCTGGTTTTATGGAATCCTGTCATTTTTGACTCCTTCGTTTATCCTCTGAATATGCTTCGTCGTTACATTTATATCAGGAATACCCTGTTGAACAGGTTTCAAGAAATAAGGAGGATGATCTCGTTTTTTTGTGTCTTGATCCTCATGAACCCTATCCTGATTTATGCCGCGACCCCCCTGTTACTCAACCCGTCCCAGGGAGTATATCCACTGGGAAAACATATGGAATTTCTGGAAGATGTGGATGGACAACTGACTATTGAACAGGTTTCCAGTTCCGAATTTTCATCAAGTTTTCAAAGTGGTTCCCTGGATGCTCCAAATTTCGGGAATACACATTCCGTGTATTGGGCATACCTTCAGGTTTTGAATCCTCTGCCATCAAGCACCATGTGGTATCTTGAACAGGCCTTCCCGATTATTGATCATGTCAGTCTTTTTATTCAGCAGGTAGATGGAACATTTCTGAAATATACCGCTGGCGATCAGTATCCTTTTGAGCAACGCGATGTTAAACATCGAAATATTATCTTCCCGTTGTCTTTGCCTTCTCAGCATGTTCAAACACTCTATATCCGGGTCAAATCGGAGAGTTCCATGCAAATGAGTTTCAAGTTGTGGAATCCAGAAACCTTTCTGGAAAATTCCACTGAGGAACATTCCGGATTGGGACTTTATTATGGAATGATCCTGGTCATGCTGATTTATAATCTGTTTCTTTTTACAGTAATTCGTGATCGGAGTTATTTGTATTATGTGCTCCATACTGCCGGATTGCTTCTTTATCAAATGGTTTATAATGGTCTGGCCTATCGCTATTTATGGCCGGACTCTCCTTCCTGGACCAACAAGAGTCTGCCCTTCTTTCTGGCTTTTACGGGTTTTTGGGGAATCAGTTTTTTCCGTAGCTTTGTGGACTCGGCAAAAATATTACACGGATGGGATAAGCTACTGATTTTTTTATCCGTTATTTTAGCAGGACTGATGCCTCTTTCCCTCTTTGTCAATACAGTCACCAGTGGTAGTCTGGTGGTATTAAGCGCAATGAACTCCTATGTGATCATCCTTTGGGTTTCATTCCTGGCCGTTCTCAAGGGAAGTCGTCCCGCACGTTTTTTTCTTCTCTCCTTTTCACTGTTCCTGTTGGGCGGTTTAGCCTCCGCTCTGAGGAGTTTCGGTATACTCCCCATGATGTTCATAACCAATTATGGACCCCATATTGGCTCAGCCCTTGAGGTGATATTTCTCTCCTTTGGATTGGCCGATCGCGTTAATACGATGAAAAAGGAACGTTTTGTCGCCCAGCAAAAACTGTTGGAAGCCCAGCAGGAAGTGCTGAAAGCCGAACATCAGTCCGTGGAAAATCTGAAACGGGTGGACAAGCTTAAAGATGAGTTTTTGGCCAATACGTCTCATGAATTGAGAACGCCCCTCAACGGAATTATCGGGTTGGCGGAATCGCTGGTGGATGGCGCCACTGGAAAACTTTCCAAAGCCACTTCCGAGAATCTGGAACTCATTATTCAGAGCGGGAAACGTCTGGCCAACCTGGTCAATGACATTCTGGATTTTTCCAAAATGAAAAATCATGAACTGCAACTGCAATTCCGTCCTGTGGATCTGAAAAGTATTACGGAAGTGGTTTTGAAAATCGCCTCTACGTTGCTAGGTAAAAAACAGATTATCCTGCGCACGGAGATTCCTGACACACTGCCCTTTGTTTATGCGGATGAAAATCGGCTACAGCAAATTTTTATGAATCTGATCGGGAATGCCATCAAATTTACGCATCAGGGAGAAATTCTGCTCAAGGCTGAACAGCAGGAATCACGCATTTGGCTCTCGGTTTCTGATACTGGAATCGGAATACAGTCAGACCAACAGGAACGCATCTTTGAGGTATTTGAACAGGCCGATGGTTCGACCTCCAGAGAATATGGCGGGACAGGTCTGGGACTTAGCATCACGCGAAAACTGGTGGAAGCGCATGGCGGGAAAATCCTGGTGGATAGTACGCCCGGTCAAGGCTCAATCTTTTGGTTTGATTTACCCGTTTATGCGGAAGATCTCTCCCTTCCGGCAAAAGCCGCAGATCAACAGAGTCTTCATGCAAAACAGGCACACATCCGTTTTAATTCGTGGGAGCAGGATGATCATTCACTCTCGTTGAATGAATTAATGCCTCTGGAAAATCAACAGGACAATAAACTCAAAGCGAAAACCATTCTGGTCGTGGATGATGAACCAATCAATATCAAGGTTTTGCAAAATCATCTGCAATTAAACAATTATCGGGTTTTGACTGCACAGGATGGTTTTGAAGCCCTCGAACTTTTTCATAGTGAACATCCGGATCTTGTTCTGCTTGATTTGATGATGCCACGTATGAATGGGTATGAAGTGGCGCTCAAACTCCGTCAGAACCACCCGCCCGCTCAACTCCCCATTCTGATGCTCACCGCCAAAAATCAGGTCAGTGATCTGGTCAAAGGGTTCGACAGTGGTGCCAACGACTATCTGACCAAACCTTTTCATAAAGCTGAATTGTTGAGTCGGATCAATCTTCACCTGCAACTTCAGAACTCCATCGAAAGTCTGAAGGAACTCCTTAAAAAAGAAGAAGCATTCCTTGTTACCTTTAAAAAATTCGTCCCCAATCAGTTTCTTCGAAGAATCGCAAGCGAGGGGATTGAAAATATTGAATTGGGCAAAGCGGAGCATGAAACCATTACCATTCTGTTTTCAGATATCCGGGGTTTCACGTCTCTCTCTGAAATGATGTCGCCACAGGAATTGCTGAATTTTCTCAATGACTATTTCAAAAAAATGACGATCCCCATCCACGAAAATAATGGATTCATTGATAAGTTCATTGGCGACGCCATCATGGCCTTGTTTGATTTTCCCGGTCAGAATGACGCCGTGGAAGCTATTTCAGCCGTAAAGGCGGCCATCGGCATGCAGGACGTATTGACGGCCTACAATCAGCAACGCCAAATACTGGGAATTCCGCCCGTCGCGACGGGAATTGGAATTCATAGCGGCCCGGTCATTATTGGAACTGTAGGTGCTCAGGATCGCATGGATTCTACTGTCTTGGGGGATACCGTGAATTTAGCATCCCGACTGGAAGGATTGACTAAAAAGTATCACGCACAAATCATTATTTCTGACCAGACGTGGAATTTTGTTCAACATGAGGAAGGGCTTCTTTGGCGGGAACTCGACCTTGTAAAGGTTCTTGGAAAAGAACAATCCATTACCATTTATGAGATATTCAATGCCAATGAAAACACCCTTCGGGAGAAGAAAACAAGAATCCTGAAACCATACCGGGAAGGACTAAAGCTCTATCTTTCCAGGAAATGGAACGAAGCCCGGCGGCTGTTTGAGGAATGTTTGAACGTGTTTCCTGAAGACATTGTTTCTCAGAACTATTTGGCACGTTGCGTTAAATATCAACAGGAACCTCCTGATGAAAGCTGGAATGGCTCTGAACGGCTGACAGAAAAATGATGACAGTTATCTTGTCGAAAAAAAGAACATCCGAAAAATCAATGTGAAATTCTGCCGAAAAATCATCCCTTTCAATTTTAAATAGCCAAAGTCACGGCATGCCAGAACGGCCTTGAGGAATTGAGCCTTCCGACGTTACCGGAATTCAAAAAAGAGGCGTTATCCCATGATAAATGGCTGATTTTTCGGCAGATCGCGCTAACCGTTAAATGGGCTGCTAACTGTAACTATATGAAATTTAGTGTGTTTTAAAAATGGCTCTTATATTGCAGATTTAGTCGTCAAATTTATTGTGGTGTAGTACGGATTATGAGAAATCAGGCTGTTTTGTGAACGGCACACATGCTTTGTCTCCGGTGACAAAGCTCAGTGTGATGATTGTGAAGAAGCCCTGTTCCCGATAACCAATGAAATCATTAGCAAAAAATCAAAGGAAAAATGGAAGAATCTTACAAGATCAACTGCTGGCAACACTTTCAATGTGGCAGAGAAAGAGGCGGAAAAAAGGTTGATGAACTTGGAGAATGTCCCGCATCAACCATTTATCTTGGGCATGGCATAAATGACGGAAAAAATGGTGGGAGGATCTGCTGGTCAGTTGTTGGCACCCTTTGTGGCGGCAAAGTAAGAGGAAGCTACGCCCAAAAAATCGATAACTGCCAAAAGTGTGATTTTTTTAAAAAGGTTTCCAGAGAGCAATCTAATTTCGAGAAAGGGGAGCAAATCTGGGACATAAATTATTATCCAAAAACAGCCCCTAAATACAGAAAAGGAGACGAGGAACCCTCCGATGACTAGACTAATTTCCAATTCAATAAACCAACCCAAGTTAGAACGGTCAGCCCGCTGTCATCCAGAACAACGTGAGGGATCTTTACGAACTAAAGTTTTCAGATTGATACCGACCGCTGGTGCTCATTCAAGTACCAGAGGCATGCCACCGGTAGTGGTTAAACCATCCTAAATCCCCCCATAATGCTCGAATATGACCTTGTGGAATATAAATCCCGCCGAAAAATCAGCATTTTCAATTTTATATAGCCGAATTCACGGCACGCCATGAATCCCTTGAAAAATTGAGATTTCCGACATCACCTGAACTCAAAACTCAGACCTTATTCCATAAAAACCAGACGATTTTTCGGCTATCATCGTTAACATCTGAAGCGGATATTGATTGTAACCAATTGAAATTCATTGAATTTCAAAATGGCGCTTCTATTGCAGTATTTAATTTCGTCAAGTTTGTTGTGACGCAGTACGGATTGTAAAAGAACATGCTATTTTGTAACCAGCACACATGATCTATTCATGGACATAGATCAGTGTGATGAGAGCGAATGAGCCATGTTTTTTACAAACCATAACCTTTTTAACAGGATTTTATGAAATCAAATTTTTATTCAGGTCTTGCCGCCCTCCTATTGGGATTTGGCCTGATCTCTTGTGCTCCTTTCGAAGATGGAAACATCTCCGAAAGAGATAATCCCAATGAAATCATCAGCGAAAAAAGTATTGAACAGAATACCAATTCCACTGAAAATCAGTCACGTTATTCAGGAACTTTTCAGGGACGCCTGCTGACCACCATCGATGTGATTCTGGTGCCGGGCATGGATCAATCCGTGTTTTTTGATGGAAGCATGCCCCAATGGGGCGAACTGAATTATAAACGTTATTGGTATGGACAGACAGGTTCCTATCTGGATACCGATCGAGATTATCAATCCTTTGCGGATATCAAAACACTTTTAGGTGGAAATCCAAGAGTTCAGAGTACCACGTCCAGTGGTGGTAAAAAAATTGTTTCCATTGTGTGGAGTTCCGCGGACCGTCTGAGGAATGGTGTTCTCAAATCCATGATTGACCAGTTGAGAGCGCAGGATGTCTGTGTGAGTCGTCCCTGTATCGCGGTTTCTCACTCTACAGGCGGACTGGTGATGGATTATCTTCTTGCAGAGTCTAAAAAATCATACGGGACACCCACGGACTTTTCAGAAATCTATTATAACACAATCCTCAATGTGAATCTGGCTTCTGCCACAGGTGGTTCCGAGTTGGCAAGTCTGGCCAAGGATTTTGCTTTTGGTGCCTGTGCCGCATTACCTGGTGAGGTGATGAACTGGTTATTTAAAGGGGTTGAATGTGGTGCCCGTGGAGGATCTCTTGGAATCCTGAATGATCTGGTCCCTAATGTGGCCCGTTCGCTCAATCAAGCCAGTTTAACATATACGCCGACATTAATGGTTGCAGGGACAGGTGCTAACAGTCTGTCTGAAAAACTATCCGCGCAATTCCTGCCTGGAACCAATGATTCTGTGGTTCCTCTGCATTCATCATGTGGAGACGTGACCATTGAGGGGATTGAAAGCTGCTCTTCCAAAATTGTTCTGAAGCTTTCCGCGAATCTGACAAAAGGCGGTCGCTACAATTATAAACGCGATTGTCTTGAGCGAAATTGGCTGGGAACCTGTAAAACCTATAGCAGTTACTATTATGATGATGTCGCTACGGGTCCTACGGGTGTTTATGCCTACCATTATCCATGGATCATGTCTGAAGGTACCCATTTTAATCTGGTTCATTCCGAGAATGCTTCAGCAAAGGAAGTCCTGCTTTATTATGGTCATAGCAATGATAACTACACCACGGCTCAACGATATTCTTTAACTATTGATGACACCGCATGGTCTGATTGGGTGGGGAATGATTTCAGAGAAATTTCAGATGATCAGTTAACTGTTCTGGAACTGGTCAAGAAACATCTGTCTTTCTAAAGTTACCTGAGACTAGACTTCCGGTTCCCCTTCAATTAGTGGGAACCGGTTTTATACAAACAGTGACAGTCTTTCCGATTATTGAGATAGAGTCTGTAACATCTGAGCCTTCTTCAGCATGATCGGATCGCCCTCAAACGGCTCCTCCGTATATTGATAAAATTCTATTTTTGGAATCAAAATTTTTTCCATTCTGGGAGAACCCTCTTTATTATCCTCCTCCATGGTATTTCTCAATTTTTGCAATCCTGTCACCTGCAAATAATAAGGTCCTTCGGTTCCTGATGCCTTGAGTGCGCTGATATGCGCCTTGAACTCAACATCGCCTCCAGCGGTATTAACTTCATGTTTACCAGTCAAGTGGAGAAGCGGTTGGCCATCTTCGGCATATAAAACACCTGAAAGATGATAAAACCCTGCTTCTTTGGGATGTACCTGAACAGGAATCACCAGATGGGAACCTTCCACCTGAATTTTTTTTATTCCGGGAGAAAGGGTGGCCACTGGATTGACATACTCAAACATTTCTATCAGGGGATAAGGTTTTTCTCCGTCTATGTTCACAAGAACCGAAAGAATGAGTTCGTTGGGCCAGTTTAAATATTCGGCTTCAGTGGGAGTGAATCTACCATGATAAATTTTTCGTTCATCAGGCACTTCTTCTGCCAATTCAACAGGAATCTCTTTAAGTTCCTGTTGCTGGTTCGTCATGATTTTTACAGAAACTGTTACCGCCGGGATTGGATAACCTTTGGAGTATATGTCAATCACAGGTGTCACAGAATCACCCTGAATCAATTTATAGGAACTTAATTTTACCTGTACTCTATAATGGGAACCGATTTGGCGACTGGCGGACTGAAACCGGTTCGGTTCCATTAAGTCCAGTTGGTCTGACGAGATGGGTTGAGAATAGGAAGGGAATCTTGCCATCTGGCTATAATTTTCACTGATTTTTTTCAAGGTGTCTTTTGCTTCAGAATCGGGCTGATCCGAATTGAGTTCCTTTATTGCCTGAACCACAAAATCATTTTTTTGAGGAGTTGCCCTGTCAGGTTCTCTCTGTGTATCCTCTTCCTCCAAGAGCGGAGTGTATTCTTTGTTGGGAGAGACTGTTTCCTGTGTTTTCCGAATCGTTGTTTTGACTGAATTCAATTCCATGCTGTTTTCAACGGGTGTGTCCAACAAATAGAAAATTCCCGCTACCACTAAAAACAAAACTCCAAAACCAGCACCTATCAACAATTTCATGTATCTCTTCATGGTTCATTCTTATGCAACAGGTCGTAGGAATTATGATGTGGGTTTTAGAAAGGGACGTGAGCGAATTGCTGTCTGAAGATTCTAAGTTTCTGAGTCTTTTTTGTCTGAAACAGAAACTTCCTCGACAGGCGAATCAACCACGATGAGGGCCGTTGATTCCTGGGTTAAAGCCTCGTTCTCAGAATCGTCCGTGATTTCCTTGTGTGTCAGATGTTCATTGGACGGCTCACTTAAAGGTGCGGTGTCTTTTAAGGACATTTGTGAAAAGCAGATAACCTTGTCCATAAATTCACTCGCACGATTAAAAGCTTTGTTCGCCTGATTTTTGACTTGCCAGAAATCAGGATTATCCGCGGGGAACATGCTCAATCCAAGGCTGATGGTGACAGGAGAAACTTCCTCCAGAGGGATATTTCCCTTGTAACCTTTGATTCTAACCCGGATACGTTCGGCGATTTGATACAACTGCTCTTCATCTTTGATATTGAATAGAACCAGAAAGAATTCCTTGTCACCGATTCGAATCGGCAGATCGGACTGCTTAATATTAGCCTTCAGAATTTTGGAATATTCAAAGAGGAGGGCATCCCTGTCATATTTCCCACAAACTCTTAGAATTAAATTCAAATTATCAATCTCCCCGACAATAATCCCGAGATTGATATTTCTTTTGGCAACCCCTGCCATGATTGTATCAAAATGTTCCTGCAAAAACGCCATGTTATACAGATCGGTGATCTGGTCTCGGAGTCCGTGTTCAATATCCTTGTCAAGATGCTGTCTGGAATCCATGGCTGGAATAGCCTCACGAATAAACTGGCTGATCTTGTTGATTTTGTCTTCCAACACCGATTTTGCTTTTTTGTCTGAGGCATCAAAGAGAAACTGAATCACAGTTCTGATGTTACCGCTCATATTCAGGGGAACACAAACCGCTTCTTTTCCACGGTCAGCACAGAATTGCGTACAGATTCCTGGAAAATCCACGGAGTTCATCCTCCGTCCTGTTCGTTTGGCCCAGCATAAAGACGACTGATTCAAAATTTCCTTCTTGCAATACAATGGTTCATCCGGAAACCTGAATGGATATACCGGTATCAGAAACTTGGTAGTGTCATAGATGGTGAAGTCCTCGATTTCCATCTTTTTGAAAATTTTTCCCAAACGAAAATAGATATCGAGAAGAGTTTCATCTTCTTCAATAGTTCTCTTAAAAAAGGAGAGAGACTGGATATTGTGGATGATTTCATTAAACCAGAACACCATATGCCCGATTTCATCATTACTCTCGATATCAATTCGTTTGGTCAGGATGGCTTCACCTTTGGCGATCTCCTTCATTTTCCCAACCACGCTTCCAATCATTTTTAAAATGGGTCGGGTGATAAGCCATAACACAAATCCCGCACAGGCAATGGCTATCAACCCAACCAACGCAAGAGTCTTACGAATTTGATAATAACCTTGTAATTTTTTATCCAGGTTTTGCAGAACAACAATACTTCCCAGACGTTCTCCAGAGTTATTTGCCAATAGAGACACCGCATACAAATGATTTTCACCATCAAAGTACACTTTCTTTGTGGATGAAACATTGTCCAGATCAATATCGTTGATAGAAATGAGGTGAGAAAGTTCCTGTTTTGTTCGAATCTGCTCATCAATCACCCATGCCGTGGTAGCACTGTCAAAAAGATCAGGCTTGATGGTGGAGGACGCGATAATGGAAGACGGTGCCAAAATAAAGGCAACTTTGGTTTTCAGAAGTTTGGAGAGAGAAATTGCAAAACTGTTATTAATTTTTTTGCCGGATAGAATAATGGCAGTCGTTTCGCCACTATTAAGGTGAATATGCTGTGAAGCCATGAGATAAAGTTCATCATGAATGATCCACAGATCCCATATATCATCATCACCCTGAAGCACTTGATGGATCAAATGAACTTTGGATAAATCCTCGCCGAAGGATTCCGGTTCGATGGTGTTTGCCAACACCCTTCCTGAGGTATCAAGCAACATCAGCAAATCAGACTCCACCACCTCCAGCATTTCTTCAAGAGAATAAAGAATGGTGGCATGGTCCATCCCCTGAGTTGAGGCCACAATTTTAATTCTGGGGGAGGTCGCGACAATTCTCAGGATATTGATCAGTTTTTCAAACTCTCTCGTCTGTAATTCCTGAATCAATTCATGCGTGGTTCGAAACTGTTCCGTAATCTGGTTTAATACGGATTCCTGGGCATAGTGAACCGCGATATAAATGAGACCACTGATGATAATGGAAATAACCAGGGTTATACTGAGTAGCAGTTTGATTCTGAGGTTCATTGTCGTGTCATCTCCGGACAGAATTAATCAAGACTGCTCAAAACTCTTGCCCTTTCCACATGCTTTGATCGAATCGTATCACCCTGTTCCGCCCACTTTCCTTGGCAAAATACAGGGAAATATCAGCATATTTGATGGCTTGCCAGAATCCATCCGTATCTTTAGGAAACTCACTCAAACCGATACTTCCAGTTTTTTTCAGAACACCGTCATGTACCTTGACTTCCATTTTTTCAATGTTTGACCGGATTTTTTCAGCGATTTTTAGAGATTCACCATCTTCAACATCCATCAAAATGATCAGAAATTCCTCTCCGCCAAACCGGATGACAATATCTGAAGTGCGCACACTTGATTTAAGGACAACTGCCAGCGTGGACAAAACCTGATCCCCTACATCGTGCCCATAGGTATCATTCACCTGTTTGAAATAATCCAGATCGACCATCAGCAATCCCAGTGTTTTCTTGCGTCTCAGTACACCTGAAACGATGGAATCTCCTGATTCCTGAAGAAGCCTCCGATTGTACAATCCCGTCAAGGTATCCTTGATCGCCGAATCTTTCAGGGTATTCATCAACCGCTTGGCCTCAATCACATGAATGGATTCAGTGATGTAATTTTTGGCTCTGAAAATTTTCCGATCCACTTCCGAACGATTATATTCCTGATTTTGAGGGAGTAAAAACTGGATGACGCCACCAGTGCTGCTTCCAATAATCATAGGAACGCAGATATGTTCCATTTTGACTTCCATTCTGAATTGTTTACAGATCTGGGGATAATCAAAGGATGAAATGACATTACTGGTGCGTTTGGCTCTGCATAAATCACAGTTGCTCAAAATATCTTCATTACAATTAATTTCCACTTTTCCGGTAAACTCCTGACCGACAGGGATTAATTTACTATCAAGGACTTCATATATGATATAATCAGGTAAACCCAGTTCTTCAAAGGATTTCCCAAGTCGGGAGTAGACATCTGTCAGGCTTTCATCAGCTTCAATCACTTTCTTGAAACTGTTCATTCCGTGTATTGAAGTGATGAGTCCATTCAGTTCATGGGCCAGCATACCAATTTCATCTTTAAGATAAATATCCAGTTGCTGACTTCGACTGAGATCAACGACCCCCTCATTCAACAATTTGATCTGATCTACGATGGCATTGAGTGGATTTACGATGGCTCGGGAAGTGGAAGAAATTAAAAATATGAGCAGCATGGTGGTGACTGTCAACGCAACCCCCAGCACAAATAACGCCAGAAATGTGAATTCGTTAATTTTCTCACCGTTCATACCATAAATTGTTGAATGTTCAGCCGAATACTGGTTGGAAAGGGAGATGGCTTTTGTCAACTGTTCCGATAATTCCCGACTTAAACGTTTCAGCGGTTCTATCAGACCGGGGTTATGAGTTTCTATCGCGTCTGTTTTAAGAGAAACAAGTTGTTGATAATTGTCTTCAATACTACTAAACAGGTGAGAGAAATCCTGTATAAACTGCTGGTCTTTCTGATCAGTTGACACCACTTTAATAAACAGTGTTTCAACCAACTCTCCGGTGTCACGGGTATAATCATTCAGAAACCCGCCATTCCTCAACGTCATCACATAAGTATTGATATCACTCAATCGAATATCAGCCAGACTGATGGCTTTGTTGGCAATCTCCAGTTCATCAGTTCCAATCAATTCAATGACATTGATGTTAACCGCCTGAAGTTTTCGAATGATTTTCTGTGCGACCATTTCATGAGGAATGGTGTCAACAATCACTTCGTCGACCAACCCTTTGACATGTACCAGGGAGAAAATACTGATCACGGAAATGACAATAAACCAGAAGATGATAGCAAAGAAAAAAGATATGAAGCGTTGTTTGATGGGCTGATTTATAAACGTTACAAAATTAATAAATCGGGTTAACCAGGAAATTTTAACGGGCATGAGATCTCCATTTTCAATGTCAGAAACGCTTGAATCAAGAATATTAAACATTGCCGGAATCGTATGCACAATGAGTGCAAAAACAGGCAGAAATGACAAAGTTTAATAATAGCGATGTCTCTCATGTATGAATGGAGATAAAGTCATTAACTCCGGTTTATTCAAAAATAGGAGGGAACAAACCCTGTAGTGTGGGCACCCCATGTATCACTAAATGGTGGAGGGGTTGGTTGAGATCTGTAATTTTGAAAGACCTTATTTTTTTCTTCACATGCGACATCTGTCATATAACGCAGTTTTTTCGTCAAATTCAAGATTATGAGCTGATAAAATTGATCTCGAAGTTTTTCAGGAAACAATTGAAACGCGTAATTAGGCATCATGAATACAATCGAATTGGTATGAGCAACAATCCGTGTTGATGAATGTTCTGAAGACAACAGATTCGTTTCACCCAGAAAATCCCCTTTTTTAAGGGTACTCACTTCAGTGGAATTCCCCTCTTTGTCCGTTCTGTAAATCCCGGCTTCACCTTTCAGGATTACACCAAATTTGTTCACTTTGCCTGATTCATGAATCAAGGTGCTGCCCGCCTGAAACTCCTTGATAAATCCTGTTTCAAGAATCTGGTATAGATCACATAACTTGAAGTGGCTGAAAAAATCGATTTTCCTGATTTTATTGATATATTCCGGTGAAAAATGTTCACCAAGACGAAGGACATTTTCAAATTTCTGAAAAAAAGTGGAAGAATCAAAGGGTTTGATCAGCACATGACGAATGTAATTGCGACGGTACATCTGCAACTTGAACAAAGAAACTTCCTCCGTCATCAAAATCATGGGAATATTTCGCAGATGTGGGCGATGAACCCAGGCTTTGATCAGAGCGTTGCCACCAAGATTGAATTCATCAACAATGGATAAATCATAAATTGAATGCTGATTCAGGAGATCAATACCTTTTTGCGGGGTTTCGGCATGATGGACATTACACACGTTCAATTTTGTCAACGTGTCCTGAACCATGCTGCGTGAATCCTTATTGTTAGTAACCAGCAAAACTTTTAAGGGCAATGGACTCTGCATAACCTCTCCTGTCGTATGGAGTTGAATCATAAACTTCTTTCCATACCCTTCTGCAATGAGGATGCCACCTTGCAATACCGCAGACCTGTCGTTTATTTTTGAACTTGTAAAACGTGAATTCAGTAAGAAAAGGCTACGATAAATTCTTCACTACGAACTCACGTTACCTTAAAAACCAAATAATTATGACCAGATGGGTTGACGAAAAATCGGCTGAATGCCCATTTTTCGTAGCAACACTATTCTGTCTAACGGACAACAAAATAATAAGTTGTAAAAGTTAGCTCGTGCCCTACGTCCCGTTTAGAAAGTCCCTAAGGAACATTCGACCCCTTTTCGTTTTGATAAACGGGAACAAGCTTTGGAAGAGCCAATTGTGGAAGGAATGCGTGACAAAAGGGTGTCCGGTTCTCTAACCGGACATAAATTGTATATGTGGGATTCCGGAGATCCGGATCTAGCAGGCAAGATGTGTGTTCATCCAGAATTTACGAAAACTCGGCGCATAGAGTTCAATCCATCGCAGAACCGCTTTTTCTCTGTCTTCAAAGTGAAAGAATGCCAGATAGCGATTAATTTCAGAAACTTGATCCAATAAAAACTGTTGTTGAATATTTTGTGGCATGAGACCTCCTGATAATAAAAAGAATCTCCTCATGCTTATAACTCTTCAAAAGTCATACCATAATTCATGTGGTATCAAGTCTCATGTATTTTGAAAAACGAATTCAGGAAACCATGTGTCTGGTCAAGTTCCTATCCAATAAAATACTAAAGTTATTGATGTTTTCATTAATGAAAGCATGACGGATATCCTCAATGGAGGAAAAGTTTTTTTGTGAATGTCCCTTATTGATCGCCTGGGTGTATGATTTTAGTTCTTCCAATGTTTTAACATTATGAGTTTCTAAAATAGAACTCAGCAGTTTGAACAGCATAATTTTTGTTTTAATCTCATGGTCTTTTTGTACCCTCAGGATGGAGGTAAGATCAATGGTGATTTTGTCATGAACCATTTCAATAACTTCAGGAACGGACCCCACATAGGTTTCTAATACGGAATGGAATTCTCCTGTAATAATATCCCATACTGGCGCAGGTCCGGACGGAGACTCCGCATGAGTTTTTATTTGAGACAATTCATTGACAATATCACTCAACACGACTCGCCAATGAGTATATGCCTTGTTGTTTTGGAGTTCCGGTGACAGTGACGGATTTGCTTTTTGAATCTGTCTGAGGATGCTTTTGTAAATAGTTTTTGATAATTGGTTGGAATACCATGAAATTCCGGAATTCATGGAAATTCCCAGGGTATTGAGTAAATAGCCTTCTATGCGTTTCTTTTCATCGGGAGTCAACATCGTCGATGTGGATTCAAAAATACGAATTTGTTTTTCCATTTTTTCATGATGTTGAATTTCTGTCAGATTTTCATAAATGCTGTTTCTGTTTTGTGCCAGATAGGCGATTGAGTCTATCTGAAGAGTCAGCATCCATTGCATCAACGGCACACACTGACTATTGAACTGATCCGTGGATGGCAACAATTCCTGTTCCCAGGGGAATGCTGTAACAGGAATCACAAGTGACAGATATGCCTTTCCTCTATTTGTCATATCCTCTGATTCGGGCATTTTTAAGGATATCGTACTTTCATTGGCTGCAAGCCGTCCCCAGACCGGCCCACCCAGCACGGTTCCTGTAGGGATGTTATTCAATTGGAAATCACCGCTATCCAGACACATTCCTTCAGACAAGGGAATCCAGTAATATCGGGTCAATTCGCTAAAGGGGACATATTCATTTGTCTCACCTTTGCAGAGAAAAATATTATCCGCATAGAATGAAGTCGGGATATTGGGTCGCACCATGTGCAGAATATCCAGAATCTGATAAAAGCATTTCAGCACTTTTTCCCGCCCCTGTTTGAGAGCGAGGGAATGCATCAAGGAATTCAACGTTGGTGCGGTGCCTGAGCTTACCCGAATCTTAAAATTGTGATCTGCTGTTCTCATAAACCGTTTTTCAACCCCCGTGAATGCGTTCAAGAGGACTTCTATATCTTTTTGAAGTTGGATTTTCGCATAGTTTTCCCTGTCTCTTGTACTGGCTGAAATGGAAAACTGTTTTTTTACAGAACTCAGAAATTGTCTCATTTCAACCAGAGAATGATTGAACATATTTTCACATTCAGCCGCGACAATTGCCAGATGACGTGAAATGCAGGCTTTGGTTCTGAATGGATGTTTCGTCTGAAAAGAAGTTTCAAAATATTTCAGATATTCTTCAATATCAAATTCATGGGTGTGTTCTCCTTTTCTAAAAAAATGATCCATTTGATATTGTTCTTCAGAAAATGTGTTGTTCGCAAATTTGGATTCAACTTGTTGCAGAATTTTGAGTATGTCCTTGTGGTAATTTTCAGGATTGAACAATTCAAAATCGTTCAAATGAACGGGCCATTCCGACATGGGTAACTGCTGGATTACATGATGACTGATCTGTGTCATCCATGTTTTCCAGACACCATTCTTTCTTGTGATAAAGTTAGCCGTGGATTCTTTATCTGTTTGAGTGATTTTTTTTTCAAGAACCAACCACAGGATATCTCTCAGGGTGTCTTTGTTGAATGGGATTCTTTCAGGCCATGTGATTTTCAATTCTTTGTTGACGTAGCGAAAAATGGAGTTCCAAAGATCTTTATTCCAGTTAAGTTCCTTTTTTTGATCCAGACAGTTGGCAATAACCAAACTGTTTGAAAGGGACAGATTGATATTGACTTCATCCCAAAGTTTTTTCTGAATAGCACTATGTTCAAACAATCGTTGCTGGATTTCAATAAAAAGTTTTTTGAAAAATACAAACTCACGCAAGTAATCACTGTCAGCGGCATCTTTGGATTTTACATCTTTCAGATATTTCCCCATCGGTATTTTAATGAGTAAGGCTTGTTCCTCAATGACCTCAATGGTTGCCTGCCTGGTTGAATCTCGCATAACAAGAGCCTTTTCTCCCAGAAACACAGGCCCTTCCATCTGAACCACCCGTTGATCATCCACGATCACATCCACTTTTCCCTGACATAACAGAAACAAGTCTTTCCCCGAATCTCCCTGATGTAGAATGGTGTAACCGGGAGTGAAAAAACCAACTTCCAGATGTTTGATCATGTCGGAGTCGAGATTTTCCAGACAGGTTCGGGACAACGGAAATGAATAGAGTAATGTCACCACAGATGATTCCAATTCACTGTCAAGAGTCGACAGGGTGAAGAAATGATTTTTCCGGTTTTGCATCAGTGGCATGGATAACGAATTCATATCTTTTTCCAAAACTGATTCAGCATACATGGTGACTCCCTATTAGTGAGATCATTTCAGACATTATTTATTACCTCAATCCGGGTAATAAAAATTTTGTCATGTTAAACCCTCCTCAAAGACGTTGAGTCTTTTCTGCAACACCTATACCTAACTGGTGTTTGTGTAATGCGCAAAAAGGATTCCAACGCTGGCAGTATTTTGTGGTGTTCCAGGCAGGGCAAGAGACATCCTGATTGAGTCCGTGTCATCATAACAAGCTGCCGACATTCGGGCTGTCAGGCCGAATAATCGGCATCGCTGAATGATGGACGACCATCACTTTTCTGATGATTGATTTTTTATTTTACAATGACGGCTGTTTTCCGCATATGTTATGCAGATTAGAAAAATCCTGAATTTAACAAACAAGAGGTGACATGAAAATATTGTTAATGGACGATGAACGGGCTATTCGACTGTTATTTAAGGTTGCGCTTGAAGAAGAGGGCTACACAGTTGATACTGCGGTTAATGGTGAAGAGGGATTCAAACTGGCCTGTAAGCAACATTATGATCTGATCATTATGGACATGGTCATGCCTGGGCAAGGCGGCCTGGTGACTATCCCGGAAATCAAAAAGCTTGATCCAACTATCAAGGTGTTGGCCATGTCCGGGAAAGCCTACAGCGGAGGGGTGCTGGAAGCCGCGATCGTCAGAGGCGCTGATCTGACACTCACCAAACCAGTGGAAATACCAAGACTGTTATCCGCGATTAACCAACTATTCCCAAGCATTGAACAAAATCAAACACCTATAATTGTGGATGAGGAGAAAACCTCTCAACCTGCGCAAATCCTGATAGTTGATGATGAAAAGGCTATTGTAAATCTGTTTCAGAATGTGTTGACAGGAGAAGGGTATGGCGTCGATGTCACACTGGATTGTGAGATGGCCTTAGATATGATTCAAGAAAAAACATACGACTTAATTATTATTGATATGGTCATGCCGGAAGGCGGTGGATTAACGGTTATTCCTGAAATCATAAAGATTTCTCCTGAGACCAGAATTATAGCGACATCCGGGAAATCCTATGCGGCCGGTGTTATGGAGGCCGCCAAAGTAATTGGCGCGGATCAAGTTCTCAGCAAACCAATTGAAATCAGTACGTTGCTATCTACTGTTAAAAAAACGCTCTTACAGGAAGAATCCTGAAATATCTCCCGGAAAATAGCATTCCTGAAGAGTTCCTGTAGTTCCCCTTTCAGGGAAATTCACGATATTGTTCAGGATTTTCCGGTTTTGACGACCCTCCTCTAAACCACGATACAGTACCTAACTCCTGCTGCGCATACGACTCGAAATCAAAATTACGGGTATGCCTTACAAAAACTCATACACCGAAATCTCGACAGCGAATTCGGGCGTGATACTCCATTTATATAAAAAATTAAGTAATTTCAGATACTTGTTTTTGTATTTTTTGTGGCCTTTTTTTTGCAGATGGTATCATGCGTCACATTGACGACCCTAACAACGGGACACCAATCTGTTGGTAGCGGTCATAATTGAAAAGGAATTGCTTACAAATACATTGGAGGGATTATGTCGAAGCCATTACCAGTCCATGCGACAAAAACACTTTTGAACGCATCTCACCTCCAAAAAAGTTTCAACACCAGTAAGGATAAATTAAAATTTCACGTTGTTCAGGGTGAATCTTACAGCCTGCTCACCATGATTAAAGGTGTTGCCGAAGACATTGAATCGTTGCGGAAAGAAATTATAGAGTGGAGTCAACGATCAGTTCTGGACAAGGCAATGTCCATATTTACAAAAAAAACCATTCGTGATCGTGTGATCGGAGAAGATATTCTGAAGTTCCATCCTTCTAAAAAGGTAATGGCCCTGATTGAAGCACTAAAACTGAACCCCATGGATTACAAAGCCAGAGTGGACCTGGTTGCAACCCTGTATCAAAGTGAAAAAAACCTTACTCTGGAAGCCGCCAGAAGTCTTCTTGTTCATATTTCAGTGGCACACTCATTTGGAATTTTTTCCATGGAGGGTATTGACCTCACGATATGGTGCCAGAAACTTTATCTGCTTAAATTACAGGAACGCTGGCGCAAAATATTTTCAAGGTATGATCCATTGGAATTTGGCCAGAAAGCGAATGTCTTGTCGCCAAGAGACTTCAACCAGATCACAGAAAATCTCCGATTGATTAAAATTTTTCTGGAACATACCAACAGGGCTGTCATTTCGCCTAAATGCAGATTCAAGGGTGAGTTCAATGTCACCGATGTCAGAAGTTTTGAGAAAAGTATGGGCAAGGACACCGGGCAAGCTCAATTCTGTAATCACATCCATATAATCAGTTCATTACTGAGATATCAGTTGTTTTTGAAAAATACCGCTATTGAGTTGCTTGAAACAGCTATTAAAATGGATACGGACAATCCTATGGGCTATTATCTGCTGGGTAAAGTTCATACTTGTGAGATGACTTTCATGATTCAGCAGTTCAGGTTGGGGAATGCAAACGATAACTGGAGAAACAGCATCAAGGATCAATTCAAGTTAGCTAATCACAATTATGGAATGGCCTTGAAAATTTCAGAAACCCAGGGATTAAAAACTTCGGTTCAACCGCTGATGATGATTGAATATGTGTCATCCCTGCTTTATTTCATTGAGTCAAGTACCAGATTACTTGCGATTAAATTACCACGACCCTGGTTGGCCGGTAATCTCAATTACTGCTACAGCATTCTTTTCAACTCCCCATCAAATCTCCCCAAAATTCGTGAATTGATCGAAAAAATTGATCAATGGATGCTCTATTACAAAATCTGGTAACCGCAAAGACGAAAACTCGGCTTTAATGCCGAGTTTAAGGTAACCGCACTCTCAGAAAATTGCTTTAATCCTAAAAAAAGCACTTAAACAAAATCTCCGCACAAGCTGTTTCTGGGCTATCGAGTTCAGAAATCAACAGATAAACAGATCAGAAATAAACGGTACACACATTGCAGAAAGTAGATTAGCAATCATGAGATTGGGACCATGAATAGAAGTCTCTGTATAAACTACTTGCATCAAGAGTCCTATGGAATTGAAAATGCTGCCTCATCATCCAGTCCACAAATTTTCCCAGGAACCGCTGACAATGATTCGTCACGGGATTTCATATTTCACGCACTTGATTCCAGCAATGAACATGTTGAACAAAACACTGTTCGTGTTCCTGATTTCAATATTCATTCTGGGTTGCACATTTTGGTATGGAATGCTGACTGTTACCGATCATTTCAGGGAGACAAGTTTAAAAGCCGCAATGTCTCATGCCCAAATGATTCAGATCATGATCCAGGATAAAATTATCAGTTTTCAGGAAGAACAGTTCTTTTTGGGAAAAAACAGTAAGTTCATTTATAAAACGGACACCACCCAGATTTTGTCCAGTCTGGAAAAAATGTATTTTGATAAAACAGAACATGATATGTCTTTTTTTATTTTTACTGGTGATGATGCCAGCAAAAACAATAACCAACGCACGATTGTATTTGATTCGATGGGGGCATTGAAAGGAAAATCACTTCAATGGTTAATCAATCAGTCCACGGGACAATTGATTGTCGATGAATTGTTGAATCTGGAAAAAGGAAAAATTCATCATTATTCCGGAGAGGAACAAGGTTTAATCCTCAAAAAAGGATACGCGTTTGTGTTATCGTTGCCTGAGGTTGACTGGCATCTGACATTTTTAATGCAAGACAGGGAATTTGAGATTCCCGCCATTAATTTAAGAAACACTTTGATTTTTATTACTTTTCCTGTGGTATTTGTGTTGATTAGTGTATTGCTCAGATTTACGCTGTCCAAAGTGAGATTGTTTCAGATGCTGGAACGATCCCGTTCACAACTGCAAGAGGCTTATGAACAATTGAAAGTAACAAAAATTCAGTTGGCTGAAACAGAAAAAATCGCGGAAATGACACAAACCTTTCAACGATTTGTGCCTCAGCAATTCCTGCAAAAAATTGGATCAAGCCTGGATAACGCGTTAGAAGTAAAATCTGTTGAAGAAAAAATGACACTGATTTTTTCCGATATACGTTCTTACACCAGCATTTCTGAAAAAATGAATGTTGAAGAAAATTTTCGTTTTTTGAATGAATATCTTTCTGTGATGGAACCTGTCATCACAGAGAATCGTGGATTCATTGATAAATTCATTGGTGATGGAATATTGGCATTGTTTGATGGAACAAGTTCCGCTGAATATGCGCTTCAGGCAGCGATCAAGATGCAGCGCGAATTGAACAGTTTTAACCAGCGTGTTCCTTTCGCTCAAAACATTCGTGTTGGCATTGGTATCAATACAGGTGTTGTCAAAGTGGGTTTGGTTGGAACACGAAACCGCATGGATTCCACAGTCATCGGCGACCCTGTCAATCTGGCGGCCAGACTGGAATCACTCACAAAAACCTATAAAGCGGATATCCTGATCAGTGAATCAACATATCAGGAAATCAATCAGGAAGCATACCTTATCCGGGAAGTGGATCGTGTGAAAGTTCATGGCCGTGAAACACCCGTAACAATTTATGAGGTTTTTGATTCGAATTCTCCGGAAATCGTAGAAAAGAAAATTAAAACATTGGCGGATCTTCACACTGGTATCATTTTATATCGTGAAAGAAATTTTCAGGAAGCCAAGGAAATTTTTCAGAAATGTCAGTCCATCTATGTGGAAGATTATCTGACATCAGAATATATTCAGCGGTGTAATTATTTTATCAAGTACCCGCCCCATACAAACACATGGGACGGTGTTATTCAGAACACACACTATCACCTCTCACAGATCAAACGGAGAAGAGCACCCAGATTTGATTTGCAGTTACCGCTTTCCGTGTCCTTGTATTCCCTTCAGGAAACAATTCAGGAGGAATCACTGGATATTTCACCTGTGGGTATTAAAATGAGTTCCTGTTATGATTTTCAGGTAGGAAGCATCATTGATCTTGTTATCGATTTTTCTCAACATACCGTTGGCGATGATGAGAATGTTCATGCAATCAACCTGACGGGACAGGTGACCTGGACAAGACGAATCACAACGATAGATGAACCTGTTCATTATCAGATCGGGGTAGAATTTATCATGCTCACATCCGATCAGGAAAAACAACTTCAGCAGGAACTATGGAGACTATCCAGCGGCATGAGCCATACTATGAAACCGTCTTCATATGGTAGCATTATCACAAATTGAAACATGAAAGTCCCAGTCATGTTTCAATTAAACGATACCATTCACTCCCGCCAGGATAACCAACCTGAACACCGCCATGCAAATGGATAATCCAGTTTCCCCCAGCTTATTGGTATCCCTATTGCAGGTAAAGCTATTTCAAACCTTCCTGACTTTGTGGCATTCATTATCAATCTGAGTGACAACTCCTGTCGATTATTTATCTGGATAGACCATGTCAATCAAAGATCTCAAGATCGGTTCAAAACTGGTGCTAATGGTATTAATCCCTTTGTTGGGATTGATCTATTTCACAGTAAACGAAACTATTGAACAAGTTCAACTTGCGAGAAATATGAACCGTCTTGAAAAGTTGATTGGCCTTGCCATCAGATTAAGTGCCGTAGTTCATGAAATTCAGAAAGAGCGTGGTATGTCTGCCGGGTATATCGGCAGTTCCGGTAAAGATTTTCTGAAGCAATTACAACAGCAACGACCGGTTACTGATGATGAAATCACTAGATTGGAAAAATATTTAGACACTCTGGATACAAATTTCATTGAAGGCACAATTCAATCCAAACTGGATGAATTTTCTGATGTTTTGAAAAAAAGGGATTCGATCAGAGATGATGTTCTCAAACTCAATATTTCCGCGATGGAGGAAATCCAGTATTATACCCAGCTCAATCACTCTATTTTTGTTATTGTTGGATATTTACCTCGACTCATTAATAATTCAGAACTGTCAAACATGCTCATCGCCTATGTGAATTTTATGCAAGCCAAGGAAAACGCTGGAATTGAACGGGCAACTCTCAGCAATACCTTCAGCCAGAAAAGTTTTGGAAAAGGAATGTATGAACAGTTCATTTCATCGATTGTCGCGCAAAATATTTTTATCAATAATTTTCTGTCATTGGTTCCCCCATCCATGATCAGTGTTTATCATTCAACTCTCAAAGGTTCTTATGTGGATGACCTTGAGAATATGAGAAAATTTTCATTTGAAAAAAGATTCGAAAATATCACGATCGATCCTTTGAAATGGTGGGTTGTAGCGTCCAGAAAAATTGATCTTTTGAAAAATGTTGAGAATGTGATCGTTGAGGATTTGCAGGAAAAAACTCACAATCTGAACAACCAGAATCAGGTTGTGTTTTTCACATACGCGACCATTGTTGTTTCCGGTATTACACTGACATTGATCTTCTTTTATCTTTCTGTCACGGGCATTACACAACCTCTTAACGCGTTGGTTGATATCGCCAATGAAATTTCCAGCGGACAAAGAAACGTGGTATTTCCAGAAGCGTCAAGGGATGAAACCGGAATACTTCTAATCGCCATGAAGCAAATGCTGGAATCTATTGTAAAAACAGAACGTGCCCTCAAAGAAAGTGAGTCAAGGTATCGTCTTGTCGCGGAAGGCGCGAGTGATGGCCTGATCACTATTGATGAATATGGCAAAATATTTTATGCAAACAGGGCCTCAGAAAAAATTTTCGGATACCATATTTTTGAAATGATAGGCAAAAACATTGAAATGCTTGTGCCTGAAAACATGCGTTCATTTCATCTGGAAACCATTAAACGTTATATTCATTCCGGTAAGAGTAACCCTGTCTGGAGCGTCTGGGAATTTGACGGATTGCGCAAAGATGGAATTCCGTTTCCAATGGAAATATCATTCGGTGAATATGTCCGGGAACAAAAGTCGTTTTTTACAGGGATTTACCGGGATATCACCGAGAGAAAACAGGCTGAAGACGAGCGCAATATCCGGGTAAAACAACAGAGCGCGTTGATGGAACTGAGTCAGAAAGCTCTCACGACCAGAAATTTCATGACGTTGTTGGATGATGCCATGAATATTGTTTCAAAAACACTCAACACGGAATATTGTTCGTTTCTGGAATTTCAACCTTCAGACAACGCCTATATTTTTAAGGCGGTTAGAGGGTGGCAGAATGATGGGGTTACCGATCTGATAAAATTAGATAACACTCCCGGAGGGTTGCTGGATGTGACTTGTAATGCGATTGAACCTGTCATTATTGACGCAGAGTATCAGGAACCCAAATTCAAAATTCCGCCCATATTTTATGAGCACGGATTTAACTGCGGAATGAGTGTTTCCCTGCAAAAATCCCATGGTCATTTTGGTGTCCTGGTCATTCATACTCAACGATTTTGCCGTTTCAGTGACAGTGATGGTTTTTTTCTTCAATCTGTCAGTAACGTTTTGGCAATGGCCATTGTCCGACTTGAACAGGAGCGAATATCGGTTTCAAGGGAACAACTGGCTCGTGTTGGTGAAATTTCCGCCGGAGTGGCCCATAGTATCAGAAACCCGGTTCATGGGGCAATCAACTGCGCCGAATTATTAAAAAAGAAGACCACCCTGGATTCCGGCTATTATGAAATGATGGATCTTATTATTGAAGCACTGGAACGGATTGGACGTATTGCCGGAAGGTTGCTGAGATTAGCCAGGAATGCCCCTCTCAATAAAACCCTGACAAATCTGGACTTGCTGATTAAGGATGTTCTTAAATTTGTGGAAGTCAGGGCAAGAGATTTTAAGGTCAAAATACATACCAGACTTGATCCTGTCCCGGATATGATGCTGGATGCGGATCATTTGGCGGAAGCGATCATCAATCTGGTCAACAATTCTATTGATGCCTGTTCTCGGGGGGGGGAAATTAACATCGAGGTTCTGTCAATCAGTACCCCTTCAGATGGCATTGTTATTAAAATCACAGACACGGGAGTAGGTATTCCCACAGAATACCTGTCAAAAGTTCTTGATCCATTTTTTACAACCAAACCCGTGGGTGAGGGAACAGGTCTGGGACTGGCAATCACAAAGCGGATTGTTGAAGATCATGGCGGAGAAATGACTCTGGAAAGTATTCAAGGGAAGGGCGTTACCATTCGTATGTTTCTCCCGGCCCGGTTTGACAACACTTATGAGGAGGTGTTTCAAAATGGTTGAACCAATGAAAATTATTGTGGTTGATGACGAAAAAATCAGTCGGATTGCCACCATGCAGCAACTTCGTGATGAAGGTTTCATCAGTGAGGCCGTGGATAATGGTTTTAAAGTGCTGGAACTGCTGGAAAAAGACCCTTGGGACATTGTCGTGAGCGATATCCGGATGCCCAATATCGATGGTCTGGAACTCCTGCAAAAAATAAAAGAAGGATATCCTGAAGTGGATGTTATACTGATCACCGCGTTTGGTACCGTTGGAACAGCGGTAAAAGCCATGCAGGATGGAGCCGCTGATTTTTTGACCAAGCCCTTCCGTTATGAAGAATTGTCCATCCGTATCAAAAAATTGCAGGAGATCCGGAGTACACGTCGTGAAGTTACCGAATTAAGAGCCGTACTCAAGGAATCACAAACATTTTGCGGCTTGATTGGGGATTCTCCCCAGATGAAAAATGTTTATGAACGTATCCAGACCTTCGCCCACAACATGGTTCCTGTCTTGATCACTGGAAGAACAGGAACTGGCAAGGAAATGGTCTCACGAGCGCTTCATCAGAAAAGTGGCCGAGGCGACCATCCTTTTGTCGCGGTCGCCTGCGGTGCCATTCCCAAAGAATTGGCGGAAAGCGAGTTATTCGGTCATGAAAAAGGTTCTTTCACAGGAGCACTCCAAAAAAGAAAGGGCAGTTTTGAAAGAGCCAGCGGGGGAACAATCCTGCTGGATGATGTGGATGATCTGCCTATGGATATTCAGGTCAAACTCCTGCGAGTCCTGCAGGAAGGCTATATCCAACGCGTGGGAGGCGTTGAGGAAATTCCGGTTGATGTCCGGGTGATTGCCACGACAAAACGTGATTTGGGGGAAGCGGTAAAAGAAGGAGTTTTCCGTGAAGATGTTTTCTATCGCCTCAGAGGTCTTGAAATTAGACTCCCGCCTCTCAAAGACAGAGGAAATGATGTGCTGATTCTGGCGCAGAACTTTCTCCATGTTCTGGCCAGTCGTGACAAACTGCCCACCAAGACGATGCCCCCTGAAACCTGTGATATTATGAAAAAATACGCATGGCCTGGGAATGTCCGGGAACTGCGAAGGGCTATGGAAACAGCCTTTGTTCTCAGCAATGGACCTGAAATTCTCCCCGATCATCTTCCCGAGTATCTGCATGATATTCATAAGGAGAATCATGTGGGCGCATCCTTGTTTACATTACATCTGGAAAACTGCGAGGAAATCGTCTTCAAGGAAATGATCCAGCAATTTGAGGATACTCTCATTGACTGGGGATTGACAAAAGCTGGTGGTGTCCAGTCTCAAGCCGCTGATTTACTCAATTTGCCCAGAACGACGTTTCAAAGCAAAATAATCGGACGTAACAAAAAAGACTAAATCCACTTCAATTTCAATTGCCGTACTTTCGTCATGCACGCCGAAATATCGTCATAGTCGCAGACTGTTGAATTGTGGGTCATTTCAATAGCAAGCATCCATGGACATGACTGTTTATCGGCAATCACATTCATCTTTCCTGTTTTTTGGCAGCGTTCCCCCATTTTCAATCCTCCTGTTTTTCATGGATGACTTCACTCAATCCATTATTTTCCAATGATATTCCGGCAAAATAGTATTTTGCCATCCTCCTGCCTGAGAAAACCTTTTTGACAAAAATCAGATTCAGTCACTGGCACAAACAGTGCAGAAAGCGGGGGTATAACCTTTAATGATCAGGAGTAGACATGAAAAATTGTTTGAAATTATTGATCAGTGTTAACTTGTGTCTGGGAGTTTTTATGTTTCCGGCATTAGCACAAGAACCGTCCGTGATGCCTTCAGATTCTCTGGACAATGAACTATTGATTCTGAAACAGCAGATTGTTGAGTTACAGCAAATGGCTCAATCTCAGAAGGTGAATCAATCGAATATCGCTGAGATTGAGGAATTGAAACAGGAAATTCAGTCTTTGAAGGAGGACCTGACACAAATTCAAAACAAACAGAATTCCCAATCAGTGATGAGTTCAAGTTCTGATGCACAACTGATCCTTGGTCGACAAATATATTTGTCAGCCTGCAAAAGCTGTCACGGAATTAATGGCGATGGTAAGGGACATGGCGGAAAAAGGCTTGATCCGGCGCCACGTGATTTTACCAAAGGTGAGTTTCGCTGGAGATCCACTCTTCATGGCACCATGCCGACTGATGAAGATCTGGACCGTACGATCAGAGACGGAGTTTCCGGATCTGAAATGGTTCCATTTGGGAATATCATTTCCAAACAAAAAAGAATGGCGGTGATTCAGTATATCAAATCATTTTCACACAAGTTTAACGATCCTGAATTAAAACCTGAAGGAACAAATCTCGTGACTATTCCCAAAACAAGGCCTTCTTCAGGCAGAGGTAAAAATCCTGGATTAGGGAAAATTCTTTACAACGAAAAGGGCTGTTATTTGTGTCACGGTGAAACTGGGGAAGGCGATGGTATCGCTGCTTATTATATGGAAACCAAACCTTGGGATTTCACCAAAGGTTATTACAAAAGCGGTTCAACCCCCAGAGACCTATACCGCTCAATCACAACAGGATTAAATGGAACCTTCATGCCAACATTCATTGACCAGACCACTGAAGAAGAACGATGGCATCTGGTAGACTATGTTCTTTCTTTAGGTGATAACCGTAAAGGTTTCAACTATACGGTTTTTCAGGAAGAACCTACCGGGAAAGTTTATGATCAATACTATAAATAAAAGGATGGCTGATATGACTACTATAAGTTTCCATTCCGTAAAAAATCAAACATTGAATTCCTTGTTCGCGTTGTTTGTTATGGCAACCGTCATTCTGAGTCTTTATGGTTGCGCCGAAACTGAGGGTAAGAAAAAAAGCAGTTCTGGACCAAGCTGGAAATCAATCCAGGCTGATATTCTTTCCCAGAAATGTACAACATGCCATTCTGGCGGATCTCCTGCGGCGGGGTTGTCATGGGAGGCTGGTAAATATAAGGAAATTGTAACCGATGGGAAAATGAGCCAGGGCAATCCTGAATTCAAAATCATTGAACCGGGCGATAAAAGCAAAAGCTACGCATACATGAAAATAACCAACAATGCCAATATCGTTGGCGCTCAAATGCCGTTAGGTGGTCAACTGGCTCAAGGCAGCATTGATATTATCGGTGCCTGGATTGATGCTGGTGCCTTAGAAGTCGCCGAAGGTGAAACCGCTGTGGAATCAGAAACAGAAAGCGGGGAAGTTGAGGTCGACTGGGCGTATCTTCAGGAAAATCTTTTGCAGAAAAAATGCGTTCAGTGTCACAATGAAGCCAATGCGACAGCAGGTCTTTCATGGGCTGATAGTGAATATGCGACGATTGTAACAAATGGGAAAATGAACTCAGAAAATACATTTAAAATCATTGATCCCAAAAACAGCAAAGACAGTTATTTTTATATGAAGATTTCCGGTGACTCACGCATTTCTGGAAGCAGGATGCCTGCCACAGGAGAAATTCTCGATGATGAGACACTGAAGATGGTTGCCAAATGGATTGATGATGGCGCTCTGGAAAAATCTACGACCAACAAGACGGCTGATGACTCTTCAAGCTCTGATTCTGGAACATCAACATCCGGTTCTGATTCATCCAGGGAAGCTACCTGGGAATATGTTCAGGCCAATATTTTCGCGAAATATTGCGTGATTTGCCATAGTGGTGAATTTCCGATGGGTGGCATGTCTCTGGAAGCGGATCAGTACACAAACGTTGTTGTGAACAAACGACTGAGTTCCACCAGAATTCCAATTGTAAATCCTGGAAACAGTGATGGAAGTTACATCTATATGAAAATTACAGGAGACGCCAATATCAAGGGCGTACAAATGCCTGCGATGGGCGGTCCATTGAGTGACAATGATATCGCTCTGATTAAACAATGGATTGATGTGGGCGCTCCGGGGCCGATGGAACCCAACTGGGATTTCATTCAAAGTGCTGTTTTTGAAAACTACTGTGTGATCTGTCACAACAGCGTGTTCTCCTATGCCGGATTATCCTGGGAGGCGGATCAATATGACGCCATTGTTACCAGTGGAAAATTAAGTTCAGAAGTGACCTCCCTCAAACTGGTGGAACCCGGAAGCAAGGAAAAAAGTTATTTATATCTGAAAATTACCGGAAATGCTCAAATCAAGGGTAGCCGTATGCCAGGACTTGGAGTTGTACTGGACGAAACATTTATATCCCTGATCGGACAATGGATTGATGATGGTGCTGGAGTCGGCAGCAGTAAGGGTGGCAGCACCAGTGCGCCATCAGCTTCCTGGGATTCTATTCAGGCGGATGTGTTGCAAACTAAATGTGTGACCTGTCACGGTGGCGCATCACCTGCCGCAGGTTTGTCATGGCAGAAAGATCAATATGACGCCATTGTGACCAATGGTAAAAAAGGTTCATCCGGTGTTCTCCTGATTAAGCCCAGTGACAGTGCCAACAGTTATTTGTATCAGAAATTAACAGGAGAACCCACCATAAGCGGAAGTAGAATGCCGCTTGGTGGACCTTATCTGGAACAAACAACCATTGATAAAATCAAATCATGGATTGATGCTGGTGCGCCAAAAACCGCAACCAGTACCAGTTCAAGCAGCACTTCAACCAGTACCAGTTCCGGCAGTACATCAACAAGCACTGCCAAAGACACCTGGACCACAATCCAGAGTGAAATCCTTAAGGTCTGTACAAGCTGTCATGGAAAAACTTCACCAGCGGCTGGTTTGTCATGGGAAGCGGATCAATATGATACCATTGTGACCAATGGAAAAACCAGTACTACTGGCGATAAAATCATTGCTCCGGGAAAAAGCGCAGATAGTTATATGTATAAAAGAATTACTGGAAAAGCGACACCTCAAATGCCATTAGGTGGACCATATCTGGATGATGCTAAACTAGCCAGGGTAGCCGCATGGATTGATGCTGGCGCACCCAAGTAGGCTTTTGCGCATGATACATGTGTTCCAATTGTTTCCATCTAATTATTTCAACCCTATCCGGCAGTCAGAACCGTGAGGATTCTGTCTGCCGATGTCAAAGATTTGGCATGGGCCATACAGGCAATGTCATCAACTTAAGCATTCTGAATGGTGCTGAGTATTAATTCCCCCTTGGTTCAAGTGGGTTCGGGGGATGTAATTCTGAGCGTTAAATCCCCCATGCCCCCTTTGAAAAGGGGGATTTCTCGGCGAGGAACGCCTTAAGTTGACGACATTGGCCATACAGGGCGTCCGCAGAATCTCTCTTTCGTCGAAATAAAAGATGCCGGACAATTCACCAATGTTTTAGAGCGCAATATAACATTTTATTGAGTTTCTCATAAAAAACAGGTTGATGGCCCCAATAGGGTTTTGCACGATGCAAAAATTCATGAATCAAGGTCTCAATGAGCATTGATTTTTTGGGAGAACCATAAAACCAGAAATTGGAGCGATATATTTTTATGATTTCCTGCCCCAGATAAATTCCGGCTTCACCATACTGAATTGATTGATGGTGCATCACGTCCTCCCCGGTGTATAACGCTGGAACTCTCAACATGACGTTTTTCATACCTTGATCAAAACAAGGAAGGGTTCTGAGTTTGATCACATACTCATTAACAATTTGTTGGCGAAACTCCATCGGGTTTTTCCAAACGCCCAACAAATGAGCGGAATCACTGAGGTAAAAAGTCAGAACAAGAAAAAGACTCCCCGCCAGCAAAATCATTTTATAATCCAAGCCACGTTTTTTTAGTTCCTGTTGATAAAGATACAGCTTTTTGATTTTTTCCCATTCGTCCCATTCTTTTTGCAGTGAGGGCAATTCCCTTAAAAGCCAATCATGGTCTTTTTCCGGGCGATCAACCTGTATAAAGTCGGAAGTCAAACATTGGACACATTGCAATTGGACAAAGCAGGTCTCTTGTTCCCCTTTGAGTACAATGATTTGTATATCAGCAGAATGGCAGACGGGACAATTTATGACAGGTTGTGTTTCAGTGGGTTCAACCATAGGTTTGTATTGATTAAAGTGTTTATGTAAGCGTTCAGCGTTCAGTATTCAGCTTTCAGTGTTTATGCGCCTCAGAAGCATTATGACTCAATATCAGAAAATATCGTTTGGCTTCCAGGTCTTGAGAATTCCTGAAAACTGATAGCAGACGGCTGAACCAGTCCTTTCGCTTATTTTTAGGACCCATTATGAATTTGATTTTGAATCGTCAAGAAGGAGCGGTCTTTGGTTCGTTATGAACCAGGTAAACGTCCTGTGAGATTTGTAATGCGAATTAGGGGTTGCAAATATTTGCTAACAGGAGCATCGCAGCAGCGATTTTTCCAAAAACATGCACAATCAACCCTTGTGAAGAACGAACTTTGGAAGCGAACTGAATCCCTGTTTTTTCCTGAATCCAGTTAAGGGCTCGTGCGTAAATAACCTTTATAGTTTGAGAGATTCAGTCCTGATCATGTCCACAGGGGATATGGGACGAGATCCCTCCTGACGACACCATAGTGTAAATCTTATTCTTGCACGAGCCCTAAGGGAATTTCATCTACTCTTTCAATACGTCGGGATTCCATCGCTTGCTCCTTTGTTCCAATGAAGGGTAAAAGAAGAAGCCTGAAACTAATTTTCTGATGTTGCAATCAAAATCGGAAATTGTGTTTAATTCAAAAACAGTCTCAAAAATAAGCGAAAGGACTGCGTTTACTGTGTTTTTACCAAAATCACGGAAAAAACCATAGAGCAACATATGATAGACAATGCGAAGCGATTCATCATCAACTGCCGCTCCTTGGGGTGACTTTTTTATTCCATAATAGAAATAAACTATCGGTAGATAGATTTTTAATATTGTACTTCTATCAGGAAATTTGAGAGGATATACCCAGACATTAAAACTGCTTACGCTTAAAGCCTGTTTGGCTGTTGTTGCGTTGTGAGGGTTTTAAGGTTTTTAGAAACTCATTTATTAATTCAGACAATCTCAATAAGGAGACACTATGGAAACGATCATCAATTCAAAAGTTGTGGATTTTAAGGTTCAGGCATATCACAACGATGCCTTCAAAGAAGTCACAGGCAACGACCTGAAAGGCAAGTGGTCGATTTTTTTCTTCTATCCTGCCGATTTCACCTTTGTATGCCCCACCGAACTGGGCGACATGGCCGACAAATATGGTGAATTCAAAAAAATGGGCGTTGAAGTTTATTCTGTCAGCACTGACACTCACTTCACCCACAAAGCGTGGCATGACGCTTCCGAAACGATCAAAAAAATCAATTATCCTATGCTGGCGGACCCGACCGGACATCTCTCCAGAGCTTTTGGCGTGTATATCGAAGAAGCTGGGTTAGCTTATCGAGGAACCTTTTTGGTCAATCCTGAAGGTCAGATCAAACTGGCAGAAGTCAACGACAACGGAATCGGCAGAAATGCTGAGGAATTGTTGAGAAAAGTGAAAGCTGCTCAATATATTGCCGCCCATCCCAATGAAGTATGTCCAGCCAAGTGGCAAGAAGGCGGCGCGACTTTAAAACCCGGACTCAACTTGGTCGGCAAAATTTAAGTTTAAATATTTTTCGGGGGCACTGCCCCCACTTTTTTCGAAAGGTGAAAGGTGAAAGGTGAAAGGTGAAAGGATGTCTTGTCCTTTTTCCTTTGTCCTTTCAGGGCTGTTCAGTTCTCCGGTAGGACGGGACTACGTGCCCGTCAAACATACGATTTTTTGAATTGGCGAGGTCTGTAATTCCCGCCTACCCCGGTTGACGCTCAACATCAGAAGAAGTGAACAGCCCTGTTTGTCCGTTTAACTTTATTCAAGTTTTAACACTCCAGATTGGAGGTACTATGCTGGAAAATGATATCATCGAACAATTGAAATCTGTTTTTGATAAACTCAATGGTCGTGTAGAACTGGTTTATGCCAGGAGTAATCATGCGAAGCAAACAGAACTCATTGAAATGCTGGAACAGGTCGCTTCAACCTCGGAACACATTCATGCTGTTTCTTCCAGTGTGGAATCCAAAACGCCATTTTTTGAAATCGTTCATGAAAATAAAAGTTCTGGAATCAAGTTCAGTGGAATTCCCGGTGGGCATGAGTTTACGTCCCTGATATTGTCCATACTGAATGTGGATAAAAAAGGGAAACTTCCCGATGATGGCATTGTCAAACGCATTCAAAGCCTGAAAGGCCCGATCAAGCTAAAGACTTACATCTCGCTTTCCTGTGAAAATTGTCCTGAAGTCGTTCAATCCTTGAATATCATGGCGATCTTCCACCAGGATTTCACCCATGAGATGGTGGATGGGGCGTTTTTTCAGGACGAAATTGAATCGCTGGGCATTCAGGGGGTTCCCTGTGTGATGGATGGTGATTCGTTGGTTCACTCTGGAAAATCTGATCTGCCTCAGTTGTTGAGCAAACTGGAGGAACATTTCGGCCGTGATGAATCGATCAAACAGGAACCTGTGGATTTGGGACTGTTCGATGTGGCCATTCTCGGGGGCGGTCCGGCTGGAGCTTCGGCCGCGATCTATTCGGCCAGAAAAGGATTGAAAACCGTGATTGTGGCGGAAAGAATCGGCGGGCAGGTGAAAGACACCAAGGGCATTGAAAATCTCATTTCTGTGCCCTACACCGAGGGCCCTGAATTGTCTGACAAACTCGCTAAACATATTGCGGAATATGACATCAAGGTATTAGAACACCGGCGGGTGGATCATATCAAAAATGATTCTGTGAAACATCTGGAATTGAACAGTGGTGAATTCTTAACGACCAAAGCAATCATTGTGGCAACAGGAGCAAAGTGGCGAGAGTTGAATATTCCAGGAGAAAAACAATATATTGGACGCGGCGTTGCCTTTTGTCCACACTGCGATGGTCCCTACTATAAAGGAAAAGACATTGCGGTCATTGGCGGTGGTAACTCCGGAGTAGAGGCGGCCATCGACCTGGCGGGCATGGTCAAATCCGTCACGCTGTTTGAGTTTTTACCTGAATTGAAGGCTGATCGGGTCCTGGTCGACAAGCTGGAGTCCATGAAGAATGTGTCGATCATTAAGAACGCGCAGACAACCGAAGTTGTGGGGAATGGCGAAAAGGTGGTGGGTTTGGCCTATAAAGACAGGGCAACCAATGAAGTGCACCAAAAAGACCTGGATGGAGTTTTTGTTCAGATCGGTCTTTTGCCCAACAGCGCTGTTGTCAAAGACATCGTTGAAACAAACCGTTTTGGAGAAATAATCATTGATAACAAGTGCCGGACCAATGTCAAAGGGATTTATGCGGCTGGTGATGTGAGCACGGTCCCCTTCAAGCAGATCATCATCAGCATGGGAGAAGGTGCCAAAGCGGCTTTAACCGCCTTTGAAGAACAACTTCTCGTTTCTTAGGAATGTAAAAAAGATAACCTTTAAATTTTCCAAATAAATCCTGCCAAATACTTGTAGAGACGTGCGATCGCGCGTCTCTACTGCAAACCCATTAGAACATGAGAAGTCACGAAGATGCTGACCATCACGCAACTTGAATATTTACTGGCTGTTGAAAAAGAACGGCATTTCGGGAAGGCTGCTCAGGAGTGCCACGTCTCTCAGCCTTCCCTTTCCGCACAGATACAGAAACTCGAGGAAGAACTGGAGGTTGTCATTTTTGACCGCTCCAAAAAACCCATATTGACCACGGAAGTCGGTAAAGCAATCCTCAAACAGGCAAGAATCATCATTCAAGAACACAGAAAATTGCAAACAATTGTTGATCAGAAAGCCCTCGAGCCCAGTGGGAAGTTTGAACTGGCTGTCATTCCCACCGTCGCGGCCTATTTGATTCCTCTGTTTATAGGCGATTTTTCCAGAAAGTATCCTCAGATTGATCTGCGAATCAATGAGTACAAAACAGAAGATATTATCAAGTTGGTCACCAATGATGAGATTGACGCCGGACTTCTGGTGACACCGCTTGAGGATGACAGACTGATCGAGAGACACCTGTTTTATGAACCCTTTTATTGCTATCTGAATAAAAATCACCCCCTGGCCAAAAAGAAATTGATTTCAGGCGACGATCTGGATAGTGGCGACCTTTGGTTGTTGTCAGAAGGGCACTGTTTCAGAGATCAGGTATTGAAAGTCTGCTCAATGGATCGAAACAAAAGCGTGCTCCCCAATATCAAATTCGAAAGCGGAAACCTCGAAACACTGATCAAACTGGTGAAATCCAATTCGGGCTTCACTTTGCTGCCTCAATTAGCGGTCAACGGACTTTCTCCCACAGAGATCGCTGAGCACATCAAAAAATTCAAAAGCCCTGTTCCGACAAGAGAAGTGAGCCTTGTTTACAGCAGAAGTTTTTTAAAGGAAACGATCATCACTGCTCTGGAAGAAAGCATCCTTTCCAATCTTCCCAATCAAATCAAGTCCCTCAAAATCCAGAATATCGAAGTGGTCGATATTTAATGGTATCAAATTCCAATGGAACTCAAGCATTCAAAGTTGATAGGACGGGACTACGTGCCAGTCAAACATACGATTTGGGGCGTTTGCGGGGCCTGTAATCCTCACCGACCCCTCCGGTTGACGCTCAAAATAAGGAGAAATGAACAGCCCCGGGTTTACAAAGGTTTTTTGATTGAAAAAGCGCCTCTGATCATTCCTTCCTGATAGCCTGTTGCCTGATCATGAGGATACAGGATTTCCAGAACGTCTTTTACTGGAGCATTTATTGTTTTGTCATCGCCATGACAATTCAGACATACCTTTTCTGTAGGAATGGCTTTCATGAAACGAAAATATTCCTGATTTCCTTCTGTTACCTTTTCTGAATACACAAGGCTTGCAGGATCTTTTCCCTGTTTTTGCTGTTGATCAAAATTCATCAAGACCTGTTGTTCCCATACATCCGGAATATCAAGAGGATTTCTGGCTTTCAGACTGACTCGCCTGATGACCTGACCTGTTTCTCTTGACAGTGACGATGACAGGCTTGGAGCCAACTCCGCACAAACCTGGATGGCCGCCTTGGGACCATTGAGCTTCATTTGCTGCTGTAACTGTTCTTTTAATTGACCTCCCATTTTCATAATGATTTCTTTGGATTTCAGAACCAGCGCTTCATCCTCCGCAGCCAGCGTTCCAGAAGCGATCACAGATAGCAGGACCAGACCCAGCAAGGGCAATAAAAATTTCATAGAGATACTCCAACTGAAGTTGAATAATCAGCCAATCGTGATTGATTGACAATTTTTAACTGAATATTCAAATACATGAATATTGTGATAAAAATCAATCAAATTATTGGCACCTTTCATTCGCCCGGCGGACCAATAAAGATGACATTGTGTCGATGCTCAAGGAAAGAAAAGTCCATCAACGACGCGATCTGTTTTTTGGTATTTGATCCTGCCGGGAACGATAATGATTCAGATTCTTGATCACTACTCCCTTGCGGGCGGATATCCGGTGTCTTGCGATCGGTTGATTGGAATCCGGCGCGTGAATCAACAACCAACCCTCTTCCTGCCTGACAAACACGGAGGATGACTGATATTGGCCTGGAACCGAATATTTGTTGGACTGCCAGGAAATCAGCGCCGGAGGTCTTCCATTTGAGCAAAACTGTCCCCATAAAAGAAATCCTTAGTCCTCCCAAAAAAATGATTCATCATTTTAACGGGAGTGCCATACAAGCTATGGCTTTTTTATCAATAAAGGTGGGTCAATTTTATTGTCCGCTACTGGGTCAGTTTACATGACCGGTAACATTTACAGGCAATAGGGGAGCGTTCTTAGACACCCCATTTCGAAACCAGTAAACATAGGAGGTGTCCACATAATTCAAAGGTTCATGTCATCGCTCCAAGGCTCCCTTTCCGGCCAGGATTTGGTTTCGAAATTTTGCAATGCGTGAAATCCGTGTTTCTGACTTTTTGACCGATTTCAAGTGGATGACATAACTCTTTTGCCGTCCCGGTGTCATACTGTGAAAGGCCTCTGCAAGTTCAGAGTCTGAGTCCAGCGCCTCAACCAATTCGTAAGGCAGTTCGATAACGCTTTCGTCTTTGGGTGGCTTAATTCCAGCATCAGCGTAACTCATCGCTTCCTTCAAGTAGAAAACAATGATTGTCTCCATCGACGCAACCTGTGAATTGTCAGTGAAGCGGATCATATCAGGGTAGGGTGTATTCGGGCCCTGCTTTTCAAGTACCAAATGGGGGTCTTTCATCAACGATGCGTTGAAGAAACTGAGTCGAAAATCACAGCGAAAGGCACCAATAAGAGCTATATTGCGATCTGCATGCATATAACAGGGATGTGCCCACTTGACAGTCTCCATGAGGCCAACATCGCGACAAATGTGGCGAAGTGCGAGCAGTCCGCCAGTCCATTGCCGAATAGAACAATCAGGCGTGTCAAAACGTTCGCAACGCCCGCACCCTTTTTTGAAATAATCTTCAATTTCTGTGATCATTGCATTCTCCCTTGGCACTTGTCGTCCCGTGCGGTTTTTAGTTCAGTCATCGTGATTCCCTGCGTTCTGTGGCCGTCATCTACGAAGGCAAAAGTGTCAACCGATATTTGACCATCTCACTGACAAGTTCCTTGGGGATCGGCTTGTTCAATGGGAATTGAATCGACCCTTTGGCAAACTTGTACTCGTTAAGCCGATCCGAAAACGCTTCAATTACAGATGGTGAGGGGTAAAAACCAACATGCCTGGAAAAACCGGCAATCATGATTTGCTGGTCTCGCTTCCCACCCTTTACTAACGCAAAGGCTGGTATTTTGTAGTTCATGAGTTCTGAAACGTTGGGCGCAGCATCCGTAATGCAGTGCCGCAAATCTTCAAGCGCCTTTCGGGTTGGAGGAGGAAATTGTGAGATGTACTCGTCCACCTCCGTTGATTTCATTCCATGTTCACTCATTAAAACCTCCAAATGTATATTTCAGTCTAAATTTTTGATGCCCAACGATGATTGAAACGATTTATTGGAACAGAGCAAAGTGACTCCCATAAAAAAGCCGTCTCGAACGACCCGTTAAGCTCCCTTTTATTGAATCCCGGATTTTATGATCTCCTGGAGATTACCTAGCCGATCCAAACGCAAATGCAGCAAAATTTCCAAATAATCTTTTGTATCCGCGATCATTCCACCAATTCCCACTCTGGGTGGTGAAATTTTGAAGGTAGAAAATGAGGTGACCAATTTCCCTTCAATCAGGGATATGTTAGCCGTTGTGGAAATTGTCAGTGGAAATTTGATGGGAAATGAGCTTCCCGCAAACTCTAAAATACCCGCGACCTCTCCTTTTCCTGTCTCCCCAATAGTCTTCAATTCATCGACTGAAAGGGAAGCACTGGTAAAACGAAGATGAGGATATTTGTCGGCGTTGAGAATCTCGGACACTTCTGTATCCCGTTTGCTGTTGTCTGAATCGAAGCTATGAATCGGTACAGTGACTTCAAAAGTTACCTGATCCTTTTGATCCGACCATTGACTCTTGAAATCCACCTGACAGTTTTTGCCGATAACCTCGACATTCGCCATAAAAAACATTTCCTTTTCCGTGCGATACGCTACGCAATGGTCGTTTTCCTGAAAAATCGACTCAGCCTTTCCTGAAGTGACGGATAACATACTTATCATAAAGACAATGGCTGATATTCTGGATACAGGAAATACGGCTAATTTGCCTGTGAGGCGTAACCCATCACGGATATTGCTCCCTATCAAAAATAGGTTCATGGCTCCTGCCAGCAATTCGATTGCCTGCAACGTATAAAAAGCACTATCAAATTGCCCGCTGGAAGCCCATCGATCCAGAAAAATAGCAGAGGGAAGGAGGACAAATAGTCCATTGAAAGCAATGATGGGCATACGTTTTTTCTTTTTGGTAACCAGGTTTCCTTCACTGGATCGCCCCAAAATCCTTCCACTCACACCAGTGAGAATAAGTGACGGAATAAGAATTCCCATTCCCCAAATTATGCAGCGTTTAACCAAAGCGACTGATTCCGCAGAACCTGTTAATTCCACCAGCACAGTGGAAGTCCAGAAAGTCGCTATAATCAAACAGGCAATACTTCCAGCAATACCGTGTACCTTTGTTTTTAACATATTCACCTCGTAAGGAATGTTTTATTCAGGTGGTTTAACGCAAAAGACGTTTAGCGCAATGCAGCCTGCACTAAATTTCCTGTTGAACTAAACTGTTTTATTGGCAACTAAATCCAAGGGAAATTTAGTGGGGTATTTAGCGGAAACAGGAGAGGAAGTACAGTTCAAAGAAGGAGCCTGGAGCGGAAAAATTCCTACTGGAAATTTCTGGTGACGGCATCCGGTTCAAAAGGGGGAATCTGTTGCCCGAATAGCAAAGTCCCCCGATTGAACGGGGAACTCTGTGTTATCTTGTTATCGGACTGACGCTACTCTGGGCGCTGGGCGTCCTGGGCGCTTATCGGAGGATGAAGGCTTTCGGCCTGAATCGTTACGTCCCCTTGAAGGTCGTTTGGCTTGATCCGGTTTGCCTTTGAAGGTTCTGGTCTCCGTTGCGTGAGGCTGACTCATTTTGACAGCAGGTTTTTCAGGTTTAATCACAATGCCCTTGAATTCAGGCAGGGTTTCCCTGATTATTTTTTGCTGAATCAATCGCTCAATATCCGCCAGATTGCCTCTTTCTTCTGAGCAAACCAGGGATATGGCTTCCCCGATAGAACCCGCACGGCCTGTTCGACCAATCCGGTGGATATAATCAGACGGACTATCGGGCAATTCATAATTAATCACTTTGGGCAACTGGTTGATATCCAGTCCCCGTGAAGCGATATCTGTCGCAACCAGCACTTCAATGGATTGGTTTTTGAAGGCGGCAAGGGCGCGAGTTCGCATATTCTGGCTTTTGTTGCCATGAATGGCGGCAACCCGGATGCCATCATTTTCAAGTTTGCGTGTCAGACGATCCGCACCATGTTTGGTCCGTGTGAATACCAGAACCTGTTCCCATCCACCGCTTTGAATCATCTGGCTGACAATTTCGGCTTTCTGTGATTTTTCCACGGAATACACTTTTTGTTTCACAGTTTGCACCACGGTGTTTTGAGGTGCTACATCAATTCTGACAGGATTGTGCATGATCTTGTCAGCCAGTTGACGAATATCATTTGAAAACGTTGCGGAAAACAACAGGGTCTGACGTTTTGCGGGCATCAGGTTCATCAATTTGCGGATGTCCACAATAAATCCCATATCCAGCATACGGTCTGCTTCATCCAACACCAGATATTGAATCTGTGACAAATCCACCGCGCGTTGATTGTGCAGATCCAGGAGTCGTCCTGGAGTTGCCACCAGCACATCCACGCCATGTTGAAGTTTTGAAATTTGAGGGTTGATTTTCACTCCGCCGAATACCACGGTAGTACGCAGATTCAGGTAGCGTCCATAATTCACAAAACTTTCTGAAACCTGGGCGGCAAGTTCGCGGGTGGGGGTTAATACCAGAGTCCTGACAGGACGTTTGCCCTTGGTGGCAGGAGTCTGAGACAAAAGGTGCAAAATGGGTAAAGTGAACCCGGCTGTTTTTCCAGTGCCTGTCTGGGCAGCGGCTACGATATCGCGGCCTTCCAGCACGACAGGAATCGCTTTGGACTGGATTGGAGTTGGTGTGTTGTAGCCTTGATCGGTAACAGCACGTAAAATGGATTCAGACAAACCAAGAGAAGAAAAAGTCATAGTAATGGTCTCATTGAAACCGCATAATGCGGCAATTTAGGAAAGTGACCTTTAGTCTGTGTCAATTGCTGACTTCCAGTCCTTGCGCAATGAACGCATAGTACGGGTCAGACATGACAGACTGCCGATCGCAAGGGGAATTTTGATTGCAAGCGAGTGGTCGCTCAACCCTGCCGGTTCATTTTAGAAACGGTGGCTGAGATAAAGTGGCATTTAGATGCAGAAAGCTAACTGTTGATTACAACAGGTGGTGGGAGTACCGAAAAATGACTATCTTGTCTTAAGTTTGATTTACTTCTCCAATTCCCTCGAAGGAAGCTTTGCTAAACTCTTGCAAATCGAAATACTGTTTGATTTGCTGAATGATCAGTCTCTATCCAGAAGACTTCTGCTTACTGAAGTGGGTGGAGCATAACACAAGAATTTGATTATACAACCATGTAATTTAAAAAAGATGACGGTGTCACATTACCGATCATGAAAATAATAATTTCACCCCGGGTGATGACAATGATATGATCGTTCTTGAGGCTGAAAGCACTCGTTCTACTCTTTAGCGATTTAACTCGAGTGTTTATTTACCTTTTTGGTTCCTGCTATGTTGGGTTAGGAGTTCATAGAAGGTCTCTCTTTCGCTGATTCGCCTTATTTACAAAATACGGGATGATGGATAGGGGGTGTTGTTCAGGAGAGTCCATGACTGACTCAAAAGAAATTTCTGCAATTTCTTGAAATTGGTCCCACCCCGGGCAACACACCTTCCTGTGAGAAGATTTTTTTCAGGCGAATCAATGCCTGTTGTGATATCCGTCAGTTGTGGAATTTCCTCATGCAGGGTTTTGAGAATTTCATGGATTCCCGGATGCTGGATCAGCAGGGAACCAAAATAATGATAGTTTTTGCTGAAAAATGAATCAACCAGGGTCTGTTCGAGAGGTTGAATCCGGTATCGATCCAGATAGATCAGTTCGTTGTTTCTGAAGAGTTTTAGTTCATTTGTGAAATGCTTGAATTGCCAGGTTTCACCATGCTGAATTCTACCGGACGTGAAACTGTCCCAATGAAAATAACGGCCTGTTGAAGCCACATGAATATCCCATGTTTGTGTCAAATCCGCATTCCTGAAGGGAATCAACGGTTCTCCGCACCAATGGAATTCAGCATCTGCCTCCACCGTGATTTCAATATGCTGAAAGGCTTTCATGTTGTCTTTGGCGTGAAGTTTGGTCGCGCCTTGCGTCAGTATCTGAACCGCGGCGCCTGATTCCACATGAATCCTGAGTCGGGTGATATCGCCCCCGAAAATTCCCGGCGTTGGACTCATCAGAATCAACTGTGCCAAATTCGATAGCGGCTCATGATAGATCCGGGTGATTTTGTAGGGAATCGCGCAAAACGCATGTTTGAGAACTGTTTTTCCGGAACTTATCCCAAACACCAGATCCAACTGTCGGTCCTCTGATGAAGCTTTCATGGACCCGATTGTCATGAAAAATCCAGATCCACTTTTCGTGGTGACGTTTCAAACAGCAGTTCCCGCTGAATCCATTCAATGACCTGAGCCAACCCCTGTCTGGTTTTCAGATTGGTAAAAATAAAGGGTTTGTCGCCTCTCATTTTTTTTGCGTCCCGATCCATCACCCCCAGATCCGCACCGACATAGGGTGCCAGATCAATTTTATTGATAATCAACAAATCAGAACGGGTCACTCCCGGTCCACCTTTCCGTGGAACCTTGTCGCCACCAGCGACATCAATCACATAAATGGAGGCATCGACCAGTTCAGGACTGAAACTTGCGGCCAGATTGTCACCACCACTTTCCACAAAAACGATTTCCACATCCGGGAACCGTTCCAGCAAATTCTCGATTGCGTCAAAATTGAGGGATGCGTCTTCCCGGATAGCGGTATGCGGGCATCCGCCGGTTTCCACGCCCAAAATCCGATCGGGTGTGAGGGCCTGACTTCGAATCAGAAATTCCATGTCTTCCCGGGTAAAAATATCATTGGTGATCACTCCCAGATCATAGTGATTCCTCATGGCCTTGCACAAGCGATCCAGCAACGCTGTTTTTCCAGATCCTACCGGACCTCCAATTCCTATTTTGACAGGTTTTCGCATATAGTCCTCATGGTCATCAACGGGGGAAAAGAGTAAAAATTTGTGGGATATTCATAAAGATTTATAGACATTTTGAAAGTTTATTCGCAGTGAATCCATCCTTCTGTGGACAACGGGAGTGTCCTTCAAGTGGTGATTTTCTATTCTGTCACCGCAACAGTGCGTTGCCTCATCCCTGAAACATGGGATTGGAGTTGCAGAAGCATTTCGGGCCAACTCCGGCTAAGGCTGTCCTCAAAAAAACGACGGTAGGCCTCGCAGGAATAGTTGGCACTGGAGGGAATTTGATTGTCTATACGGCATTGTTCCTGAAGGCTTTCAGGGAGTTTATCATAATTCAGGACACTGCCTATCATCGTGCCCAGAACGCCCATGACAGGGATCTGCATGCCCCAGATGCCGATTCGCCCAAAACTTTCTGATTGCCATGTTTCCGGCGTTTTTTCAGGCTGTTTGATCGTCCATTGATAGTCCACTCCAGCACTGCTTGTCACCAGTAGCACGGAACACAGGGACAGAAGCGAGAACTGCGTATTGCGCCAAAAATCTATTGAAGACTCATGCAGGGTTGCGGATACCTGTAGCGTTGTTGTCACATCGGTAACATTGATTTTTCCACAGGTTATTGTCGCTTCGGACCATGACGTTTTGAGTTGCTGACACAGAACCTCTTCCAGATAAAGATCTTCAGACTGGACATGCACAGCGCTAACAGGGACGGATTGACGGAGATTCACCGGAAAATCCGGACGAATGGTGCATCCCGCTGTCAGACACCACAACAAAACAACACCGACACAGGGCAAATGCTTGTAAGCACGCATATCACTGATAGTTGATGGAGAGGCTGAGAAAACGGTTAGACTCCGGGATTTTGTCATTCTGAGCAACACATAGAATCTTATACAGTGGCAAGAGATCCTCCATTTTGTTCAGAACGACAAAAATAAAGTATTCACCCGTGGAAGGTATAACTGCCATGTGGAATGAAACAGGCCTAATACAGAAGATTGGCCCGATAAAGATTCAATGCGGGAGTTTATCAATCAGGCTTTTGATAAGCGACAGTTTGAATGGTTTATTCACGAGTTGCATCACCTGCAAAGCATTGATTTCTTCGGATTCCGCCAGATGCAAATGACCTGTGACAACTACGGCCGGAGTGTTATAGCCATCACCCCGGATTTTGGTTAAAAATTCTATTCCGTTCATTTTAGGCATTTGAAGATCTGTGATGATCAGGTTGAACAGATTCGGATCCTGATAAAAAATGGTGGTGCCTTCTTCACCGTTTTCAGCGGTTTGAACTTCATACCCCTGTTTCGTCAAATAGGCACTCAACATGTTTCTAATGATCTGCTCATCGTCTATCACGAGCACACGCATAAGCTGACTCCCCAGAATGTTTTGCCAGTATCCAGAATTGAATTCTGTAGCGACATTAGTCATTCAACCCCATTAAGCACAAGTATTAATCATTTAATTATTTTGGAAAATGGCACATCTGTTGTTACGATTCATTTTCAGGATTAATTGCAGAAAAAGAAACGCAATCACTATGGGCAATAACAGTTCCCCTTTCATTTGGTCAAATAAAAAATTGAATCTTAAACAACAATTTTAAAATTCACCAAATTTTCAAATATTTAGGAACGAAATAACATAAGTTGTAAAAGTTTGCTCGCCCTACTTCCCTTAGGAACGTTCAAAAAATAACAGAGAAAACTTTCTGGTTACGAACGTCCCGTTCGTAACCGTTCCATGACCCACCGGAGGTGGGTGCGAAGCAGAGCTTCGCCTGAGGGATAGCGTGCCCCACGGGACGTAGGAGCAAACTTTTACAACTTATTCTTTTGCCGTCCCTGAGGGATCGAAGAGGTTTGATGGAAAACTGTGGAATTCTGTCAGGAAGGATCACTCATTTGCGGGGGATGGCAATTCGTCAGCTTTTTTCAATTCTCTCAGAACCTGCTGTCCAATGGCTGTGTCTGCCAGAACCCGTGTGTATTCACCCAATCGATCCATTTCCTGTTTGAGATATTGTGGATCCTCACCTTTGGCGGCAGTTAGAACCACATCCATCTGTTGGCGAATGGCTTCCAGTCTCTCAGGTGACAAGGTTTTTTCGGCCAGGTCCCAGAATTTCCGGATTCCACCAAGAACCCGGTCTACCGTTTGACGAAATTCAATCAACTGCCGGTTTTTAAAGTCCTCCATGGCATGCTCAAAGGAATCCTCCATGATTTTGTCAATTTCCCGGCGTGTGAGACCATGAAACGGAATGATTTCAATTTCAGTCTGTTGGCCACTGCGTTTTTCCAGGGCTGAAACAGTCAGAATTCCATTGGCATCTACCTTGAAGGTCACTTCCATCAACGGCAATCCGCCCGGCATCGGTGGAATTCCCCTCAATTTGAATTGCCCCAGATAGCGACAATCACTCACCAGCTCCCGCTCGCCCTGATAGATATTGATGTCGATCGCGGTTTGGTTGTCCACATGGGTCGTGAACATTTCACTGGCTTGTGTGGGGATCGTGGTGTTCTGCATGATGAGTTTGCTGAAGGTACCACCGAGGGTTTCAATTCCGAGAGACAGGGGAATGACATCCAGCAGCAGAAAATCACGTCGTCCGCCAGCCAGAAGATGTCCCTGGATGCCGGCCCCAATGGCGACCACCTTGTACGGATCAATGGCGACATGCAGTTTTTTACCAAAAAATTCGGTGACTTTTTTGCGCACATACGGAATCACGGTTGAGCCACCGACCATGACGATATCATCCACTTCCGCCACGGAAATACCCGCGTTTCGAAGGGCGTGTCCGCAACTCAGGATGGTTTTTTGAATCCAGGGGTCAATCATCGCATTGAATTCTTCGACAGTGATGGTGCCATCCAAATGAATTTTCCGGTCAGCCAAGTCAATGTGATACGTGGTTTCAGGTTGGGTGCTCAGTCGGAATTTTATGGTTTCAGCAGCATCCTTGAGTGTCTGGCGGGCAAAAGAATCCACCAGGGATATGTCAGGATATTTCTCAAGAATTTTTTTATGAAAATAACCTGTCAGGGCCTGGTCAAAATCATCACCGCCCAAGCGAGTATCACCATGCGTGGATACGACTTTAAACAGTTTCCCGGTCAGACTGAGTACAGAAACATCAAATGTGCCCCCTCCCAGGTCATAAACCACGACAATGCCTTCTTTTTTTTCATCCAGCCCATAAGCGATGGCCGCGGCAGTGGGTTCATTGATGATTCGAACAGCATCCAGTCCGGCAATTTTTGCGGCATCCCGGGTTGCCTGGCGTTGAGCGTCATCAAAATAGGCCGGAACCGTGATGACTGCTTTGGTCACCGTTTGGCCCAAGGCTTGTTCTGCACGCTGTTTTACTTTTTTAAGAATCTCGGCAGACACTTCCTGCGGCGTGAATTCCCGCTGACCCAAGCGTACCTTGACCAGTTTCCGTTGTGCGGCAACCACCTGATACGGGAGTTGTTCCAATTCTGCTTCAACCTCTGAAATATCACGGCCCATAAGGCGTTTTACCGAGTAAACCGTAGACTCAGGATTGGAGAACCGATAAGGCTTGGCCTCTTCACCCACAATCCATTTTTCACCATCATGACATAACAAGGACGGCGTGATGGGATTTTCCTGATCCAGACAAATCACTTCAGGGCCATCTTCAAACACGGTGGCAGATAAACTGTTGGTGGTGCCTAAATCAATGCCTATAATCCGTTCTTCCATGAAACGATACCGTTGAGAGGTGAATCTGAGGTTAGAGGTAAAGAGCGATACGCTCCAGCAATCGTTTGAGATAGCGTTCCGCGTTTAAATGGGTCTGAATGGTTTGAAGTTGTTTGGGATCCAGGGGGTTTTCCCGCTCAAGTTCACTGAACAGTGTTGGATATTCGCTAAGCAGATTTTGCCATTGTGTTTCTATGTCAGTTTTCATTTCAGCAATGGCTTGTTTGTTGTCATTGTCGATTTGTTCATCCAGATTTTCCTGAAGTTCAAACATGTGTTCTAGGAAGCCCTCTGGAAGTTGTTTTTCATCAAGATGTTGATCCTGTGCCAGCAAGCCCATCAGATAGGCGGCTCTTGTTCCGGGAGATCGCAGGGTTTCATAGGCACGATTCAGCAGGGCGGAGGCTTCTTCGCTCTGTTTTTTAACATCTGGAGTCGCGGTGAGATAAAAATCCGGATGCAATTCTGTCGCCAGTTTATGGAACATGAGTTCCAACTGTTTGGGCCGGATATTATAGGTGTAAGGAATTCCAAAAATTGCGTAATAGTTGGGACGCGAGCTCAAATGCTGGAATACCGAACATGAAAAACAGTACAGGGGCGACAGCAAAGTATTTTTGCACCCTGTACAAACGACAGGTTCAGCGGAATGAATCATCGCACGGCCAAGACAGATGGTTATCAGGATTCACTTCGTTTGCGAAAATCGGAAATTGCGGCCTTAATAGCATCTTCCGCCAGCACCGAACAGTGGATTTTTACAGGTGGCAACGACAATTCCTCAACAATTTCTGTGTTTTTAATAGCCGCGGCCTCGTCCAGTGTTTTACCTTTTACCCATTCAGTTGCAAGACTGGAACTGGCGATTGCGGACCCGCAGCCAAATGTTTTGAATTTTGCGTCCACGATCACATTGTTTTCCACCTTGATCTGAAGTTTCATGACATCCCCACATTCAGGTGCCCCGACAAGTCCGGTGCCGATCCCTTCTTCCGTTTTGGCGAAGGAGCCAACATTCTGGGGTGTGTTATAATGATCAATTACTTTTTCACTGTATGCCATAGGTACCTCTTTAAATGTTGTTGTGCCAATTTCAGGGCGACCGGCGGGTCGCCCCTACGTTAATGCGGTCATTTTGTTGTGCCAATTTCAGGGCGACCGGCGGGTCGCCCCTACGTTGATGTGGTCATTTTGTTGTGCCTGTTTTAGGGCGACCGGCGGGTCGCCCCTACGTTAATGTGAACTCCATTGAACGGTGGATAAATCAACACCTTCCAGAACCATTTCGTACAACGGGGACATTTCCCGCAAACGTTTGACCGCGTCAATCACCCTGGTCGCGGTGTAATCAATTTCTTCCATGGTAGTGAACCGTCCCATACCAAACCGAATGGAAGAATGCGCCAGATCATCGCCAACCCCCAGTGCCCTCAGGACATAAGATGGTTCCAGGCTGGCAGAGGTGCAGGCTGAACCAGAGGAAACACAAATGTCACTCATACCCATGATCAGACTTTCGCCTTCCACAAAGGCAAAACTGATGTTGAGATTGCCCGGCAAACGATCCACTGGATGTCCATTGATGAACAGATAATCCAGTTCAGCGGCCAGTTTGTCATATAATCGTTGTCGCAAGCTGATGAGTCGTTCCGTTTCAGAATCCATTTCCTGAACACATAATTCCAGTGCCTTTGCCAGTCCAACGATTCCCGGTACATTCAAGGTTCCTGAACGCATTCCACGTTCATGTCCACCACCAAACATGAGGGGTGAAATTCTTACGCGCGGTTTTTTTCGGCGGACATACAAGGCACCAATACCTTTGGGGCCATAAATCTTGTGGCCGGACATGGACAGAAGATCAATATTCATACGGTTCACATCCATCGGGATTTTCCCCACACCCTGAGTCGCGTCACAATGGAACAGCGTGCCTTTTTCACGGGTAATGGCACCGATCTCTTCAAGCGGGTGAATGGTTCCAATTTCATTATTCGCCGCCATCAAGGACACCAGAATTGTATCTGGACGAATGGATTGACGCAATTCATCGAGGTCAATACAACCTTGTTTGTCTACTTTCAGAAACGTGATTTCATAACCCTGTTGTTCCAGATACTGGCAGGGATCAATCACTGCCTTGTGTTCAGTGGGAGCCGTGATGATGTGCCTGCCCTTGTCTTTGTAAAAATCGGCCACGCCGAGAATTGCCAGATTGTTCGACTCTGTGGCTCCGCTGGTGAATACCATTTCTTTCCCGGTTGCTCCAATCGCGGTTCCAATGCTGTCCCGCGCATCCTCAACTATCTTTTCAGCCTTCCAGCCATAAGCATGATTTCTACTGGCCGCATTGCCATAAACTTCAGTGAAATACGGGAGCATGGCCTCAAGCACCCGGGGATCAACGGGAGTGGTGGCCTGGTAATCAAGATAAATCGGAAATTTCATGAGTAATTCTCCATTGGGTTCTAATATTGTTGTTGAATCATTGAAGCCAGTGTAATGGTTTCCATAAACTGCTTCAACTGGTTATGCAACGCCGCCAGAGGACCTTTGGTCGGACAATTTCCGGAAATTCTGCATCCGCCATCATCCGCGCATTCCACCAGATTGAAATTGCCATCAATGGATTGAATGACATCAACCAGTGTGATTTCCTCAGGTAGTTTATTCAGAAGGTATCCTCCCTGTTGTCCCCTTCTGGACTGGATCATCTGATTGGATGCCAGTTGTTTCAGAATGTTGGCAATCATGGGCCCGGGAAGTTGATACATCCCCGCAATTTCCTGAGCACTCACCGGATTGCCTGATTTCCCCAGGTGAATGAGTAAAATAATGGCATAATCCACTTTTTTTGATAGTTTCAGCACATCCCCTCCTTTGTCATGATTTAATAGTACCGTTACAGTACTACTTTAATAAATAATGAAAAGAAAGACTTTTTTGCAACAATGATTTCTGTTGTATAATCGGGCCCATTTCAAAGTTCGGGGTTGATCCTGTTTTTGGCCACAAATTGTAGGGGCCTGTGGGTTATCTCTGATCCGGGGCAGGCACACAGCCATGACAAAGTTCTTTGAGTATTGACCAAAGAGACTTAAATTTGTTATGGGAAAATAACTGGATTTATCAAAATTATCCAAGTATCGAAAATACAAATTTTGCTACCATGAAACCGGGTGCATGAAATTTGCGCGAGCTATTACAATTGAAACGAATAAAACCTTTGAGTCATCAGGAAATCATGCCATACATTTCGTTATCCAAAAAATTAAATATATTTTTGTTGGGAATTCTGTCTCTGATTTTTATTATTTTGTTTTGGTTGATAGACAATGATCAGAACCAGATGTTTGATCGGTACATGGACAAGAGCGCATCAGCGTTGAAAGATGCCAATGCCCAGATTAAAGAGGAACTGGATATTGCCTTGAACAACAAAGCTGAGATGATGCTCACGTTTTTAGCGTCCATTGCGCCTGAGGCTTATTCCACTTATGATTTTTCCATGCTGGAATCCCTGGTGGACGAAGTCAGCAAAGACCGGGAATTTCTTGGAATCTATTTTGTGGATTCCGGCGGAAACGCCATGACGACCAAAACAGCGTTGGACAACACCCCCAACGTCAGGGAACTGCGCAAACCCATAAAACAGGGCACAGAAAATCTGGGCGAAGTGGTCATGCTGGTGACCAGTGAATTCAATAACAAAAAAATCAAGCGTTCCGAACACAACATGGAAACCGTGTTGCAGGAACTCGGGGATTATAAAAAAAGCAGTGCCGCAACCTTACGCAAGGAGTTATTCGTCATGGCTCTGGTTTCAGGCATGCTACTGCTGGTGAGTATTTCGCTGATTCTCCGGAAACTGATCATCAAGCCCTTATCCTCCATCGCAGAGGTCATTCATAGCCTGGGTAATGGCAATCTGGGACATCGTGTCATCTTGACCCAGAAAGATGAAATCGGGACAATGGCGAGTCATGTCAATGACATGGCCCAAAATCTTTCGGGCATGATCCAGCATATCGCTCAAAATGCCACTGTTCTCGACCATGCAGCCCACGAAATCATGGAAAATGAAGCACTGATGGCTCAACATTCCAAAGATCTTCAAAAAGAAGCCAATATCATCGCGTCTTCCTCAGGGCATATTGCCGCCAACATCCAGACTGTCGCGTCTTCCACCGAACAGGTATCCTCCAGTGCCACGGCCACCAGTTCTTCTGTCGGGAACTTGCAGGAAAACCTGACGATGGTGGCGGCCGCAACGGAAGAATCATCAGCCAACATGAGCGGCATTCAAAGCAATATCAATCAAGTTTCGTCAGACATAAATTCTATTCTTCAGGTTGTAAACAGTATGGCCTCCGCCTTATCCGGCATTGAAAAATTGACAGAAAACGCCTCTGAAATTTCAACATCCGCCAACAAAAGCTCCGGTGAAACACTGGTGGTGGTTGGACAATTGAATGAACTGACCAACAATATCGTCAGGGCCGTCCGTCAAATTGATTCGATTGCCTCACAAACCAACATGCTGGCCCTGAACGCCACGATTGAGGCCGCCAGCGCGGGAGAAGCAGGCAAAGGCTTTGCGGTAGTCGCCGCGGAAGTCAAAGCCCTGGCCAACCAGACCGCGGATGTGAACAATGAAATCGGCAATCATGTACAGGAAATTCAGAAAAGGACGGAATCTGTTTATTCTCATGCACAGCATGTGAGCGAGATCATCGAAAAAGTGATGGAGATCAATCAGAAAATTGATGAGGCCGTAGAATCACAAACCAGTCATTCCACTCAAATGGTCAAGACGGTGAGCCAGATGGCCCAGTTCAGCAGGGAATCGCTGATGAACGTTCAGGAAGCCACTACCGGACTGAGGGAAATTTCCAGTCATACCCAGCAAATTTCTGTATCGGCCCGTGAAGCGGTGCGGAGCATCAATGAAGAAACAACGGGTTTGAACCAGGTCGCTAAAAACGCGTCCATGGTGTCTGTTGAAGTGCGACAGGTGGATGAAAAAATAAAACACATCCAGCAAGTTTCCAGCGATTTTACCCAAAGAGTCACCCTCACCCGGCAGAAAGCTGATGAGTTGCTGGTGCTGGCAAACAACCTGAAACAATCCATCGCTTCATTTGAAATTGAGGATTCTTCCCAATTTACCAACCTTCATGCGCCTGTTGGCGTTTTGATGGATCCACGTGAGCAAATCACGTGATTTTTTCAACCTTGAATCTGAGGAGTTTTATGAAACATATCAAAGCGATGATTACCGGACTGATGTTCGCCAGTCTGATCCATGTTCCCGCTGTCCAGGCTGAGCTGGCATGGGTGGGGTGTGGAATTTCCAAAAAAGCCTACATGAGTGAAATCGCCAAAGCCTTTGAAAAAAAAGAAGGGATTCACATTACCATTGATGGCGGCGGCGCGACCAAAGGGATCCGGGAAACAGCAGCAGGTGTGGCTGATCTGGGAGGATCCTGTCGGCATTTGATGCTCGAAGATTCAGAAAAAGGTGTGAAACTGCATGCTATCGCCTGGGACGCGCTTGTCGCTATCGTCAATCCGGACAACCCGGTGAGTGATATCAGCCATGGTGATTTGCGAAAAGTGTTTTCCGGCGAAATCACCAACTGGAAACAACTGGGCGGCGACGATCATAAAATTGATGTGTTTGCCCGGGAAGGTAAAATTTCAGGAGTTGGCATGATGGCCAGGGAACTGATTTTTGGTAATGCCGACGCTGATTTCAAGGTGACCCAGGAATTTGAAAGTACAGGTCCGCTGGAAAAAGCTGTCGAAAAATCCAAATACTCGATTGGACTCGACGGGGTGTCTTCCGCTAAAAAAAGCAAGGTCAAGATTTTGAACCTCAATGGTGTCGATCCTTCTGTTCAGAATATTTCCAATGGAACCTATAAACTCTTTCGCCCGCTGTATATCGTAACGGCCGTAAAAATGACTCCGGATGTCGCTAAATTTATCGACTATATCAAATCGCCGGAAGGTCAGGCTGTCATTCAGTCACAGGGAACCGTTACCCTGAAAGAAGGAAGTGCCTTGTGGGGGCCATACCGTGAGAATATGAAAAATGTGACAGGCCAGAGTAAAGGTGTGTTTGAATAATCGTAGAGATGCGCACGTCTCTACGGCCTAAGCAGTAAGCCCGATGTGCGGTCAGGTCGGCGGGAAACATCAACAGATACTTTGAGTTCCTGTTTGTCGCCGCCCCCGAAAATGATGCCTTTCAGCGGAGTGACATCACTGTAGTCACGCCCCCAGGCGATGCTGATATGCCGGGAAGAGGGCATCTGGTTATTGGTGGGGTCAAAATCGAACCATCCCAGTTGCGGGACGCCGACTGAAAACCAGGCATGAGACATATCCACCCCGATCAGCTTGGGTTTCCCGGGAGGCGGCAACGTTTCCAGATAACCACTCATGTAGCGGGCCGGCAATCCCAAAGACCTCAGACAAGCAATCCCGACATGCGCGAAATCCTGACACACTCCCCGTTTTTGTTGCCATACTTTTGACAAAGGTGTGGAAACATCGGTGGCTTTGGGATCAAATATAAAGTCCTTAAAAATTCTTGAGGTGAGATCCATGGCGGCTTCAAGAACGGGCCTTCCCGGTAAAAATGAAATCAGCGCATAATCTTTCATCCCCGGTAGAAGGGGGACTTTGGGGGAGGGATGACAGAATTCGCGCAGTTCAAAACATTCGGCGTTTCCGCCTGTTTCAAGCCAATGACACATGTCATCCCAGGCAGGGCTATCCTTAAAATTTACCGGGGGTTGCGATACCGTTTCAACGATGTTATTGACAACAATTTCCAGTAACGCATGGGGACGTTCCACAGAAAAATAGGCGACCCGGTTTCCGAAAAAATCCTCACGTTCTGAATAAATGCTGGCCTGGGGGTTGATGTGTACTTCTGTTTTGAGGCTGCGCTGATGAGGAAATTCCCGGGAAAGCATGCGTATTTCATTGTGGCATAAGCTGACCGGTTCTTCATAGCGATAATGTGTTTTATGCGTGATATTGTAAACAGGCATAGGTTTAAATCTGTCGGGGTAATTCTTTGGGCAGAATAAAATCTGTCTGAATGGTGTCGGACAAATTTCTTAACAGCGTATTCACTTCAAGCATGAATCGCCCGAAGGAACTACGTGGTGAAATCTGATCCTGTTCAGGACTGACAAAATTGAAATTAGCGACTTTCAGACGAGCCAGCAATTCATGCAGGAGTTCTTCCTCATCCTCTGTCGTATATCGTTGAGAGTCACGTTTTATTTTTTCAAGATGCTCCTTGAGGATCATCACCTGGGTCGTTACCGAATGCGGACTGCTCACATCGGTCAAAAGAATTTCCTGCAAACTTTGAAAATCGGGAATGATCGAAAAACGGTTACGGAACATGGTCCAGCTATCTGTCAGAGACAGCATGGATTTCCATACATCCCGTGGCAGGGCTTCAGGATTGATCGCAACACTCCACATCATGATCACGACATTAATGGACCATTCCAAACGGCGTCCCGAATTCCAGAACATCCAGGCCATGCTGTCGTCGATGGAATCATGCAGTGCACCACGGATGGCGCACAGATTCATGGACAGGGTTTGTACCATTTTCTGAAAATCCCGGGGCGCATCCTCCTGAATCACCTCAGAAAGTTGGTTGACGTAACCTCGCAATTCTTCTGACATCTGATCATGAAGATTTTGTGAGTTGCGGTTGATCTGCTCAATATTAAAAGCCAGACTGCTGAAATGCCGGGGATCCAGCATGTTTTTTTCAAGCATTGGCACAGGATTTTCTATCCAATCTGAAGAAATTCCAGCATATCCGGGATAATTGGCTGTGAAATGGGTCAGCATCCGCATCAACAATCGGAGATAACCCTGTTCTTCGGCTTCAGGCTGAGCCATCTGCATAATCTGTCGCAGGATTCTCAGAAGATTTTCCGTGCGTTGCACATATCGTCCCATCCAGAAATAATTTTCCGCGATTCTTCCGGAAACACTTTTTTCCACTCTAAACTGTAGTGTTGATCGGGGGATCTTGAAGGTCTCCACGGTTTCTTCAGGTTCAGACGCAAGCACCCAGATATCTTTGTTGCGTCCACCATACTGATTGGAAATGACCAGTGCGTCAGGGTTCGGCGCAACACGGGCAAGACCACCGGAAAGCACCTGATATTCATCCTGATGCGCGAACACAAACCCCCGGAATCCGACACGGCATGGTTCAATATGATGTTCATGCACAACAGGAACGGTAGACAACCCGATGTATTCCTCCGCGACAAACAACTCCGGATTGCCGAGAATTTTCTTTCTTAATTTTTCCAACTCTTCTGGAATCAGTGTTTTCCCGAAGACAATCTCTGTAGAAACTGATGGATGGATGGGTTTGATGACATAATTTTCCATCTGGTCCATCACGGCTTCCAGATGAGATGAATTGCCGCACCACAACGTTTTCACCGAGGGCAACAACAGTTTTTCACCCAGAAAATATTCTGACAGGGCAGGGAGAAATGCCATCAGGATGGGGCTTTCCAGAATTCCACTGCCCAGGGGATTGACAACTTTAACGTTGCCAGCTCTGACCACCTGAAGCAGTCCGGGAATTCCCAGCAGAGAATCGCCTCTGAGTTCAAGGGGATCACAATAATCCTCATCGACTCTTCGAAGAATCACATCGACCTTGCGGAGTCCTTCCATGGATCTGAAATAAACCACTTGGCGCTGTACCACCAGATCTTCCGCCTGCACCAGCGTGTAACCCAAATAGTTGGCGAGGAATTCGTGTTCATAGTAGGTTTCACTTTCCTTGCCTGGAGTCAGGACAATGATCAACGGCAGTTCTTCTCCCGGAACCAGTCGCCTGAGAGATTGGGTCATGCTGCGGAAAAAATGCACCAGACGATGGACATGGGAATCCCTGAACAGGCTGGGCATGACTTTCATGAGGGTCTGGCGGTTTTCGAGGGCATATCCCAGACCGGAAGGATTCTGGGTCCGGTCACCCATCACCCTCAAAGCACCATCCATTCCCCGAATCAAATCGGCACTGTAAAACATCAGTGCCTTATGATTTTGGGGCAAGGTGTGTTGGCATGGTCGTAAAAAGGCGGGATGCCTGAAAATAATATCAGGTGGAACCAGTCCGTGCCTGATGATTCTCCGTTCGCTGTAAAGATCCACAAACACACGGTTGAGCAGTTCAGCCCGTTGAGAAAGTCCCTGTTCAATGACTGTCCACTCCTGACTGCTGAACAACACCGGCAAGGGATCCAGTTTCCACGGGTGATTTTCTGTTTTCTGACCATCATAAATGTTATAGCTGGCACCATCCTGCCTGAGCCAGTCTTCAATCACCTGCTGTCGGCGCCAAACTTCCTCGGGTCCCAGTTTCTGCATGGAATCCACCAGAAATTTCCAGTGAGCGCGCACGTCGCCTTCGGGTGAAAGGATTTCATCCATCTCCAGCAAAGGCGCGTAACTTCCCCATTCACTGAACAGACCCTGTTGGCTTTCCATGCTCTGGAACGAAACTGAACTATTCTGCTGAAATTGTTGCATATCCCCTGTTCTATTTTATCCCGGCGCATTAATGGGCGACCGGCGGGTCGCCCCTACATCAAATCATGAAAAACAATTATTAATGCCCTATTGGACGACCAGCGGGTCGCCCCTACATCAAATCATGAAAAACAATTATTAATGCCATTGTTCTATTTTATCCCGGCGCATTAATGGGCGACCGGCGGGTCGCCCCTACATCAAATCATGAAAAACAATTATTAATGCCCTATTGGACGACCAGTGGGTCGCCCTGTTTGAATGCCATCACACCATGTGTGGGGGTGACCGGCGGGTCGCCCTGTTTGAATGCCATCACACCATGTGTGGGGGTGACCGGCGGGTCGCCCTGTTTGAATGCCATCCCACCATGTGTAGGGGCGACCGGCGGGTCGCCCTGTTTGAATGCCATCACCATGTGTAGGGGCGACCGGCGGTCGCCCTGTTTGAATGCCATCGCCCAATCAAATCCTGAAAATATGTAGGCACTATTTACACAGGTTGTTTGCGTAGATCAAGCGTGTAGGGATACCAGGGATTGGTTTCTTCTGGAGGGCAGGGTATATTTCCCGGTGTGTGACCGAACGGTATAAACCGGGAGATTCTGCGGGTTTCGGCTTCATAGGCATTCACCGGGCGTGTTTCGTAAGACAAGCCTCCAGGATGGGAGACATGATAAGTACAACCGGCAATAGACCGTTGATTCCACTTGTCATAAATATCAAACACCAGTGGATTATGCACAGGAATGGTCGGATGCAGAGAAGATGGCGCTTTCCAGGCCTGATACCGAACACCTGCGACGTAATGCCCCTGTGTGCCCGTATTGGTCAAGGGAATTCTCCGGCCATTGCACAAAACCAGATGTCGGGTTGGTGTCAAACCGGTGATTTCCACCTGAAGCCGTTCGACAGAAGCATCCACAAACCTTGACGTGAGACCGGTCACCATTTCTTCGCCCAGCACATTCCATGGTTCGAGTGCCATGCGAAGTTCGAGTTTGATGTCATCCGCGTTGATGGTGCCGTAATGTGGAAATCTGAATTCCATAAATGGAGCAAACCACTCCGGATCAAAAGAAAAACCCGATAATTCCAGATATTTCAGAACATCCAGCAGGTCTTGTCTTACAAAATGAGGCAGCATGAACCGATCGTGCAACTCTGTATTCCAGGGGACCAGTGCCTGGGAATAAGGTTGTTTCCAAAAGGCGGAGACAAGGGCCCTGATCAACAACAGTTGAACCACACTCATCCTTGAGTGCGGCGGCATTTCAAAAGCACGCAGTTCAACCAGTCCTTGTCTTCCGCTCAAACTGTCGGGAGAATACAGTTTGTCGATGCTGAATTCAGCACGATGTCCATTTCCGGTAAGATCAACCAGCATGTTCCGTAGAACACGATCGACAATCCATGGAGATGGATTTGTAAAACCGGCTAATTGCTGAAACGCGATTTCCAGTTCATACAATGCACCATCACGGGCTTCATCCACCCTTGGCGCCTGACTTGTTGGTCCAATGAACAGACCTGAAAACAGATAGGACAAACCGGGATGATTCTGCCAGAAATTCACCAGACTTTTCAGCAGGTTTGGTCTGCGTAAAAACGGACTGTCCGCAGGCGTTGATCCGCCGATGGTGACATGGTTTCCGCCACCAGTTCCTGTATGCCTGCCATCGAGCATGAATTTTTCTGTGGCCAGACGTGACAAGCGCGCTTCTTCATAGAGAATTTCGGTGTTCCAAACCAGTTCTTCCCAATGAGAGGAAGGATGAATATTCACTTCAATCACACCTGGATCAGGAGTGATCTGAAAGGAACCCAAACGCCAGTCTTTAGGAGGTGGATAGCCTTCAAGCCTGATCGGAGTATTCAGTTCACCGGCCGTTTTTTCAAGCGTGGAAATCAGATCCAGCCAGGATTCCAGCGCATAGACCGGCGGGAGAAACACATAGAGAATTCCATTTCTGGGCTCAATACAAATCGCTGTTCTCAAGACAGAAGGATTGAGTGACATATCCTGCTGTGGTTGTGGGGACTCATGACGTTCTTCAATCTGTTGTCGAAATTTTTCCAGATCCGGCAGCGGTTTTCTGGGGTGCATGGTGTCCTGTTCATAAATCTGATGTCGCTGATCAGCGGCTTCCCAGACCAGTGAATTCAAGGGTAAGCGGAAACCCATCACAGAATCACCGGGAATGAGATACATGCGATCACGACGAAACACCCAACTGCGACTTTTCCATGAAAAACGCTCGCCTGAATGATCCTCAGCCAGCGGCAAAACATAGCCTGTCAAACTTCCCAATCCTTTTTCCAGAAGCTTTACCAGACGGCTCCGTTCCACTTTGTCTTCCAGTTGTTTTTGCAGGGGATCAAAATTAACCGGCAGAGTTCCTTCTTTCCACAGATAATAAAACGCGTCCTCATAGCCGGGAAGAATGAATTCGGTCGAAACGCCCAGATTTTCGGCCAGTTTTTCCATGAATTCCCTGGCCTTGATTTCCATTGCGGTTTTGTCAGAAACAGGAGTCTGCGCAATCAACTTTTCGTTCTGCCAGACCGGAACACCATCTTTTCTCCAGTAACATCCCAGCGACCAGCGGGGCAGGATTTCTCCGGGATACCATTTCCCCTGCCCGTAAAACAGCAGACTTTTAGGCGCAAAACGCTGTTTCAGGCGTTGGAGCAGATTGTTGGCCAACTGAAATTTTTTTTCACTCAGAGCGGTATAATTCCATTCAGGACCATCCTGATCATCAATGGAAACAAAGGTGGGTTCGCCACCCATGGTGAGGCGGACATCATCAGCTTCCAGTTTTTGATCAACGGACCAGCCAAGATTAAGAATATCAGTCCACTGTTCGTCAGTGTAAGGTTTGGTGACACGGGGATCTTCATGGATTCGATCCACATGCATTTCAAAATGAATGTCTGATTCACATTCATCCACCAGTCCGGTGATGGGGGCCGCATCTACCGGATGCGGGGTGCTGGCCAGGGGAAGATGACCTTCACCCGCAAACAATCCGGAAGTGGGGTCAAGACCAACCCAACCGGCCCCCGGAAGATAAACCTCAGTCCAGGCGTGCAGATCTGTGAAATCATGATCGGTGCCTGAGGGCCCATCCAGGGATTTGACATCCGGGGTGAGTTGAATGAGGTAGCCTGACGTAAAACGTGCCGCCAGACCAAAATGTCGCAGTACCTGAACCATCAACCACGCGCTGTCTCGGCACGATCCGGAACGGAGACCGAGTGTTTCCTCACAGGACTGGATTCCCGGTTCCAGACGAATGACATAGCGGATTGCCTGATGGAGTTTCATATTCACAGCCACCAGAAAATCAATGGTTCGTCCTTTTTCAACTTTGATGGTTGAGAGGAACTCCTTGATCAACGGTCCATCCTCCTGAATTTCGAGGTATGGTGAAAGCTCCTTGGCAACATTCGGCGCATAGTGAAAAGGATATTGTTCAACAGAATCTTCCAGAAAAAAATCAAAAGGATTGATCACTGTCATTTCTGTCACAAGATCAACGACCACCCTCCACGCGGTCTGCTTTTCTTCAAAGGTGATACGCGCCAGAAAATTGCCGAAGGGATCCTGTTGCCAGTTGATAAATTCGGGTTTGGGATCAATTTTCAGCGAATACGCGGTCACAGGTGTTCGGCAGTGTGGAGCCGGACGCAACCGGATGACCTGTGGCGAAAGTTTCACCAGACGATCATAGGAATAACTGGTTTCATGTCGAAGCGCTACACGAATGCTCATAAGGAATTCTCCGGAAAGAGATCAAACAGAACTTTTGAAAAAAGTTTCATAAATCATATCGTCGATCTCATTGATTTTGAATTGAATGTTATCCAGAAACCGGGTGATGCCCTCTTCAATCAATTCCTGCAGATCGCAGTAATCCACCTCCGATTTCAACTTGCCCAGAAAGCGTTCAGCCTTGTTGGCGTAACGCCCTTCCCGGGAGCCGGAAATCATTCGCAATGATTCTTCAGCCCGGATCAGGCACCAGTAAATCGAACGGGGAAAATTTTTATCCAGCAACAGAAAATTATAAACATCCATCTGATTCACTTCCCGATAATTCTGACGGTACATTTCCAGTGCGCTGATGGATTTAAGCACAGCATGCCAGCGGAGCAGTTCATAGGTCGGGTTGCCTTCCTGTTGTCCGGGCATGTAATGGTGCATGTCCAGAATTCTGGCGGTTTTATCGGCCCGTTCGATAAAATGCCCCAGACGCAGAAAATACCAGGCTTCACTCCGGGACAAGGTGTTTTGAGTGATCCCTTCAAACAAATGACATTCACGTTTTACCGCATCAAAAAAATCATGCGGAGATTCCAGAACCTTGCTGTCGTTTTTCGCATCCTGGAGTAACAGATACAGACTGTTGATCTGTTCCCACATTTCCGAAGAAATGATCTCTCTCACACTGCGGGCATTTTCCCTGGCAAACCGGACCGTGGACAAAATGGAATTGGGATTTTCGGTTTCAAAGGTCAGAAACTTAATGACGTTTTTCTGGGTAACGTCTGTGAAGAGCTCACTGAAAAGCTGAATATCTCCGGAGGTCATCACCACAGCTTCCCAATGCCGGTATGTGACCTGGGGCAGATCAATCATCAACTGTAAATTCACATCAATGAAACGTGCGACATTTTCGGCACGTTCCAGATAGCGACTCAGCCAGTAAATCTGGTTGGCTGTCCGACTCAGCATAATGTCTTTAATCGGCATAGATTTCTCCTTCCTCGCGTTGTATCACCCAGGTATCCTTGCTGCCTCCGCCCTGAGAGGAATTGACCACCAGCGAGCCTTTTTTCAACGCAACCCGGGTCAACCCGCCTGACAATACCTCAATCTTTTCGCCATACAGCACAAACGGACGAAAATCGACATGTCGTCCTTCCAGATGATCACCGATAATGGTCGGGACTCTTGACAGGGTCAGTGTTGGTTGTGCGATATAGTTTCGGGGATTCGCTTTGACTTTCAACCGGAATTCATCCTGCTGTTCCTTTGTGGAATGCGGTCCGACAAGCATGCCGTAACCACCGGCTTCGTTAGCGGCTTTCACCACCAGTTGGTCAATATGTTCCAGCACATAAGTCATGTCTTTTTCTTCCCAGCACAGATAGGTTGGCACGTTTGGAATCAGAATTTCCTCTCCCAAATAATATTTGATCATCTGAGGCACATAGGCATACACGACCTTATCGTCCGCAATTCCGGTTCCCGGCGCGTTGGCCATCCCCAGACGGCCTTTCATATAAACATCCATGAGTCCCGGAACTCCGAGCATGGAATCCTTGTTAAACACCAACGGATCAATAAAATCATCATCAATTCTGCGATAGATCACATCCACCCGTTGCAGTCCACGGGTTGTGGACATTTGCACAAAGCCATTCTTGACCACCAGATCACTCCCTTCCACCAACGGAACGCCCATCTGCTGGGCCAGGAAGGAGTGTTCAAAGTACGCTGAATTATACATTCCCGGACTGAGCACCACGATGGTCGGATCATCCACCCCTTCAGGAGCAATGGAGCGGAGGGTTTTGTAAAGCAGATTTGGATAAAGATCGACCGGGGCGACATGAGACGCCTCAAACACTTGTGGAAAAACCTGCTTCATCACCTGTCTGTTCTTCAGCACATAGGACACTCCGGAAGGACAGCGCAGGTTATCTTCCAGCACATACATCTGCCCGTTTTTTTCCCGCACCATATCAATGCCGGATATATGTGCCCAGACACCCCGTGGCGGATTGAGGCCCACGCATTGTTTTCTGAAGGTGCTGGCAGAATAGATGACATACTCGGGAATGACCTTGTCCTTGAGAATTTTCTGTTCATGGTAAATGTCATGGATAAACAGATTGAGTGCGGAAATACGTTGTTTGAGCGCTTTTTCAATCAACTTCCATTCTTTAGCGGAAAAGATTCTGGGAATGATATCAAAGGGGAAAATACGTTCTTTGCCAGATTGATCGCCATACACATTGAACGTGATCCCCATTCTGAGCATGCTTTTTTCAGCGGCCGACTGGCGAATGAGCAATTCGCCATCAGAAAGTGAGCTGATTTTTTGAACCAGAAGATCGGCTCCATCTCTGGCATGGGGTGGTTCAGTAAACATTTCATCATACATGGAATTTGTCTGATAATTTAGAAACATAAGGCCTCCTTTCAAATCTGCGGGATGAACTGATCAGTCATAGCAGATACTTCATGGAATATGCCATTTTAATTTTAAAAATAAAAACAATGACTTATTGGAACGTATCAGCCTTATCCAGGGAAACTTTGCATAAAGATTCATCATTTCCGGATAATCCGTCTGAAAAATGAGCAGATTGTCGTTTTCAGAAATACAGCTCGAATATCCGGTAAAAACTAAGGACTGGCCACACGCCGGGGAGTTGGAATCCTCATTGACGGTTCCCGCAATTGGTTTATGATGAGTTTGTGGCTGGTTGATTGCGGTGGGGTTTTGTATAGTATTGTGTCGCTGGTATTGCTGAAGATGGCAAATGACAGTGTTTCTCTGACTGAATAGGAGTTTGAACATGGCAGGTTTACGTAAAACGATGGATGATGTGCTGAATAAGACAGTAATCTTCGGGTATGACCGAGTGGGGTACTCTGTTCGAAAAAAACTTTGGAACGATGCCGACACCCAGGTATCCATGAAAGGAAAAACGGTGCTGGTCACTGGTGCTAATTCGGGTTTGGGCAAAGCCACAAGTTTGCATCTTGCCAAACTGGGAGCCAGGCTTTACCTCATTTGTCGCAATGCGGAGTCAGGAAAAAAGGCCCAACATGAAATCATGAACGCCAGTGACCATTCCAACATATTTTTGGAAATCGTAGATATGAGCGAACCCTCGCAGATTCGGGAATTTGCAGAACAATTTCGTTTCAAAGAACCGCACCTCGATATATTGATCAATAACGCAGGGGTTTTGTTGAATCAACGCGAAGAAAATTCGGAAGGGCTGGAGAAAACCTTTGCTACCAATACACTGGGATATTTTTTAATGACAAATTTGCTGTTGCCTCAGCTCTTGCAGGCCAAAGAAGCCAGGATCATTAATGTATCTTCAGGTGGAATGTATGCGACTCCTCTACAGTTGGACGATCCACAATACCAGAATCGCCCTTATAATGGGGTCATGGCCTATGCAGAAAGTAAAAGAGCTGAAGTGATTTTAACCGAACTGTGGGCAGAGCGACTGAAGGATAGGAATGTGATTGTCAGTGCGATGCATCCTGGGTGGGCCGATACGAAAGGTGTGCAAAATTCCTTGCCCACCTTCAGGAAAATAACCAAATGGGTTTTACGGACTTCAGAACAGGGTGCGGATACCATCATCTGGCTGGCAGTTGCGCCGCATCTGACGGCTCAGGAAAGTGGGAAATTCTGGTTTGACCGCAAAGCCCGTTCCATTCATCGTTCGGACAAAACCCACCATACTCCCGCAGACACGAAGCGTTTGTGGGAACTTTGTGCTCAGCTTGGAAAATGGAAAGAATCATAACAGAGAGGACCTATGAGTGCTTGCACCAATGACATGTGTCACCGTTGACCATCCACATTTTTCATTATAGATAAACCATGAAGATGAAACCTAAAATACTAGTTACAGGCGCGACAGGATACATTGGAGGACGACTGGTTCCACGTCTGCTGGAGGCCGGATATCAAGTCCGGGCGATGAGCCGTTCCCTGAAAAAACTGCAGGCTCGTCCCTGGCACCATTATCCCAATCTCGAACTGGCGGCGGGTGATGTGCTTCACTCGGAGGATCTTCAAAAGGCTGTCGAAGGGTGTGATGTGGTGTATTATCTCGTGCATTCCATGGTGGCGGGACAAAGCAATTTTGAAGAAGCAGACCGTACATCGGCCCAAAATTTGGTCAGTGCCTGTGCACAGCATGGAGTGCAGAGAATTATTTATTTAGGGGGGTTGGGGCTGAATGATGCGTCTCTGAGCAAACACCTGCGGTCTAGGCATGAAGTAGCAGACATTTTGCGGCAGGGAACAGTGCCTGTCACCATTTTGAATGCCGCTATGATCATTGGTTCCGGCAGTGCCTCCTTCGAAATATTGCGCTATTTGGTGGATCGTCTGCCCGTGATGATTACTCCAAAGTGGGTCAACACTCCAGTCCAGCCGATTGCGGTGTCGAATGTTCTGCAATATCTGATTTCTTGCCTGAAAGTTGAAACGACAGCAGGACAAACGTTTGATATTGGAGGGACCGATGTAGTTACTTATCTGGAGTTGATGCATATCTATGCACGGGCAACCGGGATTCCTGAAAGAAAAGTAATCCCTGTACCAGTACTGACACCCCGTCTCAGTTCCTATTGGATCCATTTGGTAACGCCATTACCCGCCTACATTGCCCGTCCTTTGGCAGAAGGATTGAAGAATCCGGTTGTCTGTAAAGATGATTCCATCCAAAAACTCATTCCACAGAAATTGTTGAGCTGTGCTGAGGCTATTACGAAAGCACTGGAACGAACTTACGAACAACACGTAGAGACACATTGGACGGATTCGGGATTGCTTCCAGTGGAATGGCCTGTTCCAGGTGATCCGGACTGGGCCGGAGGCACTGTTTTCGAAGATTATCGTCAGATCACGATTGATGCTCCCGTACAGCAGGTGTGGCTTCCTGTCGTGAGAATTGGGGGGCAGACAGGTTGGTATTATGGGAATTGGCTATGGAAACTCCGCGGCATGATCGATAAACTTGTTGGGGGCGTTGGCTTGCGAAGAGGCCGTCGGGATTCTGAAAAACTAATGTTGGGGGATGTTGTCGATTTTTGGCGGGTGAGTGTGGTGAAGCCCCGGGAACACCTGGCATTGATTGCTGAAATGAAGCTACCGGGAAAGGCCGTTCTGGAATTCCGTCTTCAAGCACAGGAGGATGGAAAAACGGTACTTCACCAACGGGCACGTTTTTTTCCAAAGGGAACGTTCGGACTGTTGTACTGGTATGCAACAGCCCCCTTTCACATATTCATTTTTCCCGGTATGCTTAGAGGTATTGCGAATTCGATTGTTCTGAATAAGGCTGATTGAAGAGACTGAATCCCCACAGGATTTAAAGTTTAGAGAATTCAGGTGGTTCTGATCCTGTTTGTCCAATGCCTTTCTTGTAATTGCCTTGCATCTGAAATGTCATGAATCTAAGTTCCAGCCTGATTATTCGTACCTTTTTATGAGAAGTTTATGACACGTATTTTTATTTCTATTATCGGGTTCATGACCTGTGTGATGTTCCTCGGCGCCAACATCCATGGGGAAGAAGTTCAGGAGTGGACGACCATCACGAATTTCATGGTCAAACAGGATTCCAGCGGTTGGAAAAATCCTGTTGATCTGGTGTTTGTGCCCTCGTCTGAAAACGTGGAAGCCCCTGAATATTTTGTGCTGGAATATGATGGAAATATCTATGCGGTCAACCGGCAGAAACAACGTACCCTCTATTCCGATTTGCTGGCAAGACCACTGGCTATGCCTGACGCGTCCACACCGCTTCAATTATCAGGATTGTGCGTGGCTCCGGAACAGGGCTGGCTCTATGCTGTCGCTATCGGCTTCAACGGTGGACGCTGGGTGAACCGGATCGTCAGGTTTGAGCATGGCGTGACAGGTTTTGCAATGAAACCGGTGAAATGGACTGAATTTGACGGAACTTTTCAACAGGAATCTACAGTCCTTTCAAGATCGATCACTCATTGTGAAATCGGACCCGACCAGAAATTGTATGTTGGAATCGGTGATGGTGGAAATTCTGCAAACGCGCAAAACATGGCGTCCTGGCATGGGAAAATTTTGCGGATGAACCTCGATTTTACCGCGCCACAGGATAATCCGCTGTATGAGGAAAGCAATCCTCAGAGTCCTGCCAGTTATGTGTTTGCCTATGGTTTTATGAATCCGGTTGATTTTGCGATAGATCCTCAGGGAACGGTGTATGTGGTAGACCTTGGAGCTCATAGCCGTCTTATCGAAATCATACCCGGTCAAAACTATTATTGGGATGGCGATGCGGAAACCCTTAAAATCAATGGCATTTGGGTCGATCCCGGCTATCTTGGAGTGTCATCACTGACCTACACCAACAAAGATCCCGCGATTCTTCCCCTGGCAAACAGGCTGTTGATTGCCTATTCGGGAATTCTTGGAATTGATGAATCCAATCAGCGTGGAGCCAGAACCATTAAAAGTTTTCTGTTGAAACAGGGACGAGGTTTACAAACCGCACCAGAAAGACTGCTGTGGTATCAAGGGGAAATGCCACAGTTGCTCACGTCCATCGCACAAGGCCGCGACGGTATTTATTTCACGGTATTTTTTCCAGACAGGCATGGTGAAAACCAGGTGCTGAAAATTGTTCCGGGAAAAAGTGATCTTTCCCGAAGTTTTCAGATCTCAGGCATGAGTCTGTTTCAGGATAAAGGCTGTGAGGGATGCCACAAGATCAATGGGGTGGGCGGCAGCATGGGACCTGCCCTCGATGGCCTTGTTGACCGCATTCGACAACGGATAGAGTCACCGGAGTATCTGACACAACTCAATCAAATTGATAAAATCACGACAGAGCCTCATACGCTGTATCAGGAAGCTCGTGATAAATTGCGTCAACTCCATGGGGAAGAAGGAGTGCGGTTCTGGATTCAGCATCGTTTGAAAGAGCCAAGATTTGATGTGGAACAATCACAGATGCCGCAATTGAATTTATCGGATGCGGATATTGAAACCCTGAGCAATTACCTGATGGCACTTCAGAATACACAAACCTCGATGTTCAGTCCTTCTGAAGACCTGCATCGCCGATTCAAAGTCTGGTGGGATACCAGTGTAACGGCTCGTCCAGCCATTGCCTTTGTGATTGGGGTAGGCCTCACTTTTGGGGTTCGTTCTCTGTTTAGACGAATACTGAGGTTATTCCGGAAAAAAGCCGTCTGATCGCAAGCGGATGTAACGTATTTTTGTAAGCGTTCAGCCGTCAGCTATCAGTTTTCAGGAATTCTCAAGGCCTGGAAGCCAAACGATATTTTCTGCTATTGAGTCATAAGGCTTCTGAGGCGCATAAACACTGAAAGCTGAATACTGAAAGCTGAACGCTTACGTATTTTTTTCTGGTTATTAAAACTGGAGATTTGTCCCTGTTAAAGGACGGAGAGCGACGTTATGATAATTTACTATTTGAAATCTGTCGACAGCAATTTCTTTTAAAAATAAGCTTGCAGGATCAACGTATTTACAGGAAATATAGCACGTTTTTTTATTTGCCCACTGATTGACGGAGCCTCCTTATGATATCAGAATATGTGTTTTATTTGTTTGTGATTCCCTGGATTATCCTGATTGCCAATGTTCCGGGAATTGTGATGACGATGCTGTTTGCCGGACTCGGTGCCCAGATTCTCAATTATCTCCCATCTGAAAAAGATAAAACAAAATCATGAGTCAGGGGGCAGTTGCCCCTTTTCCCCTCTACTTTCTATTCTCCTCCGGCATTGAAACCCCATGAATTGTGCCATCATCCGTTACGCTGAAATAGGCGTCAAGGGAAAGAATCGTCGTACGTTTGAAGAATTGCTCAAGCGCAACATCCGTACTCATCTCAAGACTTATGGGATCCACAAGGTCGAATTGAGAAGAGGACGTCTGGTCGTCTGGTTTGATTATGATGAAGAAACATTTTTGGATCAGTTATGCAAAATTCCGGGAATTTCCAGTGTGAGTCCGGTTCATTTCTCAACCCATGAAATGACAGACATCCAGCAGCAATGCGAAACCTCTGTGCAGGCCATGATTGACGCCAACCCGGGAAAAACAATCACATTTCGAGTTTCTGCCAGACGTGCCAATAAAAATTTCCATTTATATTCCACCGCTATTGAACGTGATATCGGGGGTTGTCTGGTACAGAAATTTCCGCAACTCAAGGTGGATCTCAACCACTTTGAAATGGAAGTCGGCATTGAAATCTGGGCCGAAAACAGTGTGATTTTTGTGAGTAAAAAACAAGGGATCAGTGGAATGCCCGTGGATCCGAGGCAAGTTGTGATTGGCTTGATCAGTGGCGGTATTGACAGTCCTGTCTCAAGCTGGATGTTGATGAAACGTGGTTGCCGGGTGGTGTTTCTACATTTTCACAGTTTTCCCTACATAGGCGAACAAAGTAAGGAAAAAGTAATTGATCTTGTTCGGCATCTTGCCGCGACCCAACCGCATACACGACTGTATGTGGTACCCTTTGCTGAAATTCAGAAAACCATAAAAAATGACTGCCCTGACTCACTCAGAACCCTGCTTTACCGACGGTTTATGAACAGAATTGCCAATGATCTGGCACTCCGGGAAAAAGGCTTGGCCATCATCACTGGTGATTCGCTCTCTCAGGTCGCCAGCCAGACGCTGGACAATCTGGTTTGTACGACTGAAAATGCGGCTTATCCCGTTTTGCGCCCTCTGATCGGCATGGATAAACATGAAATTATTGCTGTAGCCCGTAAAATAGGAACGTATCCTCTCAGTATTCTGGATTTTCCTGATTGCTGCACCGTATTTCAACCGCAAAAACCAGCGACACGCGCTTCGCTCCGTTCAATCCACAGGGCTGAAGCCATGATTGCCGATCCTGATAAACTGGTCAAGGAAGCTTTGGACGGGGCTGAAATGTATGATTTTTACCCTGACAGCATCAAGCCTGTCAGTTGACTCAGGGTTTGATCAATTTAAAAATCGGGGTATCGGTTTGCCCCTTTCCCTTGTTCACATCATACATGAAAAAATCGCTGATACGGCCCGGTAAGACAGATTGTGGCAACGCGATGATAGTCGGGTCTTCTGTATTTCCTGAAACCTCATAACAAAATTCAATGAAGGCACCTCGTTTATTGGTCAGAATCCAACTGGCCAGTGGAATGTTGCTGAAAACCTTATCCACAGACTCAAATGGCTGGAGGCAGACCAGCAACAATTGAGAATCCTGAGCCAGATCCATTTTCCCCAGTGAAACAATTTTTATCGTAGGACTATTGATCGTGAAATCCCTGATCTGCAATTGTCCTCCACGAATCTGCATGTCCGCGGACAGATGGTTGTAGACAAGACCTTTGCCTTCAAGGCCACTCAATTTGCCTTCAGCCGCCTTGACATAACTCTGGATTGACAAGGCGGCAACAATAAAAACAATTGAATTTCCCCGTGGAATGATTCCTTCAAACGATTCTCCCCGAAGATCCGCATTGAACGTCCAACGTCGATCCGCTAAAGGCGAAAGCACAATATCCGCTTGAACCTGGGTATTGCCCTGACGGATCTCAAGCGGTTCTTCGCTGGAATCTGTTTGAAGCAGAGTGAGCAAATCCCCCAGATCATAAACTTCAGTCACAATGTTGCCTCGCCAGTAATTATCCTGAGGATTTCTCTTTAGATAGCCCATCAGACTGAATGCCGGATCAGCGCGTTTTTCCCAGAAAAGTCGTGAGATCTTGAGCTTATCAGGAGTGAACTGGCCCTTGATTTGAAAATTACTGAAAACAGATTCCAGAAATTTCATTCTCTGGGCTTTGATGTTGAACTCTGCATTGATGGCAGGAATGGTCAATTCGTACCATGGTGGAGTTTCCTTATTAGTATTTTCCACGGATGGTTGTGGTGTTTCTTTTTTTTCTTCATGGGGGGTGCCCTCAGACCATGCGTCTGCCAGTTGTCGCCACAACGCGAAATCCAGATATTCGAAATCTCCTCCGATTTTAAACTGCCGGTTATTGTTGCTCATTGTCAGGTTGCCTGCCTGGCGTGCCCAGGCGATTTCATACAAGTCGCCATTCCAGTTTCCAACGGCGTCCCATTGAAATTTTCCTTTCAAGGACAATGGCACAGGATCAAGAGCGTCAATAAAACTTTCTTCAGACTTAAAATTAAAAGTCACTTGCCCGGAGGATGGGGGTGTTTCTATCGGTTGACCGACCAATGTGGAATTCATCCATTGAGGCCAGTCTTCTCTTTGGATAACTTTCATCAGTTCGGCAACTTCCAGTGTTTTGAAATTCAAAATCAAATCCTGTGCGTTCGGCCACAAGGTGATTGAGGATTTTGCCAGAAAATAGGGCGTTCTGCATTCATCCACAAAAACTCTGGTCAGGCCCAGACCTGGTACGATCTGGACTTCAAAATGTACCGGGAATTCAAAATCGGGACTGATTCGAAAGGAGCTCACAATGGCTTTGAGCCTGATATAATCCAGGGGTGCTTCTTCTTCCAGAATTGTATTGTCTGAAGTTGATTCACTCCTTGGCATTGTCCGTGCCAGATTGACCCAAGGAAGAGCCTCAATTTTCGCGTCTTCCAGAAAAACTTCCACTTTTTTGTTCTGGTAGGTGACAGAACCTGTTGCTGATTGCGGGCCATATTGGATCTCTGGAAAATCGATTTTCAGAGTGTTGTTTCCCTGATGAAATGCAATATTTCCTTTCAGAGGGGCCGGAGCATTACCCGGAAGAATCAATTCTGGAATTTCCAGTGACATCTCATAATTCCGGAAGAACTGGAGATTGTTGTCATTCTGCTCAGGTTGCTCGGTATTGGAGTCCCCGGTTTTCTGCTGTAGTGGTATTTGCGGAGCGGTTGTTGTGTGTTGCGGACTTGAGGAATGAGCAAACGTTTTCATCCAATAAGGTACATCGAGTTTATTCCAGAATAAAACCAGTTTTCCTTCATTCAAGGTTCCGTTATAATTCAAATGTCCATGTTCATCCCCTGATGCCAGTTTTGACAGATTCAAATGATATTGCTCATCAATTTTCAGATTTCCTGACACCTCAACAGGAATGATGGTGCCATCGGGCAGAATCAGTTCCTTGAGTTTTGCGTCAACAGTCCATTGATTGATCATCAGATCCGGTCGCCTGGATGGCACCGATTCAACTTTAGTTTCATCCGTATTATTTTCCCGGGGCAGGAGTTGTTTTAAAGCGGGGGAAAGTTCCCATTTTTTCCATTCCTCAATGTCCAATCGGTTGATTTCAAGTTTAATGATTCCCGCATGATTATTCCATTGCCAATCCATGTTCAGGAAAGGATTCTCCCGGCCAATTCTTGTTTTCAGAGAGCTGTTGCTCTTCGAAAAATCCAGATTGCCTGACATGAAAATTTGTCCCAGTTTGCCGGTCATGTTGGTGATGGAAAACTGTTCCTGCTCAAGTTTTGATTCAATTTCAAGGCTCTGTTTCTGATCATCCACTGTTTCAATTTCAAACAACCATGGTGTTGGTTGGGATTTTTCAGAGGATTTTTTGATCTTTAGAGTCGCATCCATATTTTTGGGTAACCATTGTGCCATAAAATGGTCAGGTTCAGCATAAACAGGCAGGTATGGCCCAAGATTGCTGAGAGCCAGGGTCAAGGTGGTATCCTGTGCGGCTGCCAGAGCAAATTGCCCATTCAGTTCGCCTTGCTGTTGCTCATGCTCAAATCTGATATTTTCAAATTTGAGGGCCTCCAGCGTGACAGACATTAAGCCGGTGAGATGTTTTATCTGATAAATATTGCCCGCTTCTTTCAAGGACGCTTCTATCCCCTGGGGACTCAAGGCAATGGTCATAGCGACAGTCAAGTCATGAGAAAGATCAGGAATATCCAGATTAAATTTCCCCTCAACGCCACCTGCGAGTTCCACATGATTCAGCAAGGGCAGTCCGGGACTCCACAAAGGACGAAAGGCTTGCCATGCCTGATTGCTATCAGCACTCGCAACCGCATCAATATGGAGCGGTACCCGGTCAGGCATGCCATATTCCAGTTGCAGGCTCCCCCCGGAAATCCGGATCCCGGGTAAAACGCCGGAATCAAATGAAAGCAGCAGTTTTTTCAGATCAAGTTGCAGGGTTCCTTTGCCTTGCTCAATATCTGGAATGTTTTCAAAGGGAGACATTTTAACTTCAGAAAATTGACCGGTCAGTTTCAGATCCAGTGGAGAAGTTTCATTTTGTTGATCATAAGCGATTGAAAGCTGAAGTTGATCAAGCATTCCCCGGTGCAGAGATGTTTGGATCCATTGTCCGGCACCTTGCGGGAGAAACACGGTCAGCCAGGGTTTGACTTCCTCAATTTTCCATGAATCCGTGATTCCCTGCACATTCAGTCGTCCAGCGATCTCATTGGTTTTGATCCATGAGCCATTGAAACGGATGTGGCCAAAGGGCAACTGCACCGAGGGAATATCCATTCGTGCTACCAGGCTGTCATGATTTGAGTTAACACTGCCTTGACCACTGATGGTCGATAGATTGAGGACCTCATCTGGAAAAGCCGGATTTGTTAGCCGCAAGTCTTTCACATCCCAGTTGATTTGGGCATTCCACTCAGCCAGATTTTGGGAATGGATTTTTCCTGTTACGTTTAGAATTCCAGAGACAGGGATTGCTGAAAATACACCATCAACCGCAGGAATCTGGAGGAAATCAAGAGGAACATCGATAATGTTACAGGTTCCGTCCCATGATTCACCAGTTCCCTCGACTTTCAGTTGAACTTGTCCGTGGTAGTTGCCCAGAAACACTTCTGTTTGAAACGCCGCCTGTTTGAGAGCGTTTTCCCAGTCAATCTGACTTTCGATTCCTGTGATTCTCAAGGGTGGGATTTGATAGGACTCCGGATATTGGATGGTGAGATGCGAATCATGGATATTCAGTTTTTTAAACAGGATTTCGATCCATGAAAATCCTGAAGAAGAGGATTCCGAAGAGCTTTTTTTGAGAGCAAATGTTCCCAACCGTAGATCGTTTTCTGCTGAAATATAGAGTTCTGCCTGAAGTTTGGCAATCAGGAGTTCCTGAATGATCAATTTGCGTTTCAGCAGATGGCTTGCATCAATACTGAGTTTAAAGTTTTCCAGCGTCAGAACAGGTTCCTCAGGAGAATTTTCAAAAAGATTGATATGGTTGGCGGTCAGGGTGAACTGAAACCTGTCCGGTGATGTGAGTTCTATAGAGCGAGTTTCAAGTTGCAGTCCGGTATATTGATGAATCCAGGATGGAATACGATGTGAGTTGAGATAGATCCATGTTCCTGCACCCATGATAAAAAGTAAGATCAACCCTGTAAACAGCATTAACCACTTCAATATCCTGATCAAGGGAGCAAAAGACATGAGCGCATAGGGAAGGACAGGATTACTTGATTTGAAGAGGAAACAGTTGACGAAATAATATTCCGTCAACTGAATCTGATGATTTAGACATGCTTAAGTTTGTCGGTTTTTTTGATCACCTGGGTTTTCATGGTATCCACACTTTTGGCAATTGCTTTATACAGATTCTCATGATTGGCTTTACTGACCAGTGGCTTGTTTTTATAATTACAGTTGATAGTGACACTGTGTTCTTCATTTTCTTTGGTAAGATTGATATGAAAGGGAAATTTATTGTCGGTAATTTTCAGTAACTCCGCCATAATATCAGTTATATGCTCTTCAACAGCTTCAGATTGTTTAATGTGTGTAAAGGTAAGATGTATTGACATATCAAGCCTCATTGACAAAGAAGTGAATTAATTTGTCCATTGACGGACACTAAGATTTAAGACTGTTTAGAAGAACCGATGTTCGTGGTCTTCGTGACAAAAAGTTTATTTGTTCCCCGCGGAAGCACTGACAGGCTCAGCACCGGGAGCCTCAGGAATTTCGGGATTGACCACATCCATATCCGGTACCATCCCTTGCTGCTGAGAAACTTCAGGCGGTCGGGGCACTACCAGAAAATATCCCGGAATAAATACTGCCAAAAAGGAGACAATTCCAATCACAGCCAAAATTATAATACGAACCATACCAATCTCCCCAATGAACATCCTGATGACTCCAACACGAGTCAACTGTTACTGTATGGATATTAACCATCTGAATCAGTTGGGTCAAGCGGATTCATCAATGGAACATCATGCATTTGAACGCAGGCTTGTATTTCACTGATGCTGTGGTTATTCTAGACCTTAAACAGGCATTGATATCCAAATTCATCATGGACCCTGACTTCATGAAACAGAGAATTGTGCATCATTCAAAGCAGATACCTATTATCCGGGGGGATATTCACGGGTGGGCCTCCTTCTGTTTTATTAGCCGGTTGGTGTTGGCTGGATTTCTGTGGTTCTGTTTTAATCAGACAACTCAGGCTCAGGTTTCCATGGATATGGCACCAGTTCCACTGTTTTACAAGGATCCATGGGTTTTGTTGCAACAGGAAAATATTGAGGATAACACCATAGAGTCATCTGCTGTAATTTCAGAGGAACCAGCATCCATTTCAATCAGTAATCAATACGGATTTTTCAGATTATGGAACATCTACCTGTTTCAGGGGCAAACCACCCTCGACATTACCAATGAAACTCTTTTTGCGGAAAATCTTTACCAGGAGTCTCACCAGGTTGAGTCAGCGGATCTACCGGTTAAACTCTATGCCAGCGGGATTTATGCCACACTCCCCATTGCCTTTGAGCATGGTTCCATCTCTTTGCTGGGGGGGCATTCCATCACGACAGACCAGAAAGATATTTCAGAAGAGGATTATAACCAGCAGTATGGAATCACCTTCGGTTGGGAATCGTCGGACAGCGTCTGGTATGCGGGCGCGATCCAAAGGTCGGTGCTTGGCAGTGAATCCACACTTGAAGGACTGCTGCGCTATGAGTTGTATCTCGGCGAAAATTTCTGGTTTGTTGAAGCCGAAGGTGAATCCTGGTCTGCTGGTTACATGGGAACATGGGGGGATGTGCTGATTGAAACCAGAATTCCTTATTTTTTCACGATGGGCATTCCGGTTTCAGATTATTTTTCTTTGATGCTCATGTCCTGGAAACCCACCACCTACTACCGTTTGTCTGAAGAGGAACCCTGGAACAGCGCGGTACTCCGTGATACCCAGATCAAATCCACCCTATCCCTGGCATGGCACGCCTGGATGCCGTTGGTGATCCACTGGGGAATGGGACAGCTTGCGGAGCATTCCATCAAATGGCTTGATGAATCAGGGAAAACCTTTGCTAAAACCAACCTTTCCGACAGCACTTTTTATTTTATGAGGGTTGAATTACTGGAAGAAAACTGAGGCTTGATTTTTCAGAACGTTCATCCGAAGGTAACCCGCTTTAGTCAACCCTGAACCCTTTAATTGGAATGTTTCTATGGATTCTTTACAACAAAAATTTGAGCAGGTGTTTAACTCAATCAAACTGGATGATGCCGGAAAAACCCTGCTTGCTTCGGATCTGATTTACAGTTGTCTGGTGAATGAGGATTTCACCAAAATAACCCTGATTCTGCCTGAATCATCCTCCTTGCGAAAGACCCTGCCCGGTCAAATTGAATCAGGCCTCAAGGCACTGGACGAAATCAACCGTGTCGCTGTGGAGATTCTCAGTGAACCACCGGCAGAGGAACAGGGACCACCCAGCCAAACCAGTCGTCCCGTTCAACAGCCCAAACGTACCGCGTATCTTCAGAATTACGATGCCGTGATCGCGGTTGCCAGTGGCAAGGGGGGTGTGGGAAAATCCACGGTTTCTGTGAATCTTGCCATTGCCCTTTCCAAAATGGGCTACAAGGTTTCATTGTTCGATGCGGATATCTATGGTCCAAGTCTGCCAATCATGACGGGACTCCGAGGCGAACGACCCCTGATTGAGAACAATCGCCTTATACCCATTGAAGCGTATGGTCTGCATACCATGTCTATCGGCAATCTGGTGGAAGAAGACGCCTCCATGATCTGGCGAGGGCCCATGGTGCATCAGGCCATTGAACAATTGTTGCGGGATACCGAATGGCCCGGCGGAGATTTCATGATTCTGGATCTTCCTCCGGGAACAGGTGATGCCCAACTGACCATTTCCCAACTGTGTGAAGTCTCAGGTGCCGTTATCGTTTCCACTCCGCAGGATGTCGCTTTGCTGGACGCTGTCAAGGCAGTCCACATGTTTACCAAAGTGGATATCAGTATTTTGGGAATTGTGGAAAACATGAGCATGTTTGTGTGTCCGCATTGCCAAAAAGAAACGCCGATTTTCAGCACCCATGGAGCTGAGGCCACCAGTAAAAAAATGAATGTTCCCTTCCTGGGCGGCATTCCGATTGATCTTGCGATCCGTCAGGGTGGGGATGAAGGCAAACCGGTCATGGCCACGGATGTCAGTCATGTCGCAACGGAAAGTTTTAAGAATATTGCGTTGAATGTGATCAAATCACTGGAAGCGCTGTAATTCTGTTATGCAATCCGAAAAATGGAAAGCCTTGAAACGCTGGTTGAGCATTCAGTTGATTGTCCTGCTTGTTCGTGGTCTGGGCAAGCTCGCCAGAGCTGAAATCATCAGGAGCGACATTCCTCAACAAATGCGTGAATCCCATGGCAACTACATCCTAGCCACCTGGCACAACAATATTTTTATCAGTGCCTGGCTGTTGCGGTTTCAGGGGTATGCCGCACTGATCAGTCAAAGCAAGGATGGAGAAGGGATTTATTCGGTGGTGAATCGTTTTGGGTTTACCGCCATCCGGGGTTCTTCTTCACGGGGTGGTGCCAAGGCCCTGTTGGAAATGAGCAGGTCTTTGAAACAGGGAACACCGGCGGCCGTCACACCGGATGGTCCCCGTGGTCCCATTTACAAGGTCCAGCCTGGAATCCTCATGATTGCCAAAATGACAGGTCTTCCGATCATCCCCTGGCATGCCGAAGCTTCCCGTCAATGGGAAGCCCGCAGTTGGGACCGTCATAAATTTCCCAAGCCCTTCAGTCGGATTGTCGCAGGCTATGGGCAACCGTTTTATGTTCCTTCCAAACTCACCTCAGAACAGATCCCTGAATACGCCGAAGCACTGGAACAGCATATGAATGATCACAGGCAAATGATTCGGCAACAACTCGCAGTGAAGCCTTAGTTTCTTAGAAGTTAAATTCTGCGCAAAATGGCAAAAGAATTTAGCCACAGAGTCACAGTGTCACAGAGTATGTTTTAAAAAATTCTCTGTGTCTTTGTGTCTCTGTGGCAAAAATCGGTTCCGACTATACCGGGTTAGGTTTTGTCCCGTAGGGGCAGACCCGTGTGTCTGCCCGGGATCAGGCCCAATAAACAGGTTCGATTCTACTATTTGTGGACGAAAATAGGATCACCCTCCAAATACCCTATTTTAGTTGTTGATTTTTTTATATGAATTTGAAAATGACTAAAATGTAGGCGCTGTTGTTGCCATTATCATCACTCAAAATAGACGTGTTTTGAAAAATGTAATTAAGGAGAGTCTGTATGTCCAATTTTAAAATTGATTCGTTAGGTCCCCGCAAACTACAATCGCCCCTGCCATTTTCTGACATGCAGGAATCCTCGTTCTATATGGACGACAATGCCTATGTGCTGGAGGATGTCGGGATCAAGCATGTTCCAAGTAAATCCAGATCCTTTGAGGCCGCGGGGCCACGTGAAAAAATCTATTTTGATCCTGCCAAAACACGGGTGGGCGTAGTCACCTGCGGTGGCTTGTGTCCCGGTATCAACAATGTGATCCGAACGCTGGTCATGCAGTTGTGGTATCATTATTCCGTCAAACACATCATCGGCTTCCGTTATGGTTATGAAGGGTTCATTGCCAAGTACAAACATGACATTGTCAAACTGACACCGGAAGTGGTCAAGGATTATCATCATATGGGCGGCAGTGCTCTTTCTTCATCCCGTGGAAAACAGGATACCGGTGAAATTGTGGATTGTCTCGTGGTCAACAATGTCAACATCCTGTTCTGTATTGGTGGCGATGGAACACTGAAAGGGGCTCATGCCATTGCCCAGGAAATCAAGAAACGCGGCTTGAAAATCGGTGTGGTCGGTATTCCCAAAACAATTGATAATGACATTCTGTATTGTGTGAAGACTTTCGGGTTTGAGACAGCGTTTTCCATTGCGGCCCAAGCGATCCAGGCGGCGCATGTGGAAGCTCAGGGAATTCCCTATGGCGTGGTGATCGTAAAATTGATGGGGCGGGACTCAGGATTCATCGCGGCCAATACAGTGCTGGCATCACCGGATGTGAATTTTGTTCTGGTGCCGGAAGTGGATTTTGAATTTGATGGTGATCATGGAATGCTGGCAACGCTGGAAAAGGCCTTGCTCCAGAAAGTCAGTGAAGGGAAACATCCTCATTCGGTGATTGTCGTGGCAGAAGGGGCTGGGCAGAAATTTTTTAACCTGGATACCACAGATGCTTCAGGAAACATTCGTTATGGAGATATCGGGATCTTGTTAAAAACAAAAATCCAGAAATATTTTCAGGATCGTTTGCCCATCAACATCAAGTATATTGAACCGAGCTACATGATCCGGTCTGTTCCGGCAAACGCCCATGATTCCATTTTTTGCCATCACCTGGCAGAAAACGCGGTGCATGCGGGAATGTCGGGAAAAACGGACATGATGATTGGCTACTGGAATGGTCGCTTCACGCATGTGCCGCTTGAAGAAGTGATCAAAGGCCGGAAAAAAATCGAACCGGCAGGAGAACTCTGGCGTCAGGTTCTCCTCTCGACTGGACAGCCGTCTGTGATGAAATGATCAGGAAGATGACTGTTATGTCAATTGGCCCTCGGCAACAGCTTTCAGAATATCCTGGTGGGTGACAATTCCCCGGAGTACCCCACCTTCATGTGCCGGGAGGCAATGAAATTGATTCTCAATCATGATTTTTGCCGCATCCTGCAACGATGCGGCGGCTTCAATCATCACCGGATTGGGGTTCATAATGGTGCGCACCCGCACGTTATACACCCTCAAACTGGACAAATCGGTGCCCTCGGCATCTGTTTTTCTTTCGCCGGAAGACGCCAGCACATTGATAACAGTTCTCAAGTCCTTGTCCGAAAGCATTCCCACAACTTTTCCCTCAGTATTTTTCACCACCAGATGATGAATTTTATATTTCTTCAGCAGTTCCAGTGCCTTTCCAGAATAATCTTCCGGATCAATGGTCACAACATTTCTGCTCATCAGGTCTTTCACATATAACATAAGACTAAACTCCTCATCTGTTTTTATTAAATTCTTCGTGTCATAGGGCGACCGGCTGGTCACCCCTACAATTGGTTTTTCCGTGTGTGATAGGGCGACCGGCGGGTCGCCCCTACAATTGGTTTTTCCGAATATTTGGTGTTGTAGGGGCGACCGGCGGATCGCCTCCGGGTTCAGCCTCTTTGATAAATATCGGTAATGTGTGCCAGCCAGTCAGCCAGAGAATCGGTCAGCATGTCATCACAGTATCGCCATTTCCAGTTGCCTTCTGCTTTGCCCGGGTAATTCATGCGGGCTTGTTCTCCCAGATTCATGACATCCTGAAGTGGAATGATAGCGGTAAGTGAGGTGGACGCGCTGGCCATGCGGATCAGTGCTTCACACACATTATATTCATTGATCTCATAACCGGCATACTGGTTGAGGCGTTGTCGGTCTTCATCACCAATTTCCCTGAACCATCCCCGGGTCGTGTTGTTGTCATGGGTTCCTGTATAAACGACGGTGTTCTTGTCATATTGGAAGGGAAGATAGGGATTATTTTTGCCATTGAAAAACGCGAAATGAAGAATTTTCATTCCGGGAAATCCGCTTTCATCACGCAGTGCTTCGACTTCCGGAGTGATCACGCCCAGATCTTCAGCGATGATGGGCAATTTTCCCATACTGTTTTTCAGAGCATCAAACAAACGGATCCCCGGTCCTTTAACCCATTTACCATTCATGGCGGTGGGCTCGGTCGCCGGAATTTCCCAGAAGGCTTCAAAGCCACGGAAATGATCAATCCGGATGATATCCACCAGATCCAGCAAACATTTGATGCGGTCTTTCCACCATTGATAGCCGTTTTTTTCCATGACATCCCAGCGATACAGCGGGTTCCCCCAACGTTGCCCGGTACTGCTGAAATAATCAGGTGGAACTCCGGCCACGACGGTGGAATTCCCTTTGGAATCGAGAGTGAACAGATTCGATTTTGCCCACACATCGGCACTGTCATAAGCCACAAAGATCGGGATATCGCCGATAATCCGGATTCCACGTTCATTGGCATAGGTTTTCAGGTTTTTCCATTGTCTGAAAAATTGATACTGCAAGAATTTTTGAAATTCAATTTTTGCTTCGTTTTTTGTTTTCCATTTATTCAGTGCGGCCGGTTCGCGTAAAGACAACGCGGTAGTCCAGGCGTTCCAGGGCTGATCATGATGCTCCGCTTTCAAGGGTACATAACAGGCAAAGTCCTCCAACCACTCCTGGTGTAGTTTGCAAAATGATTCAAAATCCTGTTTTTCCTGTGGTTTGGCATGTTTTGAAAAATTAGCGAAAGCTTCTTCCAGCAACTCCATCTTCCAGGCACGGGCTCTGGGATAGTCCACATAATCTTCGGGAAAATCCCTTGTATCTTCCAGACTTTTTGCGGCGATATAGCCTTCTTTTTCCAGAATTTCGACACTGATCAGCAGGGGATTTCCAGCAAAGGCTGACAATCCGGAATAGGGTGAATCTCCATAGGAAGTGGGAACAATTGGAAGAATCTGCCACAGGGACTGTTTTGCCCGTGCCAGAAAATCCATAAACCGGTATGCTCCGGATCCCAGATCGCCAATTCCGAATTTTCCCGGAAAAGACGTTGGATGAACCAATATCCCTGATGCGCGCTGTGTCATAGTTTCCTTTTGACTAAAATTCCCCTGAAAATAACATTCCTGATGGCTTAAGCACTACGTTTGAAGCCATATTGTCCGAATCATGCCGGACCATATCAAAAAGGCTGGATCATGCAAGCAGTTTTGTTCACAGTGCGAACACACAGATTCGCACAATTGGTGGCCGAAAACAGGATCACCCCCTAGGACCGGGTACTCATTTCTGGTAAGCGTTCAGTCGTCAGCTATCAGTTTTCAAGAATTCTCAAGGCCAGGAAGCCAAACGATATTTTCTGCTATTGAGTCATTATGCTTCTGAAACGCATAAATACTGAAAGCTGAATACTGAAAGCTGAACGCTTACCATTTCTGAAACCCCAGTGTTTTGTTGAGGAGACAATCTATGAAGCAAATTGTTTGGAAAATATTGGGATTCTTATGCCTCTGTTGGTGTTTGGCGATTCCTGTTGCCAATGCTCAAACAACCATCCGTGTGGGGGTTTATAATTTTGAACCGCTGGTGTTCATAGATCCGCGGGGGCAGGCCGAAGGGTTGTTTGTGGATGTGCTGAATCATGTGGCCACGAATGAAAATTGGAAACTGGAATACATTTCAGGCTCCTGGAGTGAGTGTCTGCAACGTCTCGAGAATGGTGAAATTGATCTGCTGGCAAGCATTGGCTATTCCGAGGAAAGAACCCGTAAATTCGATTTCATCAAGGTGTTTCTTTTTCTGGATTGGGGCTTGGTTTATGTGCCAGAGCACTCAACCATTAAAACCATTTTTGATCTGGAAAATAAAACCATTGGCGTGCTCAAAAGCAGTATCTACACCACCCACTTCAAACAACTGCTGGATCAATTTGGCATCCAGTGGAAACCTGTGGAAAAAGATGAATACTCACAAGTGTTTGACGCTCTTGAAAACCATGAGGTGGAGGCCGGAATCAATGCCAATGTCTCAGGTTTCCGCATGGAAAGTCATTATAATATCACGCGTACCCAAATCCTGTTTTCTCCAGTAAAAATTGGTTTTGCTGTAAAAAAAGACCAGCACCAGGAACTTCGTCAAACGCTCGATCACTATTTTTCCAGCCTCAAGGCTGATCCTGAATCCTATTATCATCAACGCTACCGACACTGGATGGGGTTAGCCCAGTCTGACGCCGGCAAACTAAGATGGTTCCGGACAACGGTGACGGTTCTGGGAGGAATCATCCTGATCGGAGTGCTGATGGGGTTTGGACTGATCCTGTTCTCGTTCTCACTCAGGAAGCTGGTTGCTTCCCGCACAAAAACCCTTGAACTGGAAATTGAGGAACGTAAACGTGTCGAAGAACGACTTGAAAAGAGTGATGATCGGTATCAGGCCATTGTACAGACCTCTCCAGATGGTTTCTGGACGGTCGATCTGGAGGGAAAAATCCTTGAGGTCAACAAAACCTATTGCGACATGATAGGCTATTCACGGGAAGCACTGCTCACCATGAGCATCTCTGATCTGGACGTCAGCGCTTCCGCGACAACTTTGCGTGAACGCGTAACGCTCCTTGAACTTCAGGGGTGGGACCGTTATGAAAGCCAGCACCGTCATGCCGATGGAACCATTCTTGATGTGCTGATAAGCACCATTTATCTTGCGCCTCAAAATCTGATCATCGCGTTCATCAGCAATATTACAGAGCGAAAACGCGCAGAAGCCGCACTTGTTAAAAGCGAACGTCAAATGGCGCTCATTACCGATAATTTACCAGCTTTTGTGAGCTATGTCGGGCTAGACGATCTGCGATATCGGTTTGTGAATAAAAAATTTGAAGATGCCTTCAAGATCCCCCGTGAGCAGATCGTTGGTTCCCACATCAAGGACATCATTGGACAAGCCAACTACGAATTTTCCTTAAAATATCTCGATATTGTCCGTACAGGCCAGGCGACATCCTATGTAAACCGTTTTGTCACTGCCGGAACTGAAAGGTGGGTTGAAGTCAATTATGTTCCGGATATCAATGAACAGGGCATTGCTGAGGCCGTAGTTGTGTTGAGTTTTGATATCACCGCACGCAAGCAGATGGAAGAAGAAATCCGGCAACTGAACACGGAACTCGAACGTCGGGTGGTGGAGCGTACCATCCTGCTGGAAGCCGCCAATAAAGAACTGGAAGCCTTCTGTTATTCCGTCTCGCATGACTTGCGCGCGCCACTCAGGAGTCTCAATGGCTTCAGTCAGGCCCTGCTGGAAGATTATCTGCAACAGTTGGATGAAACAGGGCAGGATTATCTGCAACGCATCCAAAAAAGCAGTCAGCGGATGGGACGCCTGATAGAGAGTTTACTCATGTTGTCACGTCTGACACAACGAACCCTGGATAAACAAAAAGTCAATGTGACAGGCATGATTCAGGAAATCAGCATGGAATTGAAAGAAAGTGAGCCTGAACGTGATGCTCAAATCCTTATTGCTCCAGACATGGAAATCCAGGCTGATCCCGAGTTACTGCGAATCATGCTCACCAATTTGATTCATAATGCATGGAAGTTCACCGGCAAACAGCCTCAAACCCGGATTGAGTGTGGACAATCCAACAATTTTCAGGGCACTCAGGATTCCGGTGCGTCCGTTTTTTATGTGAAAGACAATGGGGCGGGATTTGACATGCTTTATGCCGGTAAACTGTTTGGCGCCTTTCAACGGTTACACACCAATGAAGACTTTCCGGGAACAGGCATTGGTCTCGCCACGGTTCAACGCATTATACTGAAACATGGCGGTCAGGTTTGGGCCGAAAGCCAGGTGGGACAGGGGGCGACTTTTTATTTTTCGCTCCCACAACAGGTTCAGTAAGGGAACATAAAGAAATAACCGGTAGAGACGGGTTTCAAACGAAGCGGTGACACCTAAACCTTGTGATGGGGTAGTAAAGAAAATTCAGTCTATTGAAGATAAATTTTGGGAAGAAGATGCTCTGTTAGAGGAAATTTAAGACGGTATCAGACATGATTTTGTCACATGAATTTTTGAAAAATATCAAGTCATATGGTGAACACTATAATAGCTTCGCCATCTGGCGATTGCTCCTGTTTTCGGCCACAAATTGTCGGGGTAAACCTTTGTGTTCGCACTGATCCCGGGCAGACACACAGGTCTGGCTCAAAGGAACGTTCAAAAAATAACATGGAAAACTTTCTGGTTACGAACGGGACGTAGGGCACGAGCAAACTTTTTTTCAACTTATTTTTTTGTTGCTACTAAGGGACAAAATTCAAACCGATGGATTTATGGTCGGGTATTTGGAAGTGGTGTCACTTCGACCAACGGGAGAGATCGTGAATATTGTAAAATCAATTATTGAATCTTTCAAAATATAGATAGACAGACCCATCATGAAAATGATATGGACCCCAATAAGTGCCTGTCATGGGATTATCAAGAACATCAATGAAACCATATACAAAGGAGAAACAATGGGAAAAGAAATTAAAGTGGACGATCTGCAAACCATTTTACAGCAACTGGTAACAGACTCGGTTGAGAAAGTAAAAAACATGAATCCTGATGATGTGAAAGTCGCCTTTGAACAAATTAAAACCGAGATTGTCAGCACAATTCAGCAAATTGACCTTGAAGAGATAAAAAACGTATTTGAACAAATAAAAAATGACGTGGTCGAAAAAGCAAAAAGCGTGAGATCGCTGGTGTCAGCAGATCGTATTGATAATCTGGAAAATAGAATTAAGAAAATCGAAGAGAAACTGGATAAGTGAAGCAATCATTGAAAATATGCTGAACTGCCAAAACTGCTATCACACTATAAATCGTAAAGGCTTTAGTCATCGTTTCGCCAGTGAGTGGCTCAAACCGGGCAGGACGATACCGGGAACAGTAGTCCCGGGTTACGTCTCGGGGAAGGTGACAAACCGTGGAATTTCATCGGGACGTAACACAATGCAACCCTCTTCGAAAGGGTATTTACCCTCGATGATTCCCGCATTTTTTACTGGCCACCGTCTGAATCTGACGAAACAACGACTAGGCCTTTTTATCATTCCCCCCGACCGTCAATGTAATCACAAATCCGCTGAACGACCTGATCCGGTGTCAACGATGAGGTGTCCACCACCAGATCAAAATTTTTCTCATCATACATATCCACCTTATACAACTTCTGAAAATTCTGGCGCATGGCCTGGGCTCGGTTCTGGTTAGCCTGAACCGCATCCTGAATACTTTTTGCGTCTTCAGTGGCTCGTTTTGCGTCAAGAATACGCTGTGCGGCCACTTCGGGATCACATTGCAGAAAAATTTTGATGGCGTCGGGTATGAATAAAAAACCGACATGCGCATCCAGCACAAACGCGTCATTTTCCTCACCGAATTTTTTTTGTTCCTGATCAATTTCCAGATCGACTTCCGGATGATGAGACACGTATTCCACAATGAATTTTGTGATATCCTGATAACCATATCGGACACAGATTGTCCGCACAAAATCTCCCGTTCCACGGATGCTTAGATGATATCTTGCGGCAAGTGCGGCCCTGACAGTGGATTTTCCGGAACCGGGAACACCTGAAAGTGTAATTTTCATGGGGGTACTCCATCTAAAGGGTTAAGGTTTTACTATTCCAGATTTTGTATTTGCTCCCTGATTTTTTCAAGTTCACTTTTGATTAGAATCACCAATTGACTGATTCCCTGATGTCCGGCCTTGGAACCAATGGTATTGGTTTCACGATTCAATTCCTGCAGCAGAAAATCCAGTTTTTTGCCACATTCATTCTGTAGAAAGACCTCATCCACATGGGCCAGATGACTCCGAAATCTGACAATTTCCTCGGTGATGTCGCTCCGGTCGGTCAGGATGGCAATTTCCTGTTCCAGTCTTCCCTGATCAACATTGACTTTGGTTTCCAGTGTTTGAATGAGTGCCGCGATTTTCTGAAAATATAAGTTGGGCAATTCTTTGGCATATTGTTCGATCTGATCCAGATAGCCACCACAGGATTTAAGTCGTGTCTGAATATCCCCGGTGAGTTTTCCCCCTTCAACTTGCCGCATCTGTTTGAGTTGAAGCACTGCATCTGTCAGACATTCCTGGATCAACTGATTAAAAAACGGCGATTCCGCATCCACCGTGGGAAGTTGAATCAGATCCTTGATCGCCAACAGATCTCTGAGAGAAAGCTGAACAGGAAGTCCCGTCGTCTGTTCAAAATCACGAACCAGTTGGCCATAATGGCGGGCCAATGTTTTGTTGAGGCACAAGGCGTTTTCAGCATTTTCAGTGTTTTGCAGATTGATGGTGCAGTCCACTTTTCCTCTGGAACAATGCTCCTTGATGGTTTGATTCAGCGATTGTTCAAGATTCTGGAAGCCTGTGGGAAGTTTGATTCTGGAATCAAGAAACCGGGAATTGACAGACCTGATTTCGATCTGACATTGCCAGCCATCCCGGCTGAGTTGAGCGCTTCCAAAACCTGTCATTGAATAAGCCATAATACCTTTTTATAATGTGAACAATGATCGATTAATAAACCAGGAATTGACAAACAGTCTAAAGCATTTTATTTAAAGAAACGGTCACCATCTGCCTGAGGCACAGAATATCAGACCTTTGCCAATCACAAGTTGCCCTATGCTGTTATGAAAAACTGGATAAAAAATGTAAAAAATTATTTCGGATCAATTTCTGACTCAGAAATTTCCAAATACAAAAATGATTGCGAAGGATTGATCCAGAAGTATGAAAATCTTTTGCAGGAAATATCTGAGTATATGCGGAACAACCGTCATATCATCAACACCTTCGGGCAAAAGCAAAGCCCTGAAGAAATTGAACAACTGAACAGTTTTTCATTTTTCGCGATCCGCGACGAACTGCATCATATCACCGAGGAGTGTGAGTCCTTGCTTTCTCGCGGAAAAGGACAGTCCGAAAGCATTCCCCAGCAAGAACAAACCATGAAAATTCTGATGACACAGCTCCAGGAGTTGAGAAAATATTCAGAACAGATTGAGACCGCTTTGAAAGAATTTGAAGACCGTCTCATCGAAATGGAAGAATCCCTCGCCGCCAGATCCCTTTGCAACTAAGGAACATTCGAAAAATAAAACAGAATCCTTTTTAAACAATTTCTTCTGCCGGGCACACGTAGAGACGCGCGATTCGCACGTCTCTACAGACTTGAGAATAGAGGTTGGTTGAATATTCTTTTGTCGTTCCTAAATGATTTTCTGCGCATAATTCTGTGACAATAGAAATCAATCCTGATGTTTTTTGGATGTTGTTGACGTATGATCGCGGATATGAGGATTTCCTTTTGATAATCTTTGTTGTGCCTTCTTCAATGTTTTGTTAAACATCTTAACAGTACCCTGTACTTTGGGATGTGACAGGTAGAAGGGCAACGCCTCATTTCCCTGAGGATGAAGCGGATCTAAGTCTTCACGATAGATTCGGGAGAGTCCATTTTGGAATTTGTGCCACTCTTTTGAAAAATATTCAGCGACACGTTCCGCGCTCAAAGTTATAAAACTTCCCGGAAATTTATTTTTTGACATAGCGCTTCCTGCTTAAATTGTTCTTTCGTATTGCTTTTATCAGTGCGATTTGAACTGTATAAATAGTACCCCGGCAATCGGATTTGCAAGTTCAAAAACTTGCGGCATGAGTTTAGCGCTTTAGTTTGTTGATTATCAGGAAGGTCAAGCATGAGTTCATCTGGAAATAATGAACATCTGGCACAACAGTATATTCAGGAATGCCTTGGATACCAGGATCGTCTCAAAACGCTGATCCAACAACTTGGTTCAGTGCCATCGTCCAAACGTGGAGACATTCTTGAAAGTATTCGGGATATTATTTATGCCATTCAGGGTGGGGCAGGGTTCTTCAAAATGCCTGCGGTGATCAGACTGTGCGGCGGATTTCAGCAGATTTTGCAAACAATCCAGATTTCCAAAGACCCCCCTACTGAAATGCATACCGGACTGCTGGAACAAAGCAGAAACATGCTGGAAAAGATTTTCAACAAAGGTGAAAAAGAACTGACTCAGGAAATCAATGAGGTCCTCGCCAATTTTGCACGGCAGGATTTTAATCCGGACCTCTCACATGCGAGCATGGGCCAGCAAATCAGTGCCTCCGCAAACCAGAATGTGGAAGAATTGATCGACAAGGCACTGAAACTGCTCAATCAGATCAAGGATGCCAATGTGCTGAATCCTCCTGAGCAAGGCCTGGAACCCACGGCACATGAAGCCTTCGCACAGTTGATCAGGATTCTAAATATCAAATCAGATCTATGGAATATGCCAGATCTGAGAATCATGGGGGATGCTCTGCAAAACCTCATTCACGGCATTGAGCATAAAACCATTGAGTTCCATCCCAGCATTCGTCATTTGCTGATCGACAGCAAATATCGTGTCATGACACTGCTTCAGACTTCAGACCCCGCAAAATATCTTCAGGATATCAAGGAACTCACCGGAAAAATGGATGCGCTGGTTCCCAAAGCACCACAACCGTCAAAGAGCGTCAGAATCCCGGAAAAACATGTAGAAATTCAGCCTGAAAAATCGAAACCGTCCAAAACCACTTCAGCCCCCACTAAAAAAATTGAAGTCGCTGAAATTGTCAAAGAGTTCATCACAGAGGCCTTCGAACACATTTCCATTCTGGAAGAACGTCTGCTTTATGTAGAAAATATGGGAGGAGAACCCCCCCAGGCCATCATTGATGAATTGTTCCGATCGGTGCATTCCATCAAAGGTGGAGCAGGTTTTTTTGGAATGGTAAAAGTGACCAGGGTTTCTGATATCATGGAAAATATTCTCGATCGCTTGAGAACGGGTTCCCAACCATGCACGCCTGACATCACCTCCAAACTTCTGAGTGGTGTGGATCTGCTCCGGGTTTTGCTGGAACATGTGGAACATGATGAAGCCATTGATGTGACCCCCTACCTGGAAGGCCAGAACATGCCGGCTCTTCCGACAGCAGTTGTTGAATCCGGTGAACCCTCAACACCCCATCCGCAGGAAGTCAAGCCCACAGCATCACGCGCCCCTGTGCGTGATGAAACAAACGTTCCAGCAGCATCAACCGCCGGAAACAGCATTCGTGTTTCAACCACGCTGTTAAATCGTCTGATGGGGTTGGCAGGAGAACTTGTTCTGATTCGCAATCAACAGTTGCAGGTGATAGAAAACATGAGCCTGGAAAAAATGAAGGTCATTACCCAGCGGTTGAATCTGGTGACCAGTGAACTCCAGGAAAATATCACCCGCACCCGTATGCAGTCCATTAACAATGTATTCAGTAAATTTCCCAGAATCGTCAGGGATCTTTCCCGAAATCTCAATAAAAAGATTGAACTTCAACTGGAGGGACAGGATGTCGAACTGGACCGGACTATATTGGAATCTTTGTCTGATCCGTTGACCCATCTGATTCGCAATGCGGCAGATCACGGGATTGAGTTGCCCGAAGAGCGCCGAAGGGCGAAAAAACCTGATGTTGGAAAAATTCTGTTAAAAGCATCCCATGAAGAAGGAATGGTTTTGCTTGAGATCAGTGATGACGGCAAAGGGATGTCGCTCCATAAAATCAAGGCAAAGGCTGTTGAAAAAGGATTGTTCACGACCGCACAACTCGATGTCATGTCCGAACGGGATTTGCTGAATCTTGTATTTCATCCGGGATTTTCTACGGCAGAACGAGTCACCAATGTTTCAGGACGTGGCGTCGGAATGGATGTGGTGCGGAGAAACATTGAACAACTTGGCGGCTTCATCCATCTGCGCTCACGGGAAAATATCGGAACACGTATTGAAATCTCGTTGCCTCTGACCATGGCCATCATGCCGACACTGATCACCATGAACAATAATCAACGTTTTGCCATTCCACAAACAGAACTGGTGGAAGTGGTCTGTCTGCACAATGAGGAAGTCTTTGAAAAGATTGAAGTCATTCAGGACACTCAATTTTACCGTTTAAGGGATGAACTGTTACCCCTGATCCATCTGACGCATATTTTAAACCATCAAGAACCGCTCAAACGCTTCGAACACCGTAAAATTGTGGATGACTTTCGCAACCAGCAGACACTCTATCGCACCAACCAGCAATTATCTCAAACCTATGACATGTCCATGCAGGATGAAAAAATGATCATTGTCCTGAGAAACGGAATCCATCAGTTCGGGTTGATCGTGGACAGCGTTCTCGATACTGAGGAAATCGTGGTCAAACCCCTGCATTCCCGTCTGAAAAATTGCCGTTGCTTTTCTGGCGCGACCATCATGGGAGACGGACAGGTGGCACTGATTCTGGACATTGCGGGCATTATCAAACACTCAGGTTTGCAGTTCCACAATCTGGTCAGGGAACAGAAGGTACTGGGTGAAGAGGAAGAAATTCAGAATCTGCTGTTCTTCCGCACCGGAGAAACAGAACAATTCGCAGTGGCTCTGCCCTTGATTTCACGGGTTGAGCAAGTCCAGATAGAACGGATTGAATACATCGGTAATCGTGAACTTCTGACCATCAATGAGGTGGTTTATCGCGTTTTGCGACTGGACCATCTCATGAATGTATCTCCTGTCACCCCCATCAATAACGAAGCCTTTCTGATTGTTGCCAAAAATGCTCCGCGCCCTTGCGGCATACTGGCACAATCCTTGATTGATATTGCCGCAGTCTCGGCTGATCTCAATCTTGAAGCCTGTCTGGAACCCGGCACATTGGGCAGTTTTATTTTTGAGGAACGTCTCAGCATTTTTCTTGATTTTTATGCACTCATGGAACTGATGGATGCTGAATGGTTTCAGTCGCGACCGGTTTATCAGAAACATCTGGAAATTTTGCTGATCGAACCATCCCCCATGTATCACACGGTCATCAAAAGCTATTTGAGGAATGATCGGCATAAAGTTGTCGGCGTGAACACCTTGAAGGAGGGCTTGAGAATTCTGGATGCGGGCGCCCGCTTTCATGCGATCATTGTTCAACTGGACAACCAGATGGAACATCAGACTACCAGAGAAATCACTCAACTCCTGCATGACAGTCTGGCATCCCAAAACAGTTTCCTGATTGCAATTTCAGAAAAAGCGCCACCTGAGCAGATTCTACAGGCGGGCTTCAATGAGGTTTTGACCAAACTCAACCGGACGGGGCTAAAAGATTGCATGAATAAAATTTTGGAACATCAAATAGAAACGGTTTAAATGTTAATTTCTGAACAGGAATCAGATACAAAAGGCGAAGATATTCAGCAAATCTGTACCTTCAGGATTGCCGGATATCTCTATGGAGTGAACATTCGGTATGTCAAGGAAATCAATCAGGAATTGCATATCAGTCCTGTGCCACATTCACCGGCCAATGTGAAAGGACTTGTGAACATCAGGGGCGAGGTTTATCTCATTTTTGATTTAAGAAACTGTTTCGGCTTTCCACCCATTATGATTGATGAACACCATCGGATTATTTTATTCAAAAGCGATGAAATGGAATTTTCCGGCATTCTTGTCGATTCTCTTCAGGATGTCATTAGAGTTCAGAGCAATCTGATTGAGACCTATAATCCTGAAGTTCAGATGGAAGGATTGGAAATGTTGCGGGTAAAAGACGCGGAAATCGGACAAAATCTGGTTCAGGGCGTATTCCAGTTTCAAAAAGAAATCATGATTATCCTGAATCCGATGACCTTGTTGCAATTTGAATGACACAGCTCCGCACGCACTTCATGTTTTCATGCATGGGGCAAAATTCAGAATAAACAAAGCCTTATGGCTTAATTGATAAAATGTATAGCACCCTGTGATTTTGCAAGGATTTATTGATAAATGTGTCATGCCGGACTTGATCCGGCATCCCGAAAATCTCAGCAGGCCACTGGATTCCGTAACAAACCCGGAATAACATGCTATTTCAACGCCTAATTCGCATTATCAGCAGAAATCCGCACCTTGATGGAGGAAATCATGGTCACTGAAAACTTGCCTTCTACCAACTCATCGAAGGCAGTGCAGGAAAAACCGTCTCTGCATTCACTCGACACACATGCACGGCAGAATGAGTTCAGTCAATCGCCTGTTATTAAAAAATACCAGGCCCGCACCAGTCTCTGGTGGAAACTCATTGGACTTGGTGGCACTTTTTCACTGATTCTTGGTGTACTGATTTTTTATACCAATGTTCAGTTGTCACAAGTCTCTGAGAACAATGTAACTCTGCATGAAAAACTGGTTCCCGCGATCATTGAAGCGCAGGCCCTGCAACGTGAACTGCTGTATGCCATGACCACCCTGCGGCAATGGATTCAGACCGGTGATTCCACTTTTCAGGCACAGCAGTCACTGACCTGGAACAACATCGAACGGCTTTCAGGCCATTTGAAAGAGCAGGCGAAAACAGCGGATGACACCGATTTCAATGTGCGAATTGTTCAATTGCTGGCACAACTGGAAGCCATCAACGGTTTGTATTTCAAAATCCAGCAGGATTTTCCGGGGACAGGCATCGTTAAAAAAATGGAGAACCTGTTTGTTGGCATTCAGGAACTGATACAGACAGAAGCCTCGGTTGCTGTTCCTGAAAATATCATGGCACAACTTCTGGAAATGCAGAATATCCTCCATTTCCAGATCACCATGCTGCAAAAATGGAGCTTTTCCAGTAACGAATATCAGAAACTGAAAGAATCAGGCAAGCAACTCAACATGCTGGTCAATGAACTGGATCAACGCTATCAACCGCTGGAAGGCCGAAAGCGTTATAATCAGTTCAACTCCATCAAACAGAACCTGACGAATCTGGAACCCCTGTTTGCGTTTTTTGATGGCAATTACCAGGAACACAATCTTGCGACCATCGAAGAAAAAACATCCAACTGGCTTAAAGAATTTGAGAATGTTATCCAGTTCCAGATGGCCTCAATGGCCAAACATCAACGGATTTTGAAATCCGGACTCGGGCAGTTGAATTTCCTGCATCTGATTTATGCCCTTTCCGTTTTGGGCGCACTCATCATTTCCCTGATTACCATTTACCTCATAATCATCAAACCGATCACCCAACTTTATGATTTCACTCAACGAGTGGGCGATGGCGAAAAAAATCTCAGAATCTATTTCAATCAGAAAGATGAACTCGGCGCCTTGGCCCTGTCCCTGAGTGAAATGGTTGCCAAACTGGAAAACGCCTACGTTTTTGAACATCAGAAATCGCGTGATCTGTATGATGAAATGGATGCCATGTTATTGCAGATTGAACGGATCAAGAAAAAAGATTTTGAAGCGCAGATTCCATATTTTGATGATCCTATTCTGGCAAAACTGTCAGATGGATTGAATGAAATGCTGTTGCAATGGAAATCCGATCAGGAAGAACAGGAAGAACTCCAGCGACATATGGTTCAAATCAATTCCATGGTGGAAAATGTCCCCCTGGCCATGATGATCGCTGACAGAAAAGACATCATCCGCTTTATCAACCGGACGGGAATGCAGTTGATGGAACGCCTTGCTCATACTCTGCCCTTTCCACCGTCAGAAGTCATTGGTCATCTCTGGCAGGATATTGTTCAGGACACGCATATTATTTCAGAACTCCAGAAATCCCGTGGCAAATCATTGACCACAGAAGTCCAGATTGACAAAGACATTTTTGCCATCACCACGTCACCAGTTTACGATAAAAATGTGGAATATCAGGGACCCATGTTTTCATGGAATGTAGTGACAGATTTGCGGCACAACGAACGGAATCAGAAAGAAATCCAGATACAGCAACAAAAACAGGCCTCCAAACAGGCTGAACGGGTGGAAAATCTTAAAAAGTTTGTTCAGGCGGTTGGACAGGGGAATTATTCGGTCAAAATACCTGATTTTGAAGACAGTTCGCTCGAAGAATTGTCTCATGGACTCAAAAACATGATCAACAGTCTGCAACATGCCCGCGACGAAGAATCCCGACAAATTCATCGACTCAAGGACATCAGTGTTGAACTCAAGGAAATTGCCCAACTTGTAGAAAAATCTTCCCGGGATATGACGGATACCGTGGAAAAAATGGTACATTTCTCTGGTGTCACCAACAATCAGACCAATAGTGTTCTAACCGCCATTCAGGAAATCAATTCCAATGTAAGTGGTATCGCCACCGCTGTTGAAGAAATGTCTGTCACGACCAAAGAAATTGCCAACAGTGTTGCGGATAGCGCTGAAATTTCCAAGAAGGCCGTTCAGGCCAGTCGTGAGGCTCGAGACATTGTGACAGATCTTGGCAAAAACTCGGAACAGATTGGCAACGTCACAGGCGTTATCCATCGGATTGCCCAACAGACAAACCTGCTCGCGCTCAACGCGACCATTGAAGCCGCTTCTGCGGGCGACGCCGGAAAAGGGTTTGCGGTGGTTGCCAGAGAAGTGAAACTTCTGGCACAACAAACGGCCCAGGCGACAGAGGACATCACCTCCAGTATTCTTACCATTCAGCGTGATGTAACCCATGCGATTTCATCCATTGCCAGCGTCAGTGAAGTGATTTCAGAAATGAACGAAATTTCGGAAAGTGTCAGCAGTGCCACAGAAGAGCAGTCTTCAACCACCAACGACATTGCTCGTGCCATGTCGGATGCCGCGCATTCCGTGGAAGAAGTCGTGAATAACATTCAGGTGGTTGCCAAAACCATCGAAGATACCCGCACCAACATTCTCAGTGGTGAGGAAGCCGCCAATGTGTTGAAGGTCGTTGTGGAACAACTCAGCACCTTGGTCAATTCGCTGGAAGAAGAAGTTCGATTATAAAATAGAAATTGTAGAGACGAACGATCGTGCGTCTCTACTGAAAAGAGCTGTTAGCCAATTTGAAAGGAGTTATGCCTGTTGAAAACTCAAATAATGAATCATTGCTTGAACCGGAACTTCGTAAAAAAAGTTATTTAATCATTGAGCAGAATGGTGCCTTGCGTCGAGCCATGATTCGTACACTCAAAAATGCAGGAATTACCCAGATCGTTGAGGCCGAAAGTGCCAAAGACGCCCTGATGATCCTGAAAGCAAACAGAGAGATGGGGGTGATTTTCTGTAATTTTGAATTGCCTGACGTGCATGGCCTGAAATTACTGCATCAAATTACCCAGGAAAAGAAATTTCATGAAACTGTCATTATCATGCTGTTGCCCGATCAAAATGAGGAATATCAGCAAAATTCCCTTCAATTGGGGGCTGATCTCAACCTGTGCAAACCCTTTGCCTGGGACTCTCTCAAACCCGCGATTGAAGAGGCCTCAAAAATCAAACGACGCAAACTTGAAATGGAAAACGCCAAGGTCAAAGTGGAGATTGCTGTTCAGATCACCTCTGGACATAAAACGACCAATGGACTCTGTCTGGAATTATCGCTCAAGGAATGTCAGATTGTTTCTGAATTGGAGTTGGGAATTGGAAGTCGGGTACAGTTTCAACTCGCGAATGACCAGAATGCGGGATGGTTTGATCCAGTCAAGGGAATGGTTTCATCCGCCGGAAGACATGCTGATGGAACTGTGGCCAAAATAGAATATACCACTAAAATTCTTCGTTCACAGGGCATTGCGGCGCTTATTCAGCAATATATGCCGAATGTTTGAATCAAAAGGAAAGTCCGAAGGTCATCATCAAGACACCGGCAGGAATTGTTTCATCAATGGCATTGTCAGCAATTGATTGGAGTCTTTTATGGATAGTGGCCTTGCGTTCTACGGTAAGAGAAGACGTCTGAATGGAAACAGAACTGTTATGGTAAATCAGTGCTGAGCCATAAACCCAGTCCACACCGAGTACAGCGCCCCCTTCAAACAACCACTGATGACCGACACTCCAGCCAATCAGATTGGTCTCAACGCTCAAGGCGGTCTGTGCGGAAGACGTGACATCATCCCCTTTGAACGTCATATTCCCGGAGACCACTCTCTGAAAAAAGCCAGCCATCGCATTGAGGGCATCCCCCAGGAAAAAACGGTAATAAACACCAAGAGTGCTGTAATCAAGATTCTTGGTCTCCCCCTCTGATTTTGCTCTGAAAGATCCGCTGCCAGTTTCCAGGCCCATCATATCATGCTGATTGACGAACATTCCAAACCGCAATGGTGTCGCGGACAAACCTTCATAACGTCTAATCAGTGGAGATACCCCGACAACATAATACTCGGCGCTTGCCATTTTCCGGGGGGGTTCAGCTCCCGAAACCAGAGACATACCAAAACACAACATTCCCGAAATGAGGAAAAAATATTTCATTGACATCATCAGGAAAAAATTGACAAGCAAAACAGTCTGAAACAAGCCATGCAAAAAATGGCCTTTCCAGAATCAAAAATTATGAATTTGATGGTTTTTCAATGATACAGTGGTTTACTTGAGAATTAAGAGGATTGCTCAGCAGGTTTCAGATTTTTGGTCATCGTCACACAATTGCCGGTTTCATTCCATTCGATGGCATCCATAGTCGTTTTCATGATCAGGATTCCTCTGCCATGCACAGCCAGACTCAAGGGATCATACAGAGGCAGTTTGCTCCAATTAAAGCCAGTGCCATGATCCTGAATTTTCAGAGTGAGGACATGATCTCGCACCCGACACCCCAGAATCACCTGCCTGGATAAATATTCCGGAGCCTGTTCACGTTTTTTGATTTCCTCCATGTAGATTTCATAGGAATTCTCCCGATACGTCGAAGGCACCATTAAATTCCCATGAATAATCGCATTGGATAACGATTCGACCAGACAAAGATTGATCTGGTAAATGCTGATATCATAAACTCTGCATAACGGTTCAATCATGTTCTGGAAATATTGTGACACTGCCGAAATAAGCCTGGTGTTGCTGTCGATTGTTAACTGAATATCAATTTCAGGCTTTTTCATGATTTCCTTCAAATCATTCACTGGAATTTTATAGATTTGAAGTTTATCCAGACTTTCTCTGAGGAAGTTCAGTTTGAAAGGTTTGAGAATAAAATCAAACGCACCCAGTTTTATGGCAGTAACCGCCGCGTTGAGATCCGCATGACCTGTCATGAAAATAATGGGAGTTTTGAAATTTTCACGACGGAGTTTTTGCAGAAAATCGAGACCTGAAAGACGAGGCATCTTGATATCACTGATAATAACATCAAACGCATTTGGTTGAGCCGAATAAACATTCCAGCCCTCCTGTCCATTTGAGGCCAAAGTGACATGATGCCCCAACATTTTAAGGTACTGTCCCAGTTGTTCGAGCAACAGAGCTTCATCATCCTGCAATAAAATATTCATGGCGTTTTTTGGTTAAGCAGTTGAATGAGGGCTTCGGGAATATTATCCAGAGAAACCAGTTTTTCAGCACCACCGCGTTCATACGCTTCTTTGGGCATCCCGAATACAACACTACTTTTTTCATCCTGTGCCATTGTTCTGGCACCGGCTTTTCTCATGTTGAGCATCGCGTCAGCTCCGTCACGGCCCATTCCTGTAAGCATCACGCCAACAGCGTTAGCGCCCACATATTTGGCAACAGAATTGAACATTACTTCAACAGAGGGGCAGTGGCCACAAACTTTTTCTCCGGGAGTACAATCAACGACATAGGTTCCGCCAGAACGAATAACCGTCATGTGGGCATCCCCCGGGGCCACCAGAGCCAGACCTTTGATGATCCGGTCCCCATTCTGTGCTTCTTTGACATCAATCGCGCAAACATCATTCAACCGGTCAGCAAACATTTTGGTGAATTTGGGAGGCATGTGCTGTACTATCACAATCCCGGGGATATCTGCAGGAAGACGTTCCAGCACTTTACGCAAAGCCTCTGTGCCTCCGGTAGACGCGCCAATAGCAATGACTTTGTCGGTAGAAACTGACAGCGCATGACTTGCGATTCTGGCTTTCGGGGCGACAACGGTCCGACCTTTCCAGTGGCTGACATCCACTTTAGCCGCAACCTTCACTTTAGCACACAATTCACCCATCATAGCGCTCAGTCCGCCCATCACGTTCGAACTGGGCTTGGTCACAAAATCCACGGCACCGGCATCGAGGGCATCCAGTGTGATTTTGCAACCACGCTCCGCGAGCGAACTCACAATGACAACAGGCATAGGAAATTGCGGCATCAGTTTTCGTAAGAACTCCACACCATCCATCCGTGGCATTTCCACGTCCAGCGTGAGCACATCCGGGGTCAATTCTACAATTTTATCCCGGGCGACATAAGGATCAGGAGCGCTTCCCACCACTTCTATATCAGGATCATTGTTCAGCCCCTGCGTCAGAATCTGACGCACCAAGGCTGAATCATCAACGACCAGAACTCGAATTTTTTTTGCCATGAGGTCCTTTTATTACTGGAATGAGTCACCGTGAAACCACTGTTCATAATTTTTTTGAGCATTCTGGTATAGCCGTTCCGAGGATGCTGAAAGTTTTTTGGGCCACAACCGAATAATTCTATCCGCGATTTCAATAATATTTTGAGCCACCACACTGTCTCGGTGATAGCGCAACAATGGCGTTTTTCCACGTGTTGAGGACGTGACCTCCGAGTCAGAAAAAACAAAACCAAAATGATCAATTTCCATGGATAACATCTGGTACAGGCTTTTGTCAATTTTTTGAGCGACGTTCACGTCCTCATAATGTTGCCCCATGTTGTAGATAATTCGTGGGCGATAGGTCGCACACAGCGTTCTGATTTTTTGTGCGATGTCCCTGTCCCGAGTTTCAATTTCGCGGCAAATTCGTTCCACCGAAACTACCTCCGTGTGAGGTAACGCAAACAGGTGATGGACCAGATTCAACAGAATACTCCTGGATTTGACCAGGCCCTCAATTCTTCTGAAAATAAAATTTTTCAGAAACATCTGCATATTCATGATTGCCGGATATTCCGGAGTCGTGATCAGTAGACTCCTTGAGGACATTCCAAACATATCCAGGGTATTGAACGAACTGCCGGCACCGAGATCGAGTAAAATGTAATGAGCCTCCAGTTTTTTGATGTCGTTGATCAATTTTATTTTCTGGGCATGATGAAAATTTGCCATCATCGGTGTACGGACATCCCCTGGAATGATCCGGAGGTTGGTTGTTCCTGTTGGAATCAGCAAATCCTCTAGGGAGGCGGTTCTGGCACGTACATAATCGCCAATTCCCGCAAAATCGTTGGACAGTCCAAGATAGGAATGCAGATTGGAACCGCCCAGATCCAGATCGATGGCAATGGTGGAGTATCCGGCTTCAGCCAGACTGATGGCAAGATTAGCGGTCAGAACACTTTTTCCCACACCGCCTTTTCCACTTGCGACGGGAATAATGATTCCAGAAGCGTTTTCCAATGGGTTCCTCAAAAATTACAGGATGTCTGTCAACAAGGGCTGCATCGCCGTGCGCAGGGCTTTGGAAACATCATCCACTGTGTGTACAGTCAGGTCCATGACTTCAGGCAGGTAAAACGTATTCATCACCGTAAACACGACCCCGATGCTTTCTTTTTCTTCAGCAGTCCATTTTGTTCCAAGAAAACGTTTTTCCGAAACAAGATTACCAATTTCAGAACAGATAAATTTGACAATCGCAGGACCCGTAGTGGTCTCGATAAAATATTGAATTTCTTCGAGTCTGAACAGCAGTCGTTCAATTTTATACTGATAATCCTCCAGTTCCTGAGAATTTAATTGCTGATCATCAAAATATTCAATGGAAGACCAGATTTTTTCCAGATCCGTCAGTTGACGGTGCAGTTCCTGATAGAAATAATTTCGCAATTCCTCGTTGGCAATATTCTGGAAAAAATATGCGATTTTTAATGAAAAAGCCTTATCAATCAATGACTTCACAAAGCAACTCCGTAATTATAAATGCCACTCCTGATAACCCGGACAAGAAAGCAGTATTTGCCCGCTTGTGGATGACACAGAAACCGTTCTGCTCAATACACCTCCCACGTCCCTGGCGGCCAGGGAAAGTCCTGAATTACGCAACAGTTCTTCTGCGGCCAGGTAGTTTTTTTCTCCGATATTGAACGTTTCTACCGACTGAACCATTTTCCCGCCACCGGCGATTTTACATACCATAGCGTCACGGGCACCTGCCTGTCGCATCTTCTGAATCAACAGCGGAATCGCTGTATCCGCATAATATCCGGGTTTGATTTTTGCTTTGGCGGCATCAATCCTTGAATCAGGAAGCACAATATGAACCATTCCCGCAATCTGTTGCTGTGGAGCTGTCAGGATCACGGCGACACACGACCCCAGCGCGAACGTTTTGATCGATTTTCCAGGCCCGGACACAACGGCCATATCTCCCAGACCTATCACCACCTCATTCATGTTTTTCAAATCAGTGGCAAACATCAGTTTTTCCCCCGCATGTTGAATGAAACAAAAAACTCAATTTTTCAGCAGACATGTCGCTCCACTCATAAACCATCCTTTCGATAAACAGAAGGTTTGATGTAACGGTATGGATTATTGATTCGTCCCAGTGATTCGGAATGCCCCACAAACAAATAACCACCCGGAGCAGTCCAGGTATACATTCTGTGGATCAGTTCCTCCACCGTCTGCTGATCAAAATAAATCAACACATTGCGACAAAAAATGATATGGAACGGTTTTCTGAACGGGAAGGTTTTATTCATCAGATTGAACCGGCGGTAGGTGATCTCTTTCCGTAGATGTGGTTTGACCTGCCATGTGGTTTCATCAACTCTGATAAAGTATTTGGCTTTCAAATGCGCTGGCACTGAAGCCACCCGGTCATCGGAATAAAAGCCGTTCTGCGCTGTTTCAAGAGCCTGGCTGGAAACATCCGTGGCGAGCAAACCAGCACTCCATGAAGAATATCTGTCGCCCAGAAACTCCATCAGAGTCATCCCCAGTCCATAGGGTTCTTCACCCGTTGAAGAGGCCGCACACCAGACCCTCAAATCAAGTTCGCCACGACTGCTCAGGGTCTGCGTGATTTGCGGCAATACTGCTTCTGTCATAAAATCAAAATGGGCTTTTTCCCTGAAGAAAAAGGTATGATTGGTGGATACCTGATTGATCAGTTCACTCAGTTCATGCCCTGTGGTATCTCTTGTCAGATAGTCATAGTAGTCCCTGAAACTTCGTAATCCCAGTTTTTTAATATGTTTGTTCAGTCGTGTGACCAGTAATCCCTGTTTTTGTTCAGAAAGATTGATTCCGACACGCTCATAGATGAATTGTTGAAACAACTTGAATTCTTCCGCTGAGATACCAATAGATTCAAAAGGTGCGCTGGTGCTGGTTTGAGTCATGTCCGCTGTGCTGAAAAATGATGGAAAGCCAACTTATTGTAAGTTTTTTCCCCTCTATAGCAATTACACTCGCAAAGTGATAGTAAAAAATTCAGAGTTTCTCAGGCATGGAATAAATTAAGTTAAATTCCGGGGATAAAGTTTTAAATTGGGCTTGAACTAGTTGGAAATACTTTGATAAGTAGATACTAAATGTGATTTATTCCAGTATTATGTGAAATCGGAGATGATTATGAACAATAACCAAGTCAACGGGGCAACAGAGGATGAAGATGCAATGTCAGGCATGTACCTCACTTTTACCCTGGCTGAACAGACCTATGGCATCGCCATTCGCTATGTTCTCGAAATTATCGGAATTCAGAAAGTCACCGATGTTCCTGATGTAGAACCTTATATCAAAGGTGTCATTAATTTAAGAGGACAGGTGATTCCTGTGATGGATGTGCGTCTGCGTTTTAACATGCTGGAACGGGAGTATGATGACCGGACCTGCATTATTGTTGTTCAGTTGAAAGATGCCTTTGTCGGTTTGATTGTGGATCGGGTTTCCGAAGTGATGAACATTCCTGACTCTCTCATTCAACCACCGCCATCAACCAACCACCCTTCCACCCAGAAATTCATGGAAGGTTTGGGGAAAATTCAGGAAAAAGTGATTGTGCTCATGAATATTGAACGCGTGGTGGAACGTCAGCCTTCAACACACTGACAACTTCAATCCATCAGAATACGGAAAGAATGCATGCCCTGATACAGAACCCGCTTGGATTTAAGGTTGAAATTCTCGAAAAGTTTATCCAGGGATTAAACAATCCAGCTCAAGTGATCTCATGGGTCTTGTCACTTAAACCGTTTTTGACCGAATGGCAGTATTTTCAGAATATCGCTCCTGCTGAACTGGAATCCGTTGTCAGGTATTGGTGCCGGGAACTATTGGCAAACACAGAAAACCCTGAATTATGGATCCCACAATGGATCCAACTTGGGCAATCTGCTCAGAAATACGGATTTTTACCTGAATTTGTCGGGAGAATCAGAACGCGCTTACTGGCCTTGCTCCGTGAAGACTATGGCACGGAATGGAGCCTGGAAATCCGGAATTCATGGCTTGAATTTCTCAATGTGATTTTTCACACCCTGTTGAAAACCTATCAACTGGAACCATCGCCGAAAGAACATTCAAATAAATTTAAGATTGTTGAAACGCCGGATGCCCGTCATGAACATCATCCGGTTTCTAATTTATTGAACCCAAAGGAGTCCTCTATGACTGAAACAATTGACATGGCAAATGATCTGAATGCCCTCCGCGCGGCTGTTGACAATTCAAGCGTCAACATCATGATGTGTGATCGAGACCTTCGGATTACCTATGTGAGCAAAACCGCCAGGAGTATGTTCAAAACCCATTTGAAAGCGTTTCAGACACGATTCAGGGATTTCCATCCAGACAAACTGATTGGCCGAAGCATTGATGATTTCCATCAGGATCCCTCACGTCAACGTTCACTTCTGGGCAATCCGTCCAATTTACCCTACAGCACAGAAATTGATGTCATGCACCTGATATTCAGACTCAGTGTGAATGCCATTATTGATGGTCAGGGAAATTACATCGGAGCCACACTGGAATGGAAAGATATCTCCAAGGAGCGTTCCAAAGAACAGGAAGCGGCCCGACTATCCTGCATGATAGAAGAATCAACCACCAATTTCATGGTATGCGATACTGACTTCAAGATCACCTATTGCAATCCTTCCGTTCTGAAAATGATGCGGCAATATACCCACATTTTCAAAAGCCTGTTTCCCGGATTTGACGTGGACAAACTCATTGGCCGCAATCTGGATGAGTTTCATAAAAACCCGGCACATCAGCGGAGCATTCTTGGAAATCCTCGAAACCTGCCCTATAAAACAGAAATTTCTGTTGGCGGCCTGGCTTTCGGATTGAACGCCATGGCACTCCGGGATAAAGATGGCAACCATATCGGTAATGGTGTCGAATGGGTGGATTACAATGAACGGGCTATTTATAAAAAAGAAATTAACCGGTTGCTCAATGCCGTTACACAAGGACAACTCCATGACCGGGGCAATGTCGCAGAAATGCCAGAAGCTTACAAACCCATGATCACCAATATCAACCAAATCATTGAAGCCATTGTCGAACCCATCGGGGAAATTCGTGAGAAACTGGCGCATATTGCCCGGGGTGATGTGAATGCCTATGTCACAGGTGAATACAAGGGTGATCACGCCATGCTTAAAAACGCATTGAACACAACACTGGACTCACTCCGCGAATTATCAACTTCGGCTGAAACGATATCCGAAGGGGATCTGACAGTAAATATTATCCCCAAATCAGATGTTGACGCAATGGGGAATGCCATTTTGAAAATTGTGGATGGCTTGAACGATATGCTGGGTCAAATCCAGCAGGCATCCATTGAAATTGCGGAAGGTAGCCGGCAAATCGCGGATTCCAGCCAGGCTTTGGCCCAGGGTGCTACGGAGCAGGCCGCATCGGTGGAACAAATCAGCGCGTCCATTGCGGAAATGTCCTCTCAAACTGAACAAAACGCTCAAAATGCCGATCAGGCAAACAAACTCGCCAAGGTCGCACGTGAAAGCGCCGAAGTTGGTGACCAGCAGATGAAAGAAATGACAGTGGCCATGGCGGCCATTGATGATTCCAGTCAAAACATTTCAAAAATCATCAAGGTGATTGACGAAATCGCCTTTCAAACAAACCTGTTGGCACTCAATGCCGCTGTGGAAGCCGCCCGTGCGGGAACCCATGGCAAAGGCTTTGCGGTTGTCGCCAATGAAGTACGCAATCTTGCGGCACGCAGTGCTCAAGCCGCCAAGGAAACCACTGAAATGATCGGTGATTCCATCAAAAAAGTTCGCAGAGGAATTGAAATTGCGGATAAAACAGCAGACGCTTTGACAGAAATTGTAAACAGTATCACCAAGGTGCGAGATCTGGTCAGCGAAATCACTGCCGCCAGCCGGGAACAGGCTTCAGGCATTTCACAAATCAACCAGGGACTCAATCAGATTGAACAGGTGACCCAGCAGAATTCAGCCAGTTCCGAACAAAGTGCGGCGGCCGCTGAAGAACTTTCCGGACAATCCATTCAGTTGAAAGAACAACTGTCACGGTTCCGTTTGAAAGAAAAGAAAGTGAACTACGATCTGCCCATGAATATTCCACCTGAAATGATGCAGGCTTTCCAGCAATATCTGGCACAGACGGGAGGTGGTCGGCCCCCTGCGGCAGCACCCAAACCAGTCATACCGGCTCCAGCGGCACCAAGGCCCAACCCGACACCAAAACCGGCCAATCTGCCGCCAGCTTCCAAAGGCAAAAAGATTCATCCCAGTCAGGTAATCCAATTGGATGATGATGAATTTGGAAAATATTGACCCCTTTAGGGTTCCTCAACACCTGGGAACGGAAACCATCCGTTCCCATTTCCACAAGGCCTTATGACAGAGCACAACATTCTCCTGGAATCAGGAACCAATGAAGTGGAATTCCTGGAATTTTATCTGGGACATCAGAGCTTCGGCATCAATGTGGCCAAAATCCGACAGATTGTAAAATTCGATTTTGCCAGCGTCACCAAATTGCCCAACACCTATCCCTCTGTCCTTGGAACCGTTCTGTATCATGGACAGGCGATTCCACTGATTGATCTGAATCTGCATCTGAAACGAAAACCCTTCACCGAACCACACATTCCCATTGCGCTGGTCTGTGAATTCAACGGTGCGCTCAACGGATTTCTGACAAACGGGGTGAACCGTATTCATCGGATTTCGTGGGAAAATCTGCATCCAGTGCCCCATACCCTGTCTCAGTACACTTCACGCATCGTCGGCACCACCACCATTGATGAACGGGAACTTCTGGTTCTTGATTTTGAAGGGATTATTTTTGATATCAACCCTGAAAGCCGGAAATTTGTCCAGAATGAAAGCCAGAAACTTTCAATTGAAGATAAAAAAAGCAGAAGGAACGCATCAAAAATCATGCTGGCCGATGATTCAGTCACGTTCAAGGAGGGTGTCAGGGAAAATCTTAGAATCGCGGAATATAAAGATATCACCCTGTTCAGCAACGGACTTGACCTGTTCAATACAGTCCATGCCCTGAAAATCAAGGCTGTTCATGAACATAATCATATTACGGATTATGTCAGTGTGATCATCACAGACATTGAAATGCCCAAGATGGATGGCATTACCCTGTGTCGTAAAATCAAGGAAGACATCCCTGAAATTCCGGTCATCATTCTGTCCTCGATGTTTGATGAACAAATGATCCAGAAATCCCAAAGTGTTTACGCGGACGCGCATATCGCGAAAAACAACTTTGCGGGACTCCTTGAAGCCGTAGATCGTTTCTGCCTCAAAAACTAACGCCTTGCCGCATCGGATGCTGTAGAGACGTACATGTCACGTCTCTACCACGTTCTTTTTTACTCCAGCCAAACTCGTATCAATTTGTGCCGCTCTGGTATTTCCATAATAAAAATATCTCCGGGACGGAAAATATTGGCACGCGCCTCAGCGACAAGATGAGACAAATCAATATTTTGATCCCTGACTTTCTGTGCAATATCCTGAGGTAACAGTTCTTCCAGATCTTCCACAGCCGAGCGTTTCATGGTGATCTGAACTTTGGTGGCACCATATTCTGTGACCTTGATTTTAAGCCATCGTGCCATGTCGTCATACACAGGTTGTAGTCTGACCACTGGCGGAATTGTATCCAGCAGTTCTTTTTCAAATTGTTTCAGAAGATCCTGCATGTAGAGATAAAGCCACATTTCAGGCCCCAATCGTTCCAGATAATAAAACAATCCCGCAAATCCCCGCATCAACAACAAAATGGAGGGAGGTGCGGCAATGCGGATATTCCAGCGATCATCGGCCATCATTTCGGCAATTCTGGCAGTGCGGTTCCAGCGACTCAGATCAAATTTGATTTCACAGGCAAACGGTTCCATCAGAACTTCCGTGAACCAGGGAATTTTAGGAGCGATCGGTTCCAGATAAGTTTCATTGAACCCGAGATAAACATACCAGGGATAGGGCGAATATTTTCCCTGACCGCAAACCCCTTCATAAAGTTTAAGAATGGCCATCCTGGCTTCTGTTGAAAGATTCGCGACACAGCCAAAATCATACATCACCACTTCAATCCGGCCATCGCGTTTGCGAAAAGCGTAGTTTCCGGGATGAGGATCCGCATGAAAGACACCTGCGTCAAACACGCATTTGAAAAAAATATCCGCAATGATGGTTTGAAGTTGTTTTTTTTCCTCCCTTGACCAGTTTTGACAGACCGCATGAATATCCTCGCCTTGCTCCCATGAAGTCATCAACACCTGATCGGTACACCAGGCGTCAATCACTTCAGGAACGATCCAGGAGTAAATTCGACTGTTTTTCGACAACTGATAAAACTGTTTCTGTTGTTGGCATTCCCGGAGATAGTCCATCTCCTGATTCAGGGTTTCAGAAAAAACCCGTTGGTATTCTTCCATATCAAATTTTTTCATACCGCCAAAAGGCGCGGATAACCATCCCAGCATTTTCAAATCGTTGTGTACCGCATCCCTGATCCCCGGATAACGTATTTTAACCGCGACCTCCCGGCCATCTTTCAAAAACGCGCGGTGCACCTGACCAAGCGATGCGGCCATCCCGGTTTCCTCAATTGATTCCAGCACATCAAACGGGGAACAGCGCCACGATGTTTCCAGCAACTCCAGAATCACCGACAAGGGCAGGGCTTCCCCCTGATTTACCAGCTTCATGAACTGCGGGTTTTCCTTTTCTGAGGCCGACATGGAAATAATTTGTCCCACTTTTTGAGGCAAACCTTTCAACTGTCCCATCTGTTGAACCAGATAACTTCTTGCGGCGTCACGAACAGTTTCATCTTCATTTTTTTTGAAGGAGTGCGCTTTCATTCCCAGACGGGCAATTGCCATTCCTCTTGTGAGCAATTTTTTTTTCATTCGTTCAACCTTCTCGAGCAGGAACAAATCCATGGATAATGCTTGACCATTATGCGGTCAAACCATTAGAAAGCAAATTACAGGCAAGCTTCAATGCTAAACGCTCTTTTGTTTGGTACAGGAGTATCAATCGCTGATACCGGAGAATTTCAGGATCAAAGTATTGAGCGGTAAACTTGAGTTTTTGGAGAAACCTGTTGCATCGTAGGCCAAACATTGATCAACCAATTCATATTGAAAACTTTCCAGTATAAGGTCGTCATGACAAAGGGCTCATTCATTCTTGGCTGTTTCAACTCTCTGTTAGTCACCGCCAACACACTGCTGGTGTTACTGCTCATTCCCTTCACCCTGCTTAAAATTATGTTTCCCGTCAAAGGGATTCGACTTTTCTGTAACAAAGCCATGGTGATAATTTCAAACCAATGGATTGATAACAACAGCAAGGTGCTGACCCGACAGAAAACTCAAATTGAAATTTCCGGTGACGTGGAAAATCTGTCTCTGGAAAAATCATATCTGGTGATTTCCAATCATCAGTCCTGGGCAGATATTGTGATTCTTCAGTATTTATTCAATCGGAAAATTCCATTTTTACGGTTTTTCCTCAAGCGAGAGCTGATCTGGGTGCCACTTCTGGGATTCGCCTGGTGGGCTTTGGATTTTCCCTTCATGAAACGGTATTCCAAGGAATATCTGAAAAAACATCCTGAAATGAAAGGCAAAGATTATGAAACCACCCGTAAAGCCTGTGAGAAATTCAAGGAACTCCATGTTTCAGTGATTAATTTTCTGGAAGGAACACGCTTTACTCATGAAAAACACAAGAACCGTAATTCAAGATTTCAATATCTTCTAAATCCCAAGGCTGGTGGAATTGCGCTGGTCATGTCATCCATGGGCGACTACATCAACAATATTCTCAACATCACCATCGTTTATCCGGGAAATCACAATCCCCCCAAATTCTGGGATCTGCTTTCAGGAAACATTCCTGCTGTAAAAGTCCATATTGAAGAAATGCGTGTTCCCCCGGAACTGATTCATGGCAATTATGAAGAAGATGACGCATTTCGGCAGAATTTTCAGGAATGGGTCAATCAATTATGGATCAGCAAGGATCAGAATATCACACGAATGAAAGGCGTTCAGCAAACCGGATCAAACGACTGAATTCATGGATCCGCGCTTATGGAATTGAAATTTTTCCGAGGGTGGTGAAGCTTGAGTTGCCGGTGATTCCGGGAAATGTGACCGTTCGGCCTGTGAGTAATTCATGAGCAAACAACGCAAAACTCACAGCTTCTCTCGAATCTGTGGAAAGCCCGAGGTTTTCAAAGGGCAAAATTTTACAGGTTGGCAGACATTGCTGAATATTTTGCATCAAGGTGAGATTGTGTGCCCCACCTCCGCTAAAATAGGCCGTTAAGTTCCTGGACGGCAAAAAAGTATCATAGGCGATTTGAATGGATCGGGCGGTCAGCATGGTGAGCGTGGCCAGCAAGTCACGAGTGTCCAGGTTTCTGGCTTCAGACCATTGCAGGACTTCCTGAAGATAGGCATACCCAAAGGCTTCCCGACCTGTGGATTTGGGCGGATGTTGCTGAAAAAAAGGATGCTCCAGCATTCGCTTCAACAACGGAGTTGATGTCTTACCTTCTGCGGCTAATTTTCCTTCCGGGTCAAACGCCAGGGTTGGATCCACACAATGTTCTACCGCCAGATTGATCAGAACATTGGCCGGACCAGTATCAAAGGCCAGAATTCCCTCAGTTTTACCTTGCCCCGGCAGAAAAGTCAGATTGCTGATACCGCCCAGATTGTGCAGAACCAACGATTCTTCCCGCTGTCCAAATAATAAATAATCCGCATAGGGAATCAAGGGCGCACCATCCCCACCATAGGCAATATCTTTCACTCTGAAATCAGAAATGGTGATGATGCCGGTTTTGACCGCAATCTGATCGCCATCGCCAATTTGCAGGGTTGCTTTCAGGGGTGCACCATCCCATCTTGTACCGTGTGGCAAATGATAAATCGTTTGTCCGTGACTGGCAATACAGTCCACCTCATGAGGTGAAACATCCCACTGCTGGAGTTGCGCGGCAATCACTTCCCCCAGAAACAGCCCGAGATCCTGATGGACCGAACAGATAGACCTTACGTTGGCCGTGTGTTCCAGCATTTGTTCGTGCAACAGTTTTTTAAGGGGAGAGGGATAAGGAACAGTGGTAAAAAATTCCACGTCAAAACTGAATTTTTTGCCGTGGGTTGCAAATTTAACCAACGCCAGATCCACACCATCCAGGGAAGTTCCAGACATTACGCCAATAATGCGGTGTTCATGTTTTTGGGCAATGTTCAGCAATTTGGGCAAGCTGGAATCTGATTTCATGGGAATTTAAACAGGCACTCCGGAGCAATTTTCGCCCCGGCAATATATATGAGAGGTTTGGTTCAACCATGCGACGCAATGTATCCGGCCATGCCATCAATGGCATCTACCAGAGAGTCGATCAGTTCATCATGTGTTGTTTCCCTGTGGGTCGATCTTGCTGTCAAACTGTTCAGTCGATGCAATGCCATATCGTGGGATTCTTTTTTCATGGAACGCAACCGATTCAATCGATCCCATCCGCTTTGACCAGGTTCTTTGATGGACTCAGCTTTTGACAAAACATTGATGACCTCACTGGTAAAACTTAAAACGTCGTTCTCCATGAACACCTCACAGGTATGATTTGAACAATCAGGGGGAAAAGATACAGGAGTTATGCACAAACTACGCCTGAATGAACTGAGCACCCAAAAGGAATGGCAATACAGAATCAGGAGGCATTAATCCTCATGTCCATCAATGAATTGCGGAGAGTATGAATGTTTTTTTGTAATTTAAAAGCTGATTTTTAATGGAAAGTCATTTTTTGTGCAGAGGCAATAGGGTTTCACCTAAGGAATTCTCGTTTCAGATCGTTATTCGACTGACAATTGGGTCGATGCCATGAAACGTCAGTTGTGCTGGGCGCACCTGATTCGAGATATTTTGAAAATCTCGCAGAGAGGAGGCACCGATTTTTGACGGGCACGTAGTCCCGTCCTACCAGAGAAGTGAACAGCCATGGATGATCACAGTTACATCACATTGCATGATTACAGATTCCATGTTTTTCTGACATATTCCAACAGGCCGGTGCAAGCATCTTCAAGAAGGTCCAGCACCATTTCAAATCCTTGATCCCCATCATAATAAGGATCTGGCACTTCATGGATGTCTTTTATCCTCTGGCAGAAATCGGTCATGCGAAACACTTTTTTCCTCGAGACATTGTCCAGAGACATGGCGATAACATCCTTATAGTTGTGATTATCCATGGTGATGATCAGATCAAATTTTTCAAAATCACGTCCGGGATCAAACTGGCGGGATAAACTCAATAACTCATAGCCTCGCTTTTGGGAATGACTTCGCATTCTGGCGTCTGCTTTTTCCCCGGTATGATAGCCAATGGTTCCGGCAGAATCACAGACAATCCGGTCGTTGAGTCCAGCTTGACGCACCAGGGTTTGCATGATTCCCTCAGCGGCGGGTGAACGACAGATATTGCCCATGCAGACAAACAGGATTTTTACGCTTTGAGGTGAGTTCATAAGTCTTTCAGGAATAAGAGGATGTAAGCAGGTGATGCGGACGCATCAGGTTATTTTTCCAGAATCAAAGTGACGGGTCCATCATTGATCAGATGAACCTGCATTGTGGCCTGAAATCGGCCTGTCTGGATATTTAAGGAGGATTTTTGCAAAATCTGGACAAAATAGTCATACAGTTCCTGAGCCAGGGATGGCGGGGCGGCCTGATCAAAGCCCGGTCGACGACCTTTCTGACAGTTACCATACAAGGTGAATTGAGACACAACCAGAATCTCACCCTGACATTCCAGACAGGAACGGTTCATTTTTCCATGTTCATCTTCAAAGACACGGAGATTGATACATTTTTCAGCCAGGAATTCCGCATTGCTCTGCCTGTCATCATGGGTAATGCCTGTGAACAGCAATAATCCGGGTCCAATTTGACCAAGCGTCTGTTCATCAACGGTAACCCTGGCTTCACGGACTCTTTGTAACACCACACGCATGAAGGTTCAGAATCCTTTCATGAGCTGGCGTTCGGTGAAAATGCCATCATCAATATCCGCATTGTATTCCACCTCATTGAGAACCATGATCGTGGCATGCTGAAATGCTTTTTCCTGAAGACGGCTCATCTGGATTTTGTAGGCGGTCCAGATTCCATTCACTTCCTTGATGTCGGACGCTTCCATCAATTTTATTTCACCGGGTTTGGTGGTGTAATTGATGGCTTTGACCACCAGCCAGATATCTTTGGCAACCCAGAGGATACTTTTACGATAGCCAAACTGCTTGGCGATCGCATCCGTTTTAGGTTGGGAAATAATCTGGTAGGTCTCGTAACCATTGACCGTTTCTTCTCCTTTCAGAGCGTAATTGTAGTTGTCAATGTCTGTTCCACCCATATCACTGTAGCTGAAGTCTGAACCCAGAAAATCACCACCGCTTTCGCTGGACGCGATCCGTTTTACTTTTTTTAAGGCGGGCAGATACAGCCATTGATCTTTTTCACCATTTTTTTCACGAACACGAATGTTGAGAAAGCCTGTCCCTTTCATATCAGGAGGCGATTCAAAATAAAGCAGATCCTTACTTTGCGATTCATCACTTTTGCTGAAGGAAATCAACTCCCGGACACGTTGCGTTTTATCTTTTTCAATCAAAACCATGGTCATGCGAGTCTTGGTGGCATTGCCAATTTCCCTGTCCCGGACCTTGCTGATAATTTCGTGAGCGGTTTGCCCATACGCCTGCGTTGTTATAAATCCAGCAACAATTATTATAAACCATTTGTACATTTTCTCCTCCTGTCATCCAATGCGCATGAATTTTTATTCCCGAACAGTCTGTTAAGGCTCAGGTCTGAAAAATCAATAGTGAAAAAGGTTTGCCCGACTGCTTATCTTCTTAGCATAATCATTTTGAAAAGGGGAAGACCTTTCTTTGCGTTACCTGAAATTCATGCACCAAATTCTTCGGTATGGCACCAATGACTCCACATGATCTTTCCTGGAAACAGACCTATACCGGATATCTGCTGGCCGTCGCCGGCATGACGGGTGCAGGCCTGACAGCGATTCCCTATGCTATCGCTCTGAAAACCGTTTCCCCCATGGGTGTGGTTTATGGCATGTTTGGCTGTGCGTTCCTGATGTCTGTACCGGGAATCCTGTGGAAACGGCCCAAAGTGATAGTACCAATTCCCCTGTTTCTGGTGCTGCTCGGTGTGGCAGGACTGGCAACTCTGGGAAATTATGCCATTGGCAAGGCCTTCATGGGCATGGCTCCTACCTTGGGTATGATCATTCAACGGGGAGAAGTGATGCTTGCCATGCTGATGAGCTGGCTGTTTCTGAAAGAACAAACCGGACTCCGGCTATGGGGCGGAATGCTTGTTTCCCTTGGAGGCGTGGTTGTCACCAAAATCGATTCACTCACCTTTGATCTGGCTGGCTGGACTCCTGTCTTATGGGCTGTTTGTTCAGCGGCGGCCTTTGCCGCCACGCAGGTGGTTTCAAAAAAGATCATTCATCGGGTTGATCCGCAAGTGATCAATTTCTGGAGACTGGGGTTTTCAGTTTTTTTCATGTCTATGGATGCACAACTTATTTCCGAAGTTCAACAGATTGGCGCATTCGAGTGGCGTCTGTTGATTCTGCTGGGATTGCTTGGTCCGTTTGGTGCCCGACTGGCCTACATTTATTCCTTGCGTTATCTGTCTGTTTCCAAAACAGTGCTCATCAGCACCTTCACTCCTGTTTCGACCCTGATCACAGAGTTTCTGGTACTCGGACACTGGCTTTCATGGTATGAGGGCTTGGGAGGTGTTCTGATTCTGTCCGGAATCCTGTTTGCGTTGTTTCCATCAGCTATAAAGGTTAAAGCTTAAAAGTGAACTTCCCTTGGGCAAGTTTCCGGCATGGAAAAATACTTTTCGGCTAAAGCCTAACTCAGAAATGGTACACGTTCAGCCGTCAGCTATCAGTTTTCAGAAATTATCAAAGACTGGAAGCCTAACGATATTTTCTGCTATTGAATCATAATGCTTCTGAGGCGCATAAACACTGAAAGCTGAATACTGAAAGCTGAACGCTTACCAGGAATGAGGACTTCCGTTAAATAACTTTTCAAGAGGATAATTATGGAACAAAAATACATCAATCTTTACGATGAATACATTCATTCCACCATGAACCGCCGGGATTTTCTGGACCGTTTAGCCAGGCTTGCCGGTGGAAGCATGATGGCCCTGTCGCTGTTGCCCATTCTTGAAAGCAATTATGCTAAAGCTGAAACCATTTCAGCCAACGATGAACGATTGGAAACCAAAATGGTGGAATATGCAGGAGAGAACGGCCCCCTCAAAGGGTATCTGGCCCAACCTTCAAAAATTACCGGATCACTGCCTGGTGTGGTGGTGATTCATGAAAACCGGGGTTTGCATCCTCACATCGCGGATATCACCCGACGACTGGCCCTGGAAGGCTTCATTGCCCTGGCCCCTGATGCCCTGGCCCCTAAAGGCGGAACACCTCCAGACATGGATCAGGCCAGAAATATGATCCAGGAACTGGACATGAATGAAACGCTCAACAATTATGTTCGTGCCGTATCTTTCCTGAAAAAATTGCCGCGATCTTCAGGGAAAACAGGTTGTGTCGGTTTTTGCTGGGGTGGCGGTCTGGCCAATCAACTGGCAATACATTCCAGCGATTTGAACGCGTCTGTCGCTTTTTATGGCAAACAACCTGCCAGTGCGGATGTTCCATCCATAAAAGTTCCGATAATGTTGCATTACGCTGGAATTGATGACCGTATCAATCAGGGAATACCAGAATATGTCAAAGCTCTTGATGCCGCAAAAATCCGGTATGAACTTCACCAGTATGAAGGGGTTCAGCATGCGTTCAACAATGACACCAATGAAGCACGGTACAATGCGCAGGCGGCAAAACTCGCATGGTCCCGGACTATCACGTTTCTTAAAGCCAACCTGTCATGACCGGTGCGGTAGCGTTGATAGGGGCACCTGTCTCATTTTCAACTTATTCTTTTGCCATTCCATTGGGATTTTTCAGATCCAGATTTCAAACACATCCTTGAGTTCCTGACTCAGTTCAACACCGAGAATCATGGCCATTGAACTGAGGAATGGAACAACCGCGGTTCTCAGTGTTTTATAAAACTGGGTGGTGTTTTCCGCGTTTTCCTTGCACATTTCCTTGTATTTTTTATCCGGTGTCTGAAAAAACACTTTCATGTGTGGCGTCATGCCGGTGCGTCCATCCTTGAGTTTTTTTGCGGTTTTGAACGCATCGTCAGGAAACCCGATCATATAGGCAATGCTTTTATCCGCCATTTCAAACACCAGAAAATGATTTTCCAGTTTGAAGGAAAAACGATTGATGATTTTCTGCATCAAATCCACAAATTCATCACGGCATTCAATCGACCCCCAGAAATCAGCGGATTTTCCATTCATGAGTTCATGCATGACCCGGTTGTAGGGTCTGAACTCTTTATAGGCTTCATTGGTGACTCTGACGCCAAGTTCCTCCAGTTCTTTCTTTTTTAAACCGTCCACTTTGTGCAACGCACCCTGCATGTCTTCTGCCGTCATTTGCTCAATGGGCTTGTTCAATTGAGCTTGAAATGGCGCCAGCCAGTTTTTCAGGAAATCCAGTTTGATCTGATTGTAATGCTTAATGATTCCGCTCATGGTCAGGTGGTCCATGCGGGTTTTAACATCTTCATAGTTGGTATTGTTGTTCATGGATTGCAGATCATCAAAAAAAGCCTGAAGGTGTTCATCCTCCTTTTTGAAAATGAGTAGATTGGTCAGATTGCCCATCGTGTTTTTGATCATTTTCTGAACCTGATCGAGATATTCCTGTTGGGATTTGACCACCTTGGCCTCCCCAGTGCCGCTGAGGAAAGCACTCAGATGCATGAATTTGCCTTCTCCCAAAGGTACCCTTGTGTATTTTTTTATTTTGGCATGAAGCTCTTTTTCGGGGATGTCTGTGAACTTTAGGCTTTCCAGTTTGAAATGAATTTCATCCAGAGCCGGAATCAATGCTTTATCCAGATCTTTGGATTTTTTCAATTCCACCAGCAATTCCAGATATTTGGAAATTTCTGCCAAAGCGTCTTTGCGCTCTTCAAACACAACTTTCCCGGAGTCTTCTTTTTCATAATGGGTTTCAATAGCAGATTTGAGGGCCATGACGTTTCCTCTAAGATAATAGTTATAAACTGATGGTTTCAGGCCAGAATAATCATAACGTATAAGAAGTTTATTACAACGCAGACTGCATTAAATTTCCTGTTGAACCAAACCGTTTTAATGGCAGCAATTTCCCAAAGAAATTCAAGGGTCCTTCAGTGGGATATTTAACGGAAACGAACGAGGAAGTACAGATCAAAGAATGGGCAGTACTGCACAGGTGATGCTTTAGAGATCATTTTTTTACAAAAAGCATTACCTGTACAGCACTACAACACAGCCTTTGGTGTGTGTTCAGATGTCGCTAAGTTACTATTTTTTCACATACTATTTAAAATATGTCAAATAGTGGTTTGGCTGCAATATTGGACTCTCCTCATCTTGAATGACACAGGACATCCAAGATGGTCCAGCATATTTCATGAATAGTTCGTATAGCTCTTCCGTGGAAGGTGCCTCAAAGTAAAATAATTTGGCTATGACGGTGGTCTCTGAAAACTGGTGGAGGTAGCTCAAATTAAGTACTTTTGCCCCTCGCCAGTCCTTGATTTTGCTGGAACTTGAATTCAAAACTGGTCTTTCTAAGTCACTGAGGTCATTCATCTCCACCATTTTGCAGGGACGACCAACATCTCGGAGATGGACAAAACAGCTTCACTTCGGTATTTAATGAACTCATGGCTTCCTTCTTGGTGAAAATGGATGAGGGGGTTCTCACCATTTTCTATCAAAAGGGAGACTTTTTTCTACCTCCACCAGTTTGCAGAGACCACCGGATGGCGAAACGATGACTATAGCCCTATCCGGGCGATCAGTAACAACAGGACAACGAACTCGATTCGATCTGATGTCGTTGATGAGCCTGAAACGATGACTATGGCTACCATCTCTTCCGATATGATAATTCAATACACGCTCCAAATACTCATTGCGTTTAGCCTGCTCAGTGTTCTGGGCCTGTTGCTTCGCATGAATTTTTCAATGGTCTGGTATAACAATGGAAACCATTCCTGGTTTGCCCATGATTCTATCATCGGTCTCATGTGCTTCATGTTTTGGGTCTATCTTCGTTCCTGGGGAAATCAACTTTTATTCATTCCGCTCAGTTTCATGGATTATATCGTGTTACTCTCGGTAGCAGGAACCCTTCTATGGAAACGAACCGGACTGGTCTTGCTCTATCAATATTTTTCTGAAAACAAAACGGCCCTGTTTATCCAATTCTGTGTTTTCGGAACATTTTCGCTGGTCGTGGTCTATCGGGAACTTCCACGTGTGATCATGCTATCTTCAGACCCTGACCTGCACGTGTTCTGGGCGCATCAAATCTCCCGGACCGGAGGAATCGTGTTTCCAGGCTCAAACTGGGATTGGGGGACAAACGGATTTGGTTATCCGGCTGGCTTTGCGGTAATGAACTGGATCTGGCAAACATTGTCCGGACTGGATATACGGAATGTGGTAACGATCCAGCCTCTTTTGCAGTCATGGATCGGTGTGTTGATCCTCATCGAAGCACTAGACAATCCTCAGAAAATCACATCCAGTTGGCGATTTCCGTTATTGATGTCAGGCTTGTTATGGTGTTTCTGGAGCGTCATGCCGCTGGCATATCATGTGGAGTATTATCATCTTGAGGGTACCAGCAGAAACAGTTCCATGAGCTTGTTTGCCGTGTTGTTCAGCATGCTCATCACACAAATCTCACCCCTTGAGCGCAAATCCATGGGCAACAAAATTTCTGATTCGGCCTGTATGATTTTAACCGGAGCATTCCTGTTTCTGCTGAATCCCGCCAATCTGTTTGCCTGTGCGGGTTTGACCGGGATGATCCTTGTAATGAGCCTCATCAGGACCGGAAACATGGTTCCACTCATAACCGCAGTGAGCATGTCTGTGCTGGTAGCTGTCATTTTCATGGATCCTTATTATCAGGACAGGCTACTACGGAATCAGCTCAGCAATGATTATTTTGAGGCCGGTGACCCCGTTATTTTTCCCGGTTTATCCATATTGCTGGAGACCGGATTGAATCAATTCAGAAACCTTGAGAATTACAGGAATATTTTCAGTTCCCATCTATGGAATCAGGACATGAGCTGGATGGTATCACTGTCCCTGTTTGCGGGTTCCATGCTCCTGTTGATCAAAAAACAGGATAGGTGGCGTTTGCGGGTGATTATGGTTTCGGGGTTACTGTTCGTGGGATATTTCATGCCCTTGCAAAGTGTGTTGAGGCAATTGCAACATATTCGGGATTATTCCTTATTAGCGGATTATGTGCCGTATAGTCAGAAGCAGATTTTATGGTTCTGGCTCATGATCATGCTGTGGGAACTCATGCGGGTTGTGTGGGATTACTCGTTGAGGCCAGTCAGGGTGTTGGGGATATTGATCCTGGTGGGGAGTTTTTCGGCGATGACACAACCGGGTTTGAGAGTCAATCAGGAACTGCGCAAGAATTATTGCGGGTCCATGGGGTGTCTGAGAAATGAGGATGAACGTGTGATCAAGTATATGGTCACTATGAAAAAAGAATTTACCGTGAATTTTCCTGAGATGCCACAACCCCTGATTCTTGTGGAAAACGCGATGGCACAATCCCGTGAACATGAAAAATGGTTGTTCCCGCTTGGCGGCGCCCGGGTGCTCCCCCTGTATGACACCTTTCCGCTGGCATTTTATTATTTTCAGGGAAACCGGGAACTGTACACCTTTGAAAATTATAAGAATAACATCTGTGAACAATGGAATGACGCCTGGTTGAAGGAACACAATATCAAATATCTGTTTATCGGAACAGATCGTCAGGGGGGATGTATCCATGAGTTGGATAAACTGGTTCAGGAAAAAACAGTATTGATCCGGCGGAATCATTCCCTGCTTCTGCAACTGAACTGAAGGTGCCAACTCTGGAAAAATCATGTTATCTGGTCCACACTCCGTTGAATGATTTCATTCGTTTGCGTCACAATGGTGGTGATCTGATTCCATATTCGATAAAACAGGGTGGGCTGAAAGCGTTGAACGGGGACGATTCCATTGCCTGAGACACCATTCAGTTGACCGGATTCAAAAAATATTTTCAGCATTTTTGCTCCGTTTTTTGTACGTTCATCCTGCCTCTCCGCCCAATCCAGTAAGGCGGCCATTGTCATTGTTCCGGAACCAAAGCGCAGTCCTTTCAGAAAATTGATCATCCGGATGGTGATGAACAGGGTGTAGATTTCATCCCGATTGAACAGGTCGGTTTCAATTGCCATGGCCGTGAGTCTGGCTTTGAAAATATCATCTTCGGACAGGTCAGGCCAACCTTCGGCAATCGGTGAATCCGGGGTGAGATAAAACATGGAGGCTCCCAACAATACCGGCAGACCGACATTCACCAGCACGGTGTTGATCATTGAATCCAACGATTCTCCAGGTAATCCCAGAATCTGATAGGACACCATCTGAAATCCCAACGACGCTGAATGATTTGCGATTTCCAGATATTTTTCCAGGGAGTGCGGACGGCGTGTCTGTTGCCGGGTCAACGCATCCGCACTGACCAGCGACAGGTTGAGATTGGTGAATCCGGCCCGGTGCATCAAGGACAACAATTCCGGATTCAGACTGAGAAAAGAGATGCCGTTCATGGCCAGAAGCCGGATGCTGCCCGCTGGAAATTCTGTAAGGATCTGTTCACACAATAGCTTCATTTCACGCTGATTCAGGGTCAGATTGTCATCTTCAAAATCAAAGACCCGATATCCTTCAGCATACCGCCACCGTAGTTCACGCATGATCGAAGCCACAGAGCGTTTACGATAGCGATAACCAAAAGTGGTATGAACCGAGCAGAAGGTGCATTGGTGGGGACACCCTCTGGAGGTGAGAATAAAACTCAGCGGTTGTCCTTCATACAGATAGTTCCGGGGTTGAAAATCGGAAAAATCAGGAAAGGGGAAATCCTCAGGCAGATCAGGAATGACAGGCGGATTGAGAACCATTTCACCGTCTTTTTTAAATCCGAGACCCGGGATGTTCTGATAACTGGAACCAGTCAACCAGGCTTTGAGAAATTCAACGAGTGCCAATTCACCTTCTCCCTGAATCACAAAATCCACACCGGGATGTTTCAGCATCAGGTCAGGCCTGGCCGACACATGGGAACCACCAAGCAGGATTGGGACATCCATGACCTGTTTGAGAGCTTCAACGCATTTCAATACTTCACGGTAATAGGGTGAGAACAGGGATGAAATGCCGACCATATCCGGTTTTTCAGCCAGAATGGTTTCAGCGATTTTTTCAAAGGACAGGCCAAAATGGTAGTAATGATAAAATGTGGAAAACGGGGTTTTATCGGCAAAGGAATAATAGGGTTTCAGGTAAGAAAGTGTTTTGGGAATGGGAATGGTGGTGCGTCCATGGCCATGATGGAAATCCCGGATCGTGACCTCAATTTCAGGGAGGTATCTTTTGACCGAGGCTTTGAGGTATCCCAGACCAATGGGTTGAAGACGAATATCCGTGTCATAGAAATCCTCAACCGGAGGCTGAAACAGCAGAAGTTTGAACGCCATGAAAGTCAGAAACCAAACTGTGCCAGCAGGGAATCAACATCATCCTGATCCGTCATCCCTTTTCCTTTCGAATGTTGAGGACCATACATTTCCACATTTTCCGGAGTAATTTCCTCGATCATGTTTGAAATGTTCACCTGTTTATTCGTGGCTGTTTCATGCCTGGAGGAAGCCGATTCGTCAGGATTTACGCCCAGAATTGTGCCAAATTTTGTGATCAAGGAAACCAGTCTCTGTTCCATGTCATTGACCAGTTCAATGATCTTTCGAATGACCTGTCCGGTCCGGTCCTGATAATCCTGTGCTGTCATAACATCCAGCAAACTGTCATTGACTTTCACTTCCCGGGCTTTGACCGATTCAACAATTTTGAGACAAGCCTCGACATCCACGGTTTTCTGTCCCAGAAGTTTTTTGAGGGCATCCATGTCTTCGGAGGTTTCATTCGAATCGAGTGTGAGCTTCTCTGCCAGATCGAGTGTGGTATTGGCCGAGGTTTCTGTCATTTCAATGATGTGCTCCAATCGGTGAGCCGCATCAGGAATACGCTCCATGGTCAGATTTTGAAACTGGGAATCCATCATGGTTCCAAAATCTTTCAGTTTGTCATGCATCTCCCGGGTAATGTTTCCAACCTCACCAAACAGATCCACCATCGCAATTTCCTTGAGGTCCAGACCTTTGGAACTGCCTCCCTGATTTATTTTTTCCACGAGGTGTTTGATGGTTGAAAACACCGAACTCAGGTGTTTTTCCAAAGACGTCACACCATCGGAGTTCATCGCCCCGCCATGGATAATGAACTGTAAATCATCCACCGAATCCTGAAGGTTTTCCAGATTTCTTGAAACATCTTCCGGCAAGCCCTTGGTGTTGAAGCCTGACATTTCTCCCATCAGGTTTGTTTTTTGAGGCAGAACCAACAGAAATGAGGACATTTCTCCAGGTACAGACTCCAAGCCAATGGTGCCGCCAAGTTCTTCAATCTGTATTTTGAGTTTGGGCAGATTGGCGCCAACCTCGGCATCTTCACGTGAAAACATGGCTTCACGAAACAGAAAATACCAGATTTCATATTCTTCCATCTGCTTGAGTTCGGTGTTGCTGGTGACACCCCGTTCCAGAGCCCTGTTTTTCAGGAAATCTGTTCGCAAGCCACGGCCATCATCAGTGATCCCGATCAGTAAATTGTCATTTTCTTCCGTAATGTCGATGTAGATGTGCCCTTTGGGTTCTTTTTTGCGGCGATTGCTTGGTGTTTCCAGGCTGCTCTCGATCAGGTATTCAGAACATTGAAACAAGGCTTTTCTCAGGACAGAAAGCTGTTTTTTATTAGTAACATGATAATGCTCTCCTACAACCAATTCAATATCTTTTCCCTGAACAATGCCCCACTGACGAACCATGACTTTCAGTTCTTCAAGGATCGATGTGATGCTTTCGCCATGACTGCTTTCAATCGTTGAGATTTCAGCCAACGCCAGCGATTCACAAAAATGAATACATTCATTGACATGCTCGCGAATCGCGTCCAGATCGCCCGCATAGGTGACCTCTTCCACTTCCCGGATCATTTCCAATATTTTATTGTTATGCGCCAGCAGGACACTCATCATTTCAGGAGAAGCGGTCGCAGGTGTTTCCGCAGTGACGTGGTGTACGGCCGCGGGAATTGCTTCAGGTTGAGGCGAAGTGATACGCTGAAGAGCCTGACTTAGTGGTTCCCATTGTGAGTTTCTAACCTCGGAATCATGGGCTTGACACCATTCCAGTTGTTCCTGCAGGAGAGGCATGACGTTGAACAGAATTTCAAAGCCTGCTGAAGAAATGGTATCCTGATTTTCAAGAACTTTTTTCAGCATTTCCGAGATCGACAGGGAGAGTTCGGAGGTCATGGAAAGGGGTTGGGACAGTTCTGACATAGTGTGAAAATTCAGTATCAACGCTTCCAGAAGAGGGGTGTTTCTCCGGTCCCGTTCCAAGGAAACAAGACCTTGATCCACATTTTTCAGCAATGGAATCAGTTGTTCCAAAGTGTCATTCTGAATTATCCCCGCCATAACGCTTACCTGAAAATTTTTGTCTGTTGACAAATTGTTCCCGCTGTAAATTTTCTGGTGACAGCAACCGGTTCAGGCTGTCAAACGGTGTCATTCCGTGCTTGACACGGAATCCATCGGTGCACTCCTGGATCCCCGTTTTCACGGGGATGACATTGTGGCGAACCACAGGATTTCATCACCCAATTATTTACAGCAGGAAATTGTTTGAACTGCCTGTGATGACCATTGAACTGAAGGAACGAGATTGAGAGGCTCTCTCTTGAGCCTGAAAGCTATTCCCTCAATTCCTCGATAATAGTCCCGATGATTGGTACTTGCACATAGCCCGTTTCTTCACTCCAGAAATAATAATAGCCCAGATTCGCACCGTTCTCATCTTTACCTGAAGTGACCTTGCTGTCTCTGACAGTCCATGATTTGACGATTTTTCCTTCTGAAACATAGGAAACCTTTAAATCCTTACCCAACATCGTATCGGCTGAGCGGAAAAATTTATTCCTGGATTCCTCGGTACATCCAACCAGGCTTCCGGCCAGCAACAGCATAACTATAAATTGTTTGAATCGCATAAAAACTCCCTTATTATCTGATCAACATAAAACACAAACCAACCACAATGGTGGGGAACATAGCGGCTATGGCGAGTTTTGCCGGAGAAACTCCGTTTTCAAAAAATTTGCCAAGAATGGCTTGTCCCGCGGGATTTGGCGCATTCGCGATTACCGTCAAACCACCTCCCGTTACCGCTCCTGCCACAACCGCGTATTTCATGGCATCGCTGAAATTTGGAACCAGAGTGCTGAGGTAGGTGATGGCCGCATTGTCATTGAACGCAGTCAGGAATGTCGCCCCCAGCATCAACGGTACTTCAGACAGACTTCCCAGCACTGGAGCGATCCACCATGCCTGAACGCCGCCATGAGTGACGAGTCCTGCCAGGAAAAAGCCCACCAGCAACGCGGGTTTTAGATCCACCTGATTTTGATGCGGCATCGTGGCTTTGGCAAATCCGAGGAAAAACAAAAAGCCACCAATAAACAGCGCGGGATAGTGATTGTTCACTACAGTCCATACCATGAACAGGATATGCACTGCGATAACCCAGGCGGGAACATCGGCATCATCATGAGCTTTCTTTTCGTTTTGTCGGGCTTTGACGGCCGCCGCTTCAAGATTCTTGAATTCCTTGATGAATAAATAATAATAAACAATTGTGGAAATAATAATGCCCACAGCGGCTTTCCAACCGAAATGTTCGAACATGAATGCCATATCCCAACCCCAGGGACCTGCCACCATCAACACCGGAGGCGCGGCAAAATGGGTCAGGGTTCCGCCGACGGAGACATTGACAAATAATAGTCCGATTGTCGCATAGGCCAGTTTGGGTGAGGGTTTATGGGAATAGAACTGTTTTGCGAGAAGCAATGAACCAATCGTCATGGCACCCGGTTCGGTGATGAATGAACCCAGAATTGGCGCGACAATCAGAATGGTGATCCACCATGCTGAGACTTTACTGCCACCGATCTGTGCCAGTTTGAGCAAGCTACTTTCCGCAAATTTCATAATGGGACGGGTGGAGGCGAGTGTCATGATCACCACCACAAACATCGGTTCCGTATAATTCACGGTGCGGCCAACGTAATGCACTACGGTATTCCAGTCATGAAACGCAGTGATCGCAAATCCCAGCATAATCACCCATATTCCGAAAATGGCCTCAACTTCGCCAAAAAAATGAAGAATTTCAGCGCCAAAATGAACATGTTTCTGTGCGTCGTCATTGCTCATTCCCTGTTTTTTCAGGCGGTGTTTGTGTTCATGGGCAAGATGATGCGCATAAGCTGTGATTTTGCTGGCAACAAAGGTATGCAGAATAGCACATAAAAAAATCAGACTGCCGACCAGATTGAAGGGTTCCGCGGATATTCGGGACGCCAGGATGTCCATCACCCCGGTATCCGGATCATGATAGCTTTCCAGCGGTTTGGGAAATACGGAGCCTGCGGCGTCTTGAGCCGTCCCTGAAGCATAGAGCACACTGCCTAAAACAATGATTCCAGCCAGCAACAGTATGAATTTGAAGTATTTTTTCATCTTGACCTTCTGAGGTGAAATGTTAGGGAAACTACAAAGCGTGCGGAGCATACCCTATACACTTACAAAATCAAAGCATTCCTAGTCAATAGCAGAATCATGAAATTAAAACTCATCCATTTGTCCGATCTGCATTGCCATGATTATCCCCTTCAATGGCATGAATGGACCATGAAACGGTTTCTGGCTTCCGGAAATCTTGTTTTGCAGAGAGCTCGCAAATTTCCTGTAGCCCGATTTCAGAAACTCGTCTCACTGGTCCGCACCATGGATTTTGATCATCTGTTGATTACCGGTGATTTGACTTCGCTTGGACTTGAAAGAGAATTTGAACAGGCACGCACTCTTCTGGAGTCCTTACTCAATGTTCCTGAAAAAGTCACGATCATTCCTGGAAATCATGATCGCTATATCGGAAAGAATACGGACACGGATCTGTTTCAGAAATATTTCGGAGAGTTTTTCACAGTCAATACCATCCGCGCCATCCCGCTGAATGACCAGTGGCATCTTGTCGGTTGGGACAGCACACACCCCAATGACATCCTGACAGCAGCGGGAACGGTTCGCAGGTCAACAATTCTAGCAACAGAACAATACATAAACCGGCATTCTGCTGCTTCCAGATATATTATCATGAATCATTATCCTGTGTGGTTTCCAGACGACCATCATGTTCATGACCGTCATGAGCTATACAATCTGGAACCTGTACGCCAGTGGCTGTTGAAGCAACCACAGGTTCGACTCTATCTTCATGGTCATGTTCACAGAAACTGGTTTCATCGTGTGGCGCGTGAAACAGAACCGCTGATAGTGGTCAATTCCGCTTCATCCACTGCGATACCGGAACCGTTTCATTCCTCTTTTCATGAAATTATGATCGAAGATAACCAGGTTCAGATCCATCCTGTCACATTTTCCTGTGGGTGAGGGGAACCATGTTTTGAATCAAAAATCCGGCAGGGGAAAAAACGAGTTGACAAGTTGATTCAATTTACGCTCTATAATTTTGTAGCCTGGAAATTATGAACGTCACCCCCTTTTCTGAAGGCACTTGTTTTCTGAAGGCAATTTTCTATGACCCATGATATCACCACGACCGTCAAACGGATGGAAAATGAACTGCTGAGCATGATGCAGGAAAAAATACAGAAATACACGGAAGCAATTTTACATCTGCTGAATGTGGAATTAGTGATTGAAAGTGATGGCGTTGTTTCCGATTATGTGATTCCCGGAACCATGATTCACCTGACGTTTCATCCCAACAATGATGGCTTTGGTCTCAAGTTGTCCGATCGTCAGCATTTTGTGGCGGTTTCACCCACAGAACTCGGACTGGAAGAGGGAAAGAACCTTCCTGTGGAATCTGCGGTTATGGCACTGACTGAAACCCAGATTCATGATATTTTTGAGTTATTAAGATTGACACTGGAAAATCTGGAAGAATTTGTCGCTAAACGAAAACGCGAACTTCAGGAAAAACTCGATATTATTCAAAACTATTAACACATGCCGACATACGTCGGTTTTTGAGAGGAATATTATTGGCTATGCCTACTAAAATGGTTGAGATCGACAAAGTTGAGGAACAATTTCAACACCTCATGATTCTGGCTCTCAAGGGAAACGAGATTCTGATTTCCAAGGAAAGCAAGCCTGTGCTGAAACTGATTGCTATAGAGGATACCGTTGAAGCACCTGACAAACCCCAACCCAAAGATCAACAGGCTCCGCTAACTACGGGGGGAACTTTGGCAGATCAGGAAACGCTGGTGCTTGAACAGTTTATGGAGGAAGTGGTCGGATCGCTGATCACCATTGATCTGGAACTGGAAAAACTGCGCAATCATCCTGAAGACAGCAAACAGATTGATATGCTCTATTCCATCTTTCACAAAATCAAATATCATTGCAACATCATATCTTCCAAGAAATTGCGACTGGTTTCTGAATCAACCGAAAGCCTGATTGAACAGATTCAGATGCATCGTCATGAATTGACAGATGTGCCGGTTGAATTGATTCAGCAATCCGCTGACGCGTTTCTGGCAATTATCCGTAATTTATTGAGAGATCGCACCGAAGGGTCGACCAACTATGCGCCTCTCCTGCAGAAATTAAGAGCTGAAACACGACGAATCCGGGATACGGTTGCCTCATGAGGCCTTTCGGAATTGTCTGACCATCGCCTCATACTGCTGTTGTTCCCGGGGGATCATGGTTTTTTGTGCCACATGCCAGAGTCCTTTTTCCAGAGATTCCATTTCAATCAGGCCTTGATACACATAGGTCGCATTTCCTGTCAATAAAACCTGATCTGATTCAGGATTTTCCACCTGACAAAATGTAATTCCCCCCTCACTTTGAACTTCAACCGGACTGGCATAGTCACACAGTCCTTGCAGACAACTTACATAAGCACTTGAAGACATGGCCGTTCCGCATGCCTGGGTGATGCCACATCCCCGTTCATTGGTCATGACAAAAATCCGGTTTTTCCCAAGGACTTTTACCATGCTCACATTGATTCCCCTGGGGAAAATATCCTGCCGTTCCTTGACCGTCTCACCCCATTGAAGCAAACGTTCCCGATCAATTTCAGACTGAATGGAGATCAGGTGTGGATTAGGAATGCTGAGTGCTGTGAAGGTGGCGTTCTGATCCATTTCGGGCATGGGGTGGTTCAAAATTTGTGGTACTGGATAATGGACAGGGACAGTCTCCGCTTGTAGATTGACAGGGTTGATAATGACTGAAACCGTATAAACGCCCTGAAAAATGTCAGCTTGCCTGCGGCATGGCACAACCCCCAGGCCGCTTTCCACCATCAGTTGATCTCTGCCAGTTTTTTCAAAGAGAAAGCGAGCCACACAACGCATACCGTTTCCGCACATTTCTGATCGGGAACCATCCGAATTATACATGACCATTTTTCCATCAAACCGGGTTGAAGGCGCAACGATCAACACACCATCGCTCCCGAGGTGTCCCTGACGATCAGAAACAAGACGAGCGAATTGAGCGATTTCCTGAGGGCCCCAGGCTTCTGGCAGTTGAGATTCTTCCAACATGATGAAATCGTTGCCTGAACCATGACATTTGATGAATTGAAAAGACATAAGGATCCTTATAAAATTTCTGAATGAATATGATCTGGAGATCTGTTTATGGAGTTGAATACGCCCTGATATTTTTCCAGGGTTTATCATGAGATGAATTGTTATTTCAGCCACTTGTCCTACTTATAGTAGGTGAATCCGGATTCACATGATAGTGTAAAACCGATTGGGTTCTGGTTGCCGGTTAGGATATCTGGAGAAGGCTGTGCTGGAGAGCAAGGGGGAAATATGAAGGGGTGTTTGGATTCCCCCTTCAGTTTTGGGCGGTCGCACAGCCGTCGAGATCATCTCGTCGGGGTACGACCTGAAAAAAATCAACTTCTCTTTACATTTTCGGCACAGGGTCCTTTCTTTCCTTGTCCTACGTCATAGCTGACTTTATCACCATCTTTAATCTGCCCGCCATTGAGCGCTGTATGGTGGACAAACAAATCCTCACCGCCAGCATCTTGTTGAATAAAGCCATAACCTTTTTGTGAATTAAACCATTTTACTGTGCCTTGCATAATCAACCTTTAAATAATATCTCCAACTTTATCATAAAACACCCTGTCGCAAGTGGTTGTCGGAGATTAAAACCCCTGACAACAGGTATGTGAACAATTTATTATTCTCAGAAAATAACAACCTAGTAAAGCGAATAGTTAAAATTATTGCACAAAGTTGATCAATGCCTTATAAAATCAGGGATCAATCGTCACTCAAGTGAGTTCATTACTCGATGATTGGGGGTTCCTTTCGTAAATACCGATCCAGAACGGCAAACAATTGTTTCAACCGGATCGGTTTGGTCAGATATCCAGAGGCACCCTTGTTCATAGCATCGTTGATTTGTTCATTGAAGGCATCCGCCGACAGAATCACGATAGGAATTTGTTTGCCTTCAGGATGACTGACGATGTTTTCAATGGCTTCCAGCCCATTCATTTCCGGCATGTGAATATCCATTAAAACGAGATCAGGTTTCAGTTTCAGTGTTTGCTCAATCCCTTCTCTGCCATTATTTGCGATTGTGATTTCCAAACCAAGTCCATTGAACAACTCCGTGATCATGTACTGGTTGGTGGGTTCATCTTCCACAACCAGAATTTTGTTGTCGTGGAGAAAATGATACTCCGTCCGGTTCTTTATTTCTGCTTCGGGTTCTTCCTGTTGGGCTTCTTCCAGCGGGATCTTCACAGTAAAGACTGAGCCTTGAGCAGGTTCGCTTTGAACCTCAATGGTGCCATGGAGTAATTCCACCAGTTTTTTTGTGATTGCCAATCCCAGGCCCGTTCCTCCATAATTTCGGGTGATGCTTTTATCAACCTGTTCAAAAGCCTCGAAAATAGCTTGATGCCGGTCCCTTGGAATGCCAATCCCCTGATCCCTGACTTCCAGTACAAGCCAGGAACCCTTTCTGAATCCACTGAGCATGATCTGCTTGCCATCAGGCGTAAATTTAATGGCATTTGCGACCAGATTGATCAGAATTTGATTCAATTTGGAGCGATCTGAAATAATTCTTTCAGGCAACTGAGGGGAAATGAAATATTGGAAATCCAGTTTCTTGTTTTTCGCGGCCGCGCTGTTGATGTGAAAGATTGTCTGAATAAGCAGTTTGATCGTCACAGGTTCGTTCGAAACACTCAGCTTGCCGGCTTCAATCTTGGATAAATCCAGGATGTTATTGATCAACTCGGCCAAGGCTTCGCCACTTTGTTCAATCGTTCGTAAATACGCATACATCTTGTCAGGAAGCGAAAGGGCACTGGCTTTTCTGGAAAGAAGCTGACTGAATCCCAGAATCGCATTGAGTGGGGTTCGGATTTCATGACTCATGTTGGCCAGAAACTCTGATTTGGCACGATTGGCCGCATCGGCCTGTAACTTTGCTTCACGTAGCAACTCTTCCGCCTGTTTACGGTCAGTAATATCGCGGCTGATACCAAAGAGTCCAACGACAGTTTTGCCATCGTCATCAAATACCGGCCATTTGTTGGTGAGTACCCAGCGTTGTTGTCCCTGATCGTCATAGTAGGGATCCACCTTGTTCATTAAGGGTCGGCCTTCAGCAAAGACAGGCAATTCTTCTTCATAATAGATACGTGCGGTATCCGGGGGAAATACTTCCAGATCATGTTTGCCAATCATGTCTTGCCAGTGTTTGTGTCCGGTGATGTTTGCCAGTGTTTGACTGCAAAAGCGGAAGCGACTGTCTCGATCCTTGAAATACACAAAATCACTGGTATTTTCCAGAAAGGCCACAAAATCATTATTCATTTCTTTCAATTGTTTTTCATAGTCCTTGTTTGTGCTGATATCGATTCCATGCCCCATCAACACAGGTTTGCCATCCAATTCGATGAGCAAGCCATTGAACAGGAAAGGTGTTTTGTGCCCGGTTTTTGATTGCAAATTTGCTTCAACTTCAGCTCCCCCCTTGGAGAAGACCTCTTGAATCGCATTTTGTATTTGGGGTTGGTCTTCCGGTGCGATCAGTTCCAGTGGGTGAGCATTCTGGATTTCTGTTCTGGAGAGCCCCGTTAGTTTTTCCAGATTGTTATTCCAACGAATAAATTTTCCAGTTTCGTCAAACAGATAGAAAACTCCGGGCAAAGACTGAAGTATCTGCTGGTTCAGTGCTGACAGCGACATAATATCCAGTTTAGTTTTTTCCCATTGTTCTCTGTTGGGCTGTTCCACCATTTTAGGCATGAGATAAATCATCATCGCCGCAGTGGAGACAGAAATAATCGCTGTGATGACTTTCGCCATACCTTCAAACCAGTAATCCGGATTCCAGATTGTCCAGATGTTGATCACATGGGTAATACCACACGCCACAATGAATAACGCAAACATCAGGATAAATGTGCGATAGGGCAGATCCTTTCGTTTTCTGAAAAAATAAAACAATCCTATAGGGATCGCAAAATAGGACAGGGAAATCAACATATCGGAAATAACGTGCAAGCCCAGTACTATTGGGTTCCATAGATAACAATGCCCATGCGGCATAAAACTGGTTTGTGAGAATAACTCCTGGATGGATTCAGTCATAGTGTTCTCTTGAATTGTTTTTGAACGGCAACATTTTTAAAAGCATTCCATTGTGGATAGACCATATTGAGTGAAAAAAAAAGGCTCAATCATCATGAAATAGCCGATGAAGAAATATGAGAATTTTTTATGTGTGGCAGGAGGAGGTGGATATTTTGTAAAAATCCATTATTGGCGTGATTTAGGAACGTTCCAAAAATAACAGGGAAAACTCTCTGTTTACGTATTTCCTGTTCATAACCGTTTCATGACCCACCTCCGGTGGGTGCAAAGCAGATCTTCGCCTGATGGATAGCGTGCCCTACAGGACGTAGGGCACGAGCAAACTTTTACAACTTAGTCTTTTGTTGTTCCTTAAGATTCAATCCTTATCAGATTCGGGAAGATTTTTTTTAATCCGGCGTGGTACAGCGACTTCTTTGGAGAGTTTCAAGGGTAATCCTGATACCCGAACTTTTTTTAGTGTTTGCAGTACATCAGAAGATAAATCTGCTGGTAATTCCACAGTGCTCCAGGTTTCATTGATTTTGATGTCTCCGATAAACCGGCTTTCAAGATTGGCTTCATTGGCAATAGCTCCGACAATGTTACCGGGTTTTATTCCGTTTTTTCTGCCAATAGACATGCGATACGTCACCATTGGTACATCGGAAGTCGGACGTTTTTTTCCTGATTTTCCTCCAGAGGATTCGGTATTATCCCTGCCGCCTCTCCTGTTTTCTCTGAATTCCTGACCACCTTTTCGGTTTTCACGAAATTCCTGTTTGAGTGCCGGCGTTGCTTCCAGTAAAAGTGGTTTGTCTCCCTGTGCGATTTTTGCCAGAGCCGCCGCGATTTCAAGACCGGAAACATTGTGTTCGCGTTGATACTGTTCCATGACTTCAGTGTATAAATCCAGATCACCTTCGGCAATAGTATCGGTGATACGTTGTTTGAAAGCGGAAATTCGTTTGTCGTTGATCATTTCGGTGGAAGGCAGACTCAACAGTTCAATGGGCTGACCGACGGCTTTTTCAATGTCTCGCAGGAGGTGTTTTTCCCGAGGTGCGACAAACATAATCGCCTCACCGGAACGTCCGGCACGTCCGGTTCGGCCCACACGATGAATGTACGCCTCGGAGTCATAGGGAACATCATAATTGATCACATGGCTAATTCGTTCCACATCCAGACCTCTTGCCGCGACATCAGTGGCAACCAGAATGTCAAATTTGCCTTTTTTCAGTTGATCAATGGTACGTTCGCGTTGTTTCTGCACAATATCTCCATTCAGCGCAACAACAGAATACCCCCGGGCATCCAGTTTTTCAGCCAATTCCAGAGTAGCGGTTTTGGTGCGCACAAAAATAATCATACCGTCAAACGATTCTGCTTCCAAAATACGTGTCAGGGTATCGAGCTTATGAAATTCGCTGACAATCCAGTAGCGTTGACGGATGTTATCCGCAGTACTGGTCTGGACCTTGATGGTGATTTCAGCCGGATCCTTCATGTATTTTTTGGCAATCCGTCGGATAGGCACGGGCATCGTTGCGGAAAACAGAACCACCTGACGTTTCTCAGGCATTTGCTCCATGATCCATTCCACTTGTTCAATGAAGCCCATTCTCAGCATTTCATCCGCTTCATCCAGAACCACACATTGAATCGAGTCAAGTTTCAGTGTTTTGCGCTCCAGATGATCCACGAGACGACCGGCAGTTCCAACCACTACATGCACTCCGCGTTTAAGTTGTCGGAGCTGGATCTCGTAATCCTGTCCACCATAAATCGGCATGACATGGAATCCCTTGAGATGCTGGGCATAGCGCTGAAAAGCTTCTGAAACCTGAATTGCCAGTTCCCTTGTTGGAACCAGAACCAGAACCTGTGGTTCCTTGAGTTGAAGATTGATCCGGGAAAGCAGTGGCACGGCAAATGCCGCGGTTTTTCCTGTACCGGTTTGAGCCTGACCGATCACATCACGGCATTCAAAAACCAGCGGTATGGTTTGAGCCTGAATGGGCGATGGGGTTTCATATCCCACATCATTGAGTGCTTTGAGAACCGGTTCAATCACAAACATTTCCCGAAAAGACGGCAGGGACGACGAAGTGGAAGTCATGAGGTGTTCCTGTAAAAGAAGAACTTGAGGCAATTCCAGACCAAAAGGAGGATGACTGGAGGAGAAAGACAAGATTGCGAAGGGATATCCGTTAGCAGAATACTGGGTAAATAACGGCACTCTTTATGATGGAATTTCAAAAAGTACGCAATATATTTTTAATGGAATACAGCTTGATCACATGAAAATCAGTAAGGAGCAGTACTAACGGTTTGAGATGCGATAGAGGTAATGACAGTGTTTACGTTTCGCATGGATTAACAAATACAGAGTACCATCGAAGCTTTCGACAGCATCCAAATTCGAGGACTTCTTAATTAACCGATTGAACATCACAGCTTATGATATGGCACTGAAGGAATCTATTTTCAGGTATGTATCAATCGGATCTTGTGTCTGAAAACGACGTTCAGGCCAATTGGTGTATTCCATAGCAAATTGTTCCAACCATTCTTCACTATCATTTTGTGGGAGTTTGCCACGATCAGGTCTTGATTCAATAAATCGCTCTACATCCCCTACGAATACATCAAATTCATCATCCTGGAGCTTATTACAATCAATCGTCCAAAATTTAACACGTCTCATATCCCCTCCATGTACGGTTTGTTTATGTTACTAGCTGACCATGAAAAATATTATTAAGCAAATATAAACTTGTAGAACACTATACTGCTATGACTATGCCAATGTCATATTTTATTTTTATCCTTTATTATCAAATGATTACTGTTTGTGATGAAGGGCTGTTTTGTGGGATTTACTTGATTTGTGAGACGGATCGTCTCAATTGATGATGCAAGTCGTATTCAATTGCTTCGTAATGATGCCGTTTCATTCGACACAGGCAATTCACGCCCCAAAATGCAACAATCAATAAATTGAAGATAAAATTGATCGGGAACTTTGTATTGATATTTAAATTCCGTTTTGCAAAGATGGCTTCTCAGTTTCTCCCCTTCAGCTTGTATAACAAACAGAGTCTTTGTTTTCAAGGCCTGTCTATTTCACAAATGAGGGTTCTCCATATCGAAAACCATCACTACAAGGAAATATGTCCGAATCGATAGAGACTCTAGCTCAACTTGGATCTGTTGACGTGGAACTGCTCGTATCCCGAAACAGAGTTCGGGAACTGGAACGAGTCATAACACAGGCGCGTCAAATCATACAAACTCAGGAAGAAAAAACACAACAGATTGAAAAAGCACATCAGGATTGTGTTGAAAATGCTAAAAAGGCCGAACTGGAACTGCTTCATTTGACTGACAGCATTGCAAAAATGGAAGCGCAGATTCCAATGATTAGGAATCAGAAAGAGTTTGCTGCCAGTAAACGTCAGATGGAAGAAGGTCGAAAACGCCGGGGTGTTTTGGAAAATTCAGTGTTGGAATATCAGATCCAAATTGAAGAATTGACAGCAAAACGGGAAGAAGCTCAATCACAACTGCAAGTTGCGGAAAATGATTTTAAAAAACAAACGAAAGATGAAATTAAAGAGAAAAAATCGCTGGAAGCTTCCATCAAAAACCTCATCGCCCAAAAGAAAGAATCCATGGCCGCGCTTACACCGAAAATACGGAATTATTATGAGCGATGCATCGCAAATGGGATCACCAATCCTGTTTGCAGAGTGTTGGAAAAAGAAAATGCCTGTGGGGGATGCAATATGAAAATTCAGCCTCAACTTATCAATGAAATGAGAGTTCATCCGGATAAACATCAAATTTGTCCCCACTGTGCCCGTGTTTTGTATTATCTTTTTGAACCGGAAACAGAAAAAGAAGTTGCCACAAATTGACACGCGGAACCAATGAAATTATCCAGATGTTTGTTTCTGGGGTTCTGCGGGCTCTTGAGTGGCTGTTCTGAAATCGGATATTATTATCAGGCTGTTTCAGGGCATCTGGAACTTCTAAATCAAAAACAGAGCATTTCCGAATTGCTGGAGGCCCCGGCAACCCCACCCTTGCTAACAGCCAAATTACGTCTTATTCTCAGTGTCAGAGACTATGCGTCCACGCAACTCGCCCTTCCAGCAACCTATGGTTACACCAGCTATGTTGACCTGAAACGGTCCTATGTGACCGCAATTGTAACAGCCTCCCAACCACTGGCTTTTCAATCCAGACGCTGGTGTTTTCTGTTTGCGGGATGTGTGGAGTATCGTGGCTATTTTGCGGAAGAAGAGGCCATAAAATATGCCGCTCAACTTGCTCTTGAAGGCCTGGATGTATCGGTGGGACACGCCGGTGCCTATTCCACGCTGGGATGGCTCAACAACCGCTGGATCCCGGATTATTTTTCGGATCCTGTGTTGAATACATTCACCGATCGCTCAGACTGGGATATTATCAGCACATTGATCCATGAAATGGCGCATCAGGTTGTTTATGTTTCCGGCAACACCTCGTTCAATGAATCTTTTGCGGTGTTTGTAGAACAGGAAGGCCTCAAGTCCTATCTGGAACATCACAAGGGTGCGAATTCACCGGAATATCTGAATTTTGAGCAGGAAAGTCAGGAAGAAGCCATGTTCGTGGAAATAGTGAGTCAGGCGTATGTGGCGCTTGAAACCTTGTATCAGACAGCCTTACCGGAGGGAGAAAAACTCACACGAAAACAGGAACTATTCGCGGACCTCAAGCAAACATGGGTTGACAGAAAATCTGACTTCAAACGACTTTCCTATGACCGCTGGTTCTCTCAAAAGTTGAATAACGCGCATCTCATGGGAGTGCGGCGTTATCACAAGAATATTGAGGTTTTTGCCAAAGTTTTTGAGGAAGAGCAGAAAAACTGGGAGAAATTTTTTGAAAGGGTAAAAATCATCGCTGATTCTGACGAATTGCTCCAGCAATGGTTTCCTGAATAATCATGCGAGGCTCATTGCCTTCCCTTCAGAAGCTCAAACATTTTCGTCCAGAGTGGTTCATTCTGTTCTGAATTCAATGAATGTAACGAGTCCTGTAGTTCAGGGGCCGATGACACCTGGAGGCGCAGAGTGATGGATTCCTGTTCCAGAAATGGATCTGTTTCAAGTTGAGTATTGGTGGGGATCTTCAATTGATGGCGCAGTTCGTTGAGGTCATGCCGCAGACGTTGAAGTGTCGGGAAACGCCATTGCTCGAGTTGTTCCTTCAGCATCCGGTATCTGACAGGTCCCTGCAGATGAGCGGCCTCAAGAATCTCCGGCAAGGGAGGAACCCTCAGCAGTTCACTCACAGTTTTCTGCTGAATCCGGCAGATATCATGCAACAATCCCAGCAAAGCCTTCCACTTGTTCCCTCCCGGATTCATCGAATGAAACGCCTGGAGGATGACAGGGATTTCCGTTGCTGAAAAACGAAGCAACACCGCCAGATCTTCATGTCCCAACTCCTGAAGAAAAGGATAAGCCTCCATTTCTGGAAGAAATTCGACCAGTTGTTTCAGGATCTGGACTGTTTTTCTGGAAGGTGAGAGTCCTAATAACGGCAACACCTGTGAGGTAAACTCATCCCCTGAAAAGCCATTTTCAGAGAGTTGACGGATCACTCTGCATAACCGGATCCCTGAAAAAGCCCGTTCTCCCGAAAACCCATGCAGACGCATCATTGCCAGCGTTTTGAAGGATAATGATTCCGGTAGTATTTTGACAGGAATTTGTGGATTTTCTTCACCGCAAACCTGTTTCAAGGCCTTGTATCGGCGGAAGCCATCAATAATCCGGAATGTCTGTTTGCCGGATTGCGACTGAACCGTCAGCGGCATCAGAATTCCGGAATGACTGATGGCTTGGCGCAGCATCTCTGAAGGATTAGAATCAGCCCAATCCATGGAGGTGTCAAAACTGTCAATGTCTGTGTACTGAATGGTGGAATAGATTTCAGTCATTGCAAACTCAGTGTGAATGCTGCATGGCCGCACAATGGCCGCCGCATCCTGCCGCGTTAGGGGCCCCACAAGGCATCATCATGGTTTCTTTGCTTTTTCCACCAACCGCAAAACCACTCAGAAGTCGCCTTGCTTCTGATGTTCCGCATTGAGGACATGCAATCGGATCATCCATCTCGCTGGAAGATCGCAACTCAGAAAAGTGATCCTGACAATGATTACATTCATATTCATAAATAGGCATAGACAGCTCCTGAAAAAAAATTGAACCACAATTTCAATATAACCTGTTGCAAGTGACCAGATCATAAAATAGCTTGATCACAAGTCAAATTCAAACAACGAACCCCTATTGATTGATGAAGGACGCATGCGTTTCAAAAAAGTACATTCATGGAAGGCAATTAGCCTGTTGGGAATAATGAGTGGTTTTATGATTTCATGCAAAACAGTCTCTCCGGAATGGATTTGTTATTATGGAAATGACGCACTGACAACAACAGCTTTGGGCAATGTGAATCTGGTGGTGCTGGATGACCAGACAAAAGTCGATGTTCCAAAAATCAGGCGTTCAGTGGAACATGTGCTGGGCTATCTCAGTATTGGTGAAGTGGATACCGAACGAGAATATTTTTCTGAACTGCCTGACACCTCCTTTCTGCTGGAATATAACCCCAATTGGGACAAAAGCCGCATCGTTGACATCCGGTCCGAAAAATGGCAGGAGTGGCTCCTCAATGTGCGGATTCCCCACATTCTCAGACGTGGCTTCAATGGTCTGTTTCTCGATACCATGGACAGCGTGATTTATATGGAACAAACCAACCCTGAACGCAAAGGGATGGTGGAAGCCAGTATCCGTCTGGTACAACGTATCAAACAGCAATTTCCGGAAATTTATATCATGGTCAACCGTGGCGTTGAGGCCGCGCCTCAATACGGACCCTATGTCGATGCGATTCTCGCGGAGTCTTTTTTCGCGGATTATAATTTTACCGATAAAACCTATGAATTAAGACCCATCGAGGATGCCAAAGAATATGTTGGTATTCTCACAAATGTTAAGAAGGATCATGGTGTGGCCTTGTTCGGTCTGGATTACTGGTATCCCGATGATAAAAAAAACATACGATTGATTTATGAAATCCAGAAAAAACATGGATTTATTCCCTATGTGGCCACTGTTGAACTGGATCAGATTGTTTACCCTTGAAGGGAGCGTTCATGTCTTCTTCAAAAAAAGTTCTTGTATTGGGCGCCGGAGCGGTCGGAGCACTGTATGGCGGATTTTTACACAAAGCCGGGGTTGATGTCTCGGTGACCTGCCGTTCTGATTACGAACATGTCAAACAACAGGGTTTTCAGATAGACAGTTGTCTGGGAAACTTCAACTTCCAGCCAACACAGGTGGTCAGAAAACCGGAAGACTATTCCGGTGTTCCGGACTATGTGATTGTCGCGACTAAAGTGCTGCCAGACGCGGATGTTTCTTCGCTTCTGCGACCGGTAGTGGGCCCCGATACCGTGATTGTCCTTCTGCAGAACGGGATTGATATTGAACCGCCAGTGGCACAGGCTTTTCCCGAAAATCTGTTGATTAGCGGTCTGGCCTTTGTCTGTTCCAACCGTATCGGCCCCGGCCATATTCATCATCAGGATTATGGACGTCTGATCATTGGCGCGTATCCTGGAGGTTCGCATCAGGCCGTTCTGGAATTGAGCGAATGGTTCAAACAGGCAGGAATCAACTGTGTGGCCTCGGAAAATATCATCAGCGCGCGCTGGAAGAAACTGGTCTGGAATGCTCCGTATAACCCTGTTTCCGTGTTGGGCGGTTGTCTTGACACAAGTCAGATTATGGAATCCACGGAAGCGGTTCTATTGGTGAAACATGTCATGGAAGAAGTGTGTTTGCTGGCAAGCCATGAAGGACACCCGCAGGTGGAATCAGTCATTGAGCAAAATCTGGTTGACACCCGAAACATGGTTCCCTACCGGACCAGCATGTTGCTGGATTATGAAGCCGGACGGCCGATGGAAGTAGAAGCGATTCTGGGCAATGTGGTCAAAATCGGACGGAGGCATCAACTGGCCATTCCTCACATTCAGGCGCTCTATGCGTTGTTGCAACTGAAAGATGTTCACAATCGGCAACAGAAAATTCCTTCTTGACATGCCTGTACAAAACCATCAATTTCAGCTTTGATAAAATTTGTGTAAGGGCGACCGGCGGGTCGCCCCTACGATGCCCTTAATTCTTAAACTGGAACGTATTATGACAATTCCTATGTTACCACCCGAAACGCAATCGTTAGCCAACATTCTACCTTCTGAACCTTTGCTACTGATGGGGGCTGGCCCTGTTCCACTGCCAGCGGCAGTCTCACGGGCCAATGGCGTGGTGATCAATCATCTCGGTGAAACCATGGACGAAGTGATCCGTCGGGTTAAATCCATGGCTCGTTATGCGTTTCAGACCCAAAGCGATAAAATTCTGGGCGTTTCAGGCCCGTCTTCAGCCGCCATGGAAATGGCAATTGGCAATCTGCTGTGGCCGGGACGGAAAGTCCTGGTACTCAAAATCGGGATTTTCAGCGGCCGGTTCGGGGAAATGGCAACAGGAATTGGCGCGGATGTGACGGTGCTTGAAATGCCGACGGCAACCCCTGTGGATGTACAAAAGGTAGAAGATGAACTCAAGCGACAGCATTATGACGTGGTCACCATGGTTCAGGGAGAAACTTCCTGCGGTGTGCTGAACAATGTCCCGGAGATCGCAAAACTCGCTAAAAAACATGGCGCGCTGGTGATTGTGGATGCGGTGTGTACCCTCACCACCATGCCCATGTTCATGGATGAATGGGGCATTGACGCGACCATCACCGGCGGACAAAAAGGTTTGTCTTCCATTCCCGGTGTTTCGCTCATTGCGTTTTCCAGTGAAGCCTGGGAAGTCCTGGAAAAAAGAACAGCGGTCCGTCCACACTGGTGCCTGGACGCCTTGCGTGCCCAGAAATTCTGGGGACACCAGCAATATCATTACACGGCACCTGTTCCCGGAATTCTGGCGACGCATGAAGCCTTGCGGTTGATTTGTGAAGAAACTCTGGAAAAACGGTTTGAACGACATTTCATGAGTTCCCGGGCGTTGCAGGCCGGCATTGAAGGCATGGGACTGGAATTGTTTGTTCCCTCTGAATACCGGTTGAATTCGGTCATTGCCATTAAAATTCCTGACGGTGTGGATGGCAACAAAGTCAGAAAATACATGGCAAAACGGTTTCTGGTGGAAATTTCAGGATCTTTCGGACTCAACATTGTCCGTATTGGTCAGATGGGTGAACAATGCCGATCCCATAATCTGTTCAAAACCCTGTATGCGATGGGGGTCAGTTTTATGGCGGAAGGGGTTAAAATGGAAGTCGGTGCGGGTATGGCCGCCCTCGAAAAAAATCTGGTGCGCGATCTGGAACACCTTGTCGATTGATTTTCTGACTATCGTGGTAACAAGTGCTGTCTCTTGAATTTGAAAAAGGTACCCTCACCCTGCATCCTCTCACAGAATCACAGGCGGAGTCATTGCCCGGAATTCTCTGGGATTCCAGAACCCGCCTGCATCGTGCTCCGGCATGGTGTTACCGTGAGATTGTCCTGACCCTGCGCAAGCTTCAGATTCCCTATCAGGATAATGCCCGAAAATTTGAACCCCAGGAATGGTCCCTGAAACGTCAGGTCACGCCCCGACATTATCAGTTGGATGCCCTGCACGCATGGAAAAATCAGGGGTCATCAGGCGTGGTGGTATTGCCGACTGGTGCGGGGAAAACCATCCTGGCAGTGCTCATGATCGCGGAAACCCGCCGCCCGGCATTGATCCATGTGCCAACCATTGATCTCATGCATCAATGGCACTCTGTGCTTTCCGGTTTTTTTGACGAACCCATTGGCATGCTCGGGGGAGGCGAAAATGATCTGCAAAAAATCACGGTCGCGACTTATGATTCGGCATTGATTCATGTGTTTCATCAAGGGCATCGTTTCGGCTTCATCATTTTTGATGAATGCCACCACCTTCCCGGAGAACAATATCAGAATCTGGCCATTGCGAGCATCGCCCCCTTCAGGCTCGGTCTGACAGCCACCCCCGAACGACGTGATGGCCGGGAACAAGTGCTGTATCAGTTGTGCGGCCCGCTCTGTTTTCAGGTTCACATTCACGAACTCGAAGGCCGGGAACTTGCGCCCTATGAAATTGAAACCATTGAAGTCGATATGCTACCAGAAGAGCAGGAACGCTATGAACAGGCCCGCGCCTGCTACCTTCAATTTCTCAAGGATGAAAAAATCAGCTTCAGTTCCGCTCATGGGTGGAGCAATTTTATCAGTAAAACGGCCCAATCCGCAAAGGGCCGTCAGGCGTTCAAGGCATTTCTGGAACAACGTCGTCTGAGCCAGGCCTCACAGGCCAAAGAAGACTGGATCTGGGAATTGCTCAGACGACATGCCGGTGAACGGATTCTGGTGTTCACTCAGGAAAATGACGCGGCCTACCGTATTGGCAAGAAATTCTTTCTGCCGGTGCTGACCCATCACACCAAAGTCAAGGAACGCGCTCAATTTCTGGAGGCGTTCCGCAAGGGTGACTATCCCGTGCTGGTGACTTCCAAGGTGCTGAATGAAGGCGTGGATGTCCCTGAAGCCAACGTTGCTATTGTGGTTGCGGGCAGTGGCAGTGTGCGGGAGCATGTCCAGCGATTGGGCCGTATTTTAAGACCTCAAACCGGAAAGGTCGCCACCTTGTATGAACTGGTTTCCAAAGGAACCGGGGAATATTTTGTCAACCAGCGTCGAAGACAACACAGTGCTTACCAAAGATCTCCTGAATTACCGAATCTATAAAAACCGTATCACTTCACGATTTGTGGACCCCCGTGATGTACAACTGCTGGATTGGGCTGAACGCCTCCTTGAATTGTTTGCGCAAAATATCGGCGAAACCCGTGAAGCTCTGGAATCAGACATGGAGATGATCGCCGGTGAATTCAGGGGACATGGCATGGTGGCCCGCGGACTGCAAAAACTGTTGATGGATCGCACCGAATTTGAAACAGGCACCAACACTGAACTCCTGGAATGGCGTAAAAAAGTGTTTAGCCATACCAGCCAGTTGCTGTCCCGGAAAGATGAATTTTCGCTGGAAGAATATCAACAGCAAGTCGCCCGGGCCTTCGATCAAACCCCTGAACAATTGGCTGAATCCCTGTATCAGGATCTGCCCCCCTGTCAAAAAATGCTCGAATTTAAAAAAATCTCACCTGAAGGATTACTGCATCGCTACAATTGCGCGCAGGTTCAGGGACTCTTGTTTTATTGCGACAAACTGAAACTGTCCCTGCCTGATTCCGGAACCGCGGATATGCGCCAATTATTCAAATATCTGAGATTTCATCAACTGCTGGCAACCATTTCCCGGGAAGAAAACACCTGGGTGATTGAAATTGATGGACCGCTCAGTCTGTTCATGCAAACCCAAAAATATGGACAGAATCTGGCCTGGTTTTTCCCTGCGGTATTGCATCAACAAGCCTGGAGTCTCTCTGCGGAAATCAGCATCAAAAAAGGCAAACCGGCTCAACTCACGTTAGACCAGAACTGCGGAATCAAATCGCATTATCACCAGTTTCTGTCTTATGTCCCTGAAGACATTGCCTTGCTGGAGCAAACGCTGGAAAAATCTCTGCCTCAATGGAAAATCGAGCCTGCTGTTAATTTTGTTCCGCTCAGTGGCAGTCATTATTGTTTTCCGGACTACACGCTGACGCATTCAACAAAACAACAGGTTGCCCTGGAGTTATTCCACGCCTGGCATGCCTCGCCATTGACACAGCGATTGAGACAACTGGAATTATCTGCTTCGGCGCCACTCATTCTGGGTGTGGCAAAAAAACTACTGAAAGAACCTGCAATTGCGGAAATAGTGGAACGTTCGGACTATTTCAAAAAATATGGATTTTTGTTTCGGGAAATGCCGACTCCTGACAAACTCCGGCCAGTGCTGGAAACCTGGCAGTCCAATGTTTTCGGGCAAAAATGATGTCACAGAAATTCTCAGGCTTCACTTTGGTGGAACTCATGCTGGTTCTGGCAATCTCCGGCGTTCTGATGAGTATGACCACCGGCGTTTGGGATCCCTGGTTGGAGCGTCAGCATCTGAGTCAGCAGATTCGCATGGTTCGGGATGCCCTGGCCCATGCTCAGCTTTTGGCCTTGACCCGGTTGAGTTCCCACCAGGTTCGTGAGGATAATCAGCAAATCATCATTCAGGCACTCGGAACATCAGACAACACCCGACAGGTTTGGGAATCCCTGCCTGAAGACATCCGGATTCAGGCAACTCGCTGGCCGTCATTCAGTCCATCTGGGTTTGCCGCTGGTGGCACATTAACGCTTCAATCCGCAAATTATGAGGTTCAGATTGTGGTCAGCCCCATTGGAAAAATCCGCCAAACTGAAATATTACCACAATAAAGGCATGACGCTGATTGAAGTGATGTTCATGTCGGTGATTCTGGTCACGGGATTGTTGGGAATTGTAACGTTGGTCGCCAATACCGCAGATCAGCGAAAAATCGAGAATCAGGCGCATTGGGTACTGAGCCAGCGGGAAAACTGGAACAGGGAGATCATGGAACAACTGGGAAATGAGGTGCTCAGCGGTCAGATGAAGCTTGAGACACCGCAGGGACAACCCGCGGAATTGAGTTGGAATCTTTCGGAGGACTCCGGCCAGAATTCCAGACGACTGACCATGTCGTTGCAATCTGGACCAGAACTGGTGGATCAATGGCAACTCACTCTTCCCGATGCTCTTCCATGAAACAGAATCGACTGATTGCGGGCATGAGCCTGCTGGAAGTGATGTTTGCGATGACGATTGGTATTTTTCTGCTGTGGATGTTTCAGCAACCTGCCGGCATCCTGCATGAAATCATGGTTGATCAAACACAGCAAAGCTCCCGGAACATGGAAATTGACCGAATGATGATGGTCTTGAAAGCAGAACTTCTGCAAGCTGGTTATGGCATGGAACATCCTGCTTCAGGTTTTAGCGTAGTTTCGGGCGTACTTGTCTTCGAGGCTGATTTTAACGAAGATGGAGATTTTCAGGATACCCGGGAACATCTGGAATATCGCTTTGATACCGAACAGCAAAAACTACTTCGACGGGCAGGTTCCGGTAATTTTCAGACCATTCTGGAAAATGTCGCTGAGATTACTTTTGAAAAAATTCAGGTAGAAGGCAATGTTCCCGGATGCCTCCTGATTCAGATCCGAATCTATCCCGAAGAATCACCTGAAAAATTTGAATGGTGTGGATTGTGGCTCTGACAGAGCCGTTCAGAAAGATCAATCAGGATATCGTTGGTTGGCCTGCTGGATTTTTTTCTGTGCGGCTTCCATGATGGTTAGCGATTCTTTGGCTTCTTCGATTTCATTGAAGGTCCGGGATCCATCTTTTTCAGCCTGTTCAATATTGTCTTTGGTGGTTTTGATACGTTCTTCAAACGCGGCCTGCATTTTTTTCAGGGCATTCTGGTGTGCTGAAGTTTGTTGCCGCAGATATTCATCTTTATCCTTCATTGCTTTTTCGTCTGGAACAAAGATGCGTTCTGGAGGTGTCGAGAGTGAGGGCATTCGGGTTTCACCCACTTCCAGATTCGCCTGAATCTGCCGTACCAGTTGTTCTTCACGGCTCTGTTTCCCCTCACCTGAGTCGGTATTGTTCTCTTCGTCCTCCTCTTCACCACCCCAGCCATAGAGCAAGTCCTCCTGTGCTGTTTCTGTCTCAGCAGATGAAGTTGCTGTCGGCGGGGAATCAGTCTCATCATCAATAACCTTTCCGGCAGATACGGTTGATGATTCCGAGCGGGGGAACGCTGAGGGCCTGGACAAGTCAGACTGCGGTTTGGCTGTTGTTTCAACCGGTCTGGCAGTTTCCTGCATGGATTCCGGAGCTTGGCCACTTTGCCAGAACTCCCAACCCAGAAAACACAACAATCCGGTTAAGGCGGCAAACAATAAATATTTCATGAGATGGTTTTTGTTCATTTGGTGGATTCTTTCAGAAAAGACTGATTGATCTCAATTTTAGAGTGACTGGACAGGTCTTTGCGGAGGTTTTCAGTGTCACGACGCAAGGCCACCAGGGCCAATTCTTTGGAAATTTCACCAATCAGGGCTTCATCCAACGGACGGAGGCCTTCGATGCGTTTATCCACCAGCACAATTTCATAGCCTTCGGGTGAACGGATGGAACGTGAAATGACGCCTTCAGGCTGAATCAAACAAATCTTGTGCAAAAACGGCAGACTTCCATCAGCTTTATTGAACAGGGGTTCAAGTTGTCCGGGAACAGGTTTATTCTTGTCTGGCGCAAGGGAATACTGTCGGACCATCTCAGAAAAATCAGCACCGTCCATGAGTTTCTGATACACGTCATCGGCGGTATCCTGTTGAGCCAGGAGGATATGCCGGGCGTGAACTTCCTGCACATGCGTGTAGCGTTCAGCATTGTTACGGAAATGCGTTTCTATTTCTGACCCGGGAATGGCTTTAGCACGTTTTTTGATCACCGTCCTGTCCTCCTTGAATCCGGGATTCAAGCCCAGATGGTTGAGATAATGCTCCGCAATGTAACGGTCACTCACCAACGGTTCCAGTTCCGCAAACAACGCATGTTCCGGATTTTTGGCTGACTGTGCCCAATAGCGCAGATGTCGCTGAAAATACAGATCCAGTGTCTGGGACTGGAGATAGGCCATGTTGCCATTCCGGATTTCAGCCATGCCATGCGGATTTTCATGCTGAATCACATCATACAGGGTGATATGTTGTGTGGGTTGAGCAGTAAAAGCATAAGTCAATAAGTTGATTTTACGGGTTTCCGGCTGATGGAGCAATTGATCCCTAAGGTCTTGCTGGATTAGTGCCTCCGGATTTTTTAGTTTGTCCATCAACGCGATCAACCGGGTTTCCGGAATTTTGGGTGGTGCCGCCAGAAACACCAGGGCCTCCTGTTTGGAGAATGGAATTTTAAGTGTGTCACGCGCATGAATCATCACGGATTGATAATCCTGCTCAAAACGCTGTCTGGACGTGTCATCCCACAACTGTTCTGCGGGCAAGGCTTTAGCGGCTTTTTCAGCGAGCAGGTGATTGATGATCAGACTGTCCAGCAGATCTTTCCGGTTGGTGAATTCACGTGTTTTCTGAAGATAAGATTCCAAAACCAGAAACGCTTTGGAACTGATCACAAACCCATTAACCGTCGCGACTTTTTCCGACGTTGACGGAAGAGTCTGTCCCATGAGCATTGAGCAGGGAATCATCCACAGCAGACATACGATCCATAGCAATTTCCAGTTTGTCATAGGTTTCTTTTTTGTGTTGTGAGTTGGAAGATGTGGTTCAATAGGCGCCCAGGTATTCCACTGTCACACTTTGAAAGGAATTGTTCGCACTTAATGTTGAAAGCGTTCCGCTGGCTAGATATGTATGAAACTCCAGATAATCATCTTTGACTAACTTTAATATGGAGTTCGCTGATAACGTCAGATAATTACCGGTAACATTGGCTGGTGTCGCTGCATAAATGACAAGGTCGGCACTGACATTCTGCCTAACCTGCAAAAACCATGAATTACCAGATGTTCCTGTTGGCAATCCTTGGGTAATCAATGCTGAAACCTGATAGTATCCGTCAAAAGGCGCTACAAACCGGCTGTTCGCGATATCCCAATAAGAACCGCCACTTTCAAAACCATAGCCATCCACTTTGTTGAACGGGATTTTTGTCAGGGAACTGGTAACTGAAAAGTTATTAGTCAGTACGGCTTTAACCAGATATCTTGGTTTTCCTGAGATCACGCCTCCCGCAAAGATATCTTTTTCAACCCCCAGTCCGCCCTCCATGATAACACTGCCTGTGTCTTTGGACGTAGATTGGGTGGTGTCGCTCAGCGTGACGACTCCTGTTGCGGAAAGATTCCCCATGATGGCTGTGTTTCCCGTAATTGCGGGATTTCCGGTAACATTAATGCTGCTGCCTACGATTTGAATTTTTGTCAGTAGTTCATTCACCGCACTGTAAATGGTGTTGAACTGGGAATTGATATTGGAAGAACTGATGACAGACCCCGCTGTAAAATCAGTACGACTGACACTGGACGGAGTATTTGCGTATCCCAGAATGGACAAAAATACGGTGCAGATCACAATTCCCAAAATTGTGGAGGGAAGATGAAACCATCTTTTTTTACGGCTTTCCTGTTCTATTTGCTTAATTCGTCCTTCCAGTTGTTCATACTGATCCGGTGAGTATTCTGTCATAAAACTCTCCATTGTTGTCGGTATCTCAAAATGATCGGCTATATGCAACAAAAACAATCTTATTGCAGTGATCTAAAGAGAGATATAGCAGAATAAAACAGGAATTGTAAAGAGAGGAAACCGATGAAAACCGGAATAGTTTGAGGAGGAGTGAAAGGGACTTCTCCGGTTTGCCTGAAAATCACTCACCGTACAGTTTATTGACGGCTTTGGTCCATACTGTCACGATGGTGGCAATGCTCATGGGGGCCATATCACGGGCGGCATTCAGTCGCGCCGCATTGGAGGCGTTGAACAATGGTTCTGCATGAGCATAGGATTCCTGGGCGGTTTGAGTCAGTGTCACCCGAAAACCTTTGCTGGTGCTATAGTTTTTTAACATCTCATGGACTCTGTCAAAATCTCCAAGGTTATCACTGAAATGGTGGTCTTCCGCCCATTCTTCATATTCCACATGATAGTTGCCCATGGTGTTCCAGGTATGTTGAGCCGCACCAACCTCCGCGGCGGCATGAGCAACAAAACCGATAGATTGCAGAGTCGGGTTTTTTACAAAGGCCTTGAACCAGTAGTATCCAAGATTGTCCACAGGCTGGGCTATCAACGTAAGCCGATACACTTTGTAAATTCAATGAATTAGAGAACCCACGCAAGGTCAGGCGAGACGTACAATTTTGTCTACAATTTTATGAACATCTGTATCGGGTTAAGTTGGTAGCCCTTTTCCACAATATAATTGCTAATATTCAAAATATTTGTAATACATCAAACAGACGTTTGAAATGTCAACAGAACCTATCTTATTTTTCGAAAAATCGAGTATTTTCATGATCGGTTAATTTCAAGAGTCCAGTAAATCACAACTTGTAACAAATGGAGAATCTATGAACTTCATAAAATTAGTCGATCAATATTTATTTTTAGGTGGAATCATATTTATTCTGGTGACTGTTGCAGGTTGTTCTGAGGATCAGAAAGCAAAAGCACTTTTAAAATCAGAGAAAAGTGAAGTGATTTCAGGAGAAACTGTTGTTTTTGATGCATCAGATTCTGTCTATGAATTTATAGAATGGTATAAGGATGGATCAAAAATTTCTGAATGTGATGATAGTGATGCATGTGCTGTTAGTTTCGTTCTGGGAGAGGATCTTCAACTTCAAAAAACCAAAGGAACATCTAATATAAAAATCAAAGTAAAATTTAATCAACCAAGTTCAATCCCGTTACTTGGTGATTTAACAAGTCCATCAGAAACAAAAGATGAATTGACACAGGAAATTGTGATTAATCCTGTTGACACAACATCTACTACAACTGATTCTACTACAACTGATTCTACTACAACTGATTCTACTACAACTGATTCTACTACAACTGGAACTGTAACAACCACAACAGTTTCTACTACAACTGGAACTGCAGGCATTACAGTGAGTTCCATTAGTGGGAACACGACTGAAGCAGGGGGGACATCAACCTTTACCGTAAAACTCAACAGCAAACCTGAAGCGAATGTGACCATTCCAGTCAGCAGTAGCAACACAGCAGAAGGGACTGTCTCAATCAGTACATTGACGTTTACTTCCAGTAATTACAGCATTGCCCAAACTGTCACAGTCACAGGTGTTGATGACGCTGTGGTGGATGGTGATATTGCCTACACCATTATATTAGCAGCAGCCACTTCCAGTGACCTTAACTATAGTGGACTCAATCCCAGTGATGTGAGTGTAACCAACACTGATAATGATATTGCCGCTCCTTCAGTTACAGCGACCAAAGTGGAGTTTAAAGATACAAACTCTTTATTGGGAAAGCTAGGAGGTCCGGTCACGATTACCAAAGCCAGCAGTGAAAGCACGATCAACCAATATGTGCTTTATTGGGGGAGCAGTAACGTCATCAAACAAAGTACAACAGCTATCACCACAATTACCGCAAATGGGAGTGCTACTTATACATACACATTTCCATCCAATACAGTCATACCAAATAGCGCAAATTATCTGCTGGTATTCACCAAAAATGCGACTGGAGAAAGTACAACTGCTGCCAGTGTCGCATTCATAGACTATGGTGGATTGCCTGATACAGGACACCCAGCTTCCGCGACCCTTATTTTTGGAGAAGATCATGATTATTCCATCAATCCCCGTTCATATACTGATAACTCAGATGGAACGATTACAGATAACGTAACAGGGCTGATATGGCAAAAAACAGATGATGGAAACAATTACCAATGGTCTGCGGCAGGTCCTTATTGCACAAGCTTGTCCTTGGCTGGATATACATGGAGGCTACCGTCTAGTATTGAAATTTGGACTATAGCAAGTTTTAACTCAAACAATGGGGGAATATCCGGAGGTAGGACATATTATTGGACTTCTATTTCTGATTCAGCTAATCCTACAACCATTGCATATTATATTAAACTTGGCGCAGGCAACGATCCAGAAATTCAGTTTCAAGCCAAAACTAATTCCTATGGGGTACACTGTGTTACAGGTGGTCCCATCGGTAATGGGGTCTATACAGCAGGAACTGGCACAGAAACTGGAACAGTAACAGACTCTTCACGGGGATTGATGTGGGAGTCCGGAACTTCTAATTTACACTTTGACAACGCTCTTAATTATTGTGAAGGTTTGACATTAGGGGGGTTCTCAGACTGGCGAATGCCTAATATTATTGAACTATATTCTCTCACCATCACCAATTCAGGAACTCACGCAATTCCAGCTATTGATACAACGTTCTTTTCAAGTGCGAGTAACCTTTTATCATCCACTATGTCATGGGCTGGTAGTAAACCTTTAGTTATTAATACTTCTTCTCTCAGTGCAATTCCAGGTGGTACCTATGGAACTGTTGAATATGTACGCTGTGTCCGCACCCTGTAACTCGATGATTTAGTTTTTAGAATTTTAATTTTCAGACTCTATCCCTACTTGCTCCAGTTGCTGAAGTTCTTCCGTGATCAACTGTGTGATTTTTTCACCGGGATGGGTGCTTCCCGCCGGGTGTGACATCAGTTGAATCAATTTTTCCCTCAAAGAAACAGGAGCGTCAGGCGCAATGTCGAACGAAATAAACAGTGTGTCCTCAGTGGCGTGAGTTCTCTGGTTTTCATAGATGGCACCGATGATCACAGCCTCTTCATACACATCGGACATGGCAGTATAGAACGCGGATTGATTGGGGTGATCAGGAGACAGTCGGGAATACATCAGCTTGGGTTTACTGATCATGGAGGTTTCATTTTTCCCAATGAACATGGCAATGCTTTCCAGAATTTTGTTATATCTCCGGGTGAACAGTGAAAAACCGCTGACAGGCCCCATTCCCATCTTCGCAATGGAACGTCCTTCTGAAATAAACGCGCAGGCATTGATCACGGCTCGGCGATATTCTTTCATTTCCAGTTTCTGATCCAGTCGGTCCGGATAATATTCAGGTCTGGGAACAATGACCGGGCAAATCCCTTTTTCTGCAGGATTCACAGGATCAAGGTCATACGCTTCCAGATAATGGCCATGATTCAGGCCTAGTCCGCGCATCAGGGCCGTCATGATGACAATATCCAGATTGACGCCCTTGATATCCTGTTTGGCAATGCCTTTGGTTTGCATGATATTCCAGATTTTTCCAACCTGCTTTTCCCATGCTGTCAATTGAGTACCCTGCGTCACCCTGACACAAAATGAATGACTGGCAGGATTCAGCGTTTTCTGAAGCAGAACATGGTCTCGCTGATACGGGCTTGGGGACATGGAAGCTGATGCCTCAACCGAATTTTGATCAGCCAGGAATTGTTTCAGCAATCGAGTTTGAATCTCCAGTGCGCCAGCGCCATCAATCCAGGAGTGAGCAAAACGCTGGTGGAGGTTCAGATGCAGAATGTCATGGGAGGGTTGTTCATAAACAAATTCACAACGGGTATGCGTGCGGGTGATGTTGCCGAATGTACAGAAGGCAGGATCCTGTTTGGGCAAGGACAGATGATTGTTATCCACGACGGTGATGGAATAGATATCATCCAGATCATTCAGGGTTTTCAACAGCAATTCATTGATCTGGGATCGAATCTCTTTTGGAAAGTCCTTGCTTGTCAACGGCTGACCTGTCTCATAGCCGCCCTGCTTTCCCATCACCTGAAGTTGCTGGAAAATTTGGGGATTCAATTGTCGGATCGAATATTCAAAGCCTGTGGACTGTCCGCAAACCATCTTCAATAGTTTTTGGTCAGAAATTTTTTCTGAATGCGTATCCATTAAATCCGCCCATGATGCGGTGCAGATGACAGGAACCAGATGCGGCTCAATCCACAGGAAAGTGTAATGCGTTTTCACGTGATACAGAATTTTGTGATTTCTGGTGCCATAATACAGCATGGTGGCATTCAGCGAAGCCATTTTAGCCAGCATTTGGCGTTGTGCTTCAGTAGCCTCCGTTGAGGTCAGGTTGCCTTGACTGGCACGGATGCCTGAGGACAGAACAAAAGAAGCGTATTCGGAGGTTAATTTGTGATCAATGATGCGGACTCCAAGCGTCTTTTCCTGCTCTGGATCCATTACCCTGAAATAGTTTTTGCCTTCTTCCAGTTTTGGAGGGGTGTTTGTCAAAGTGTAATCGGAAAGATTCCCCTGCTTGACAGAGGGTTTTTCATATTTCCACAAGGTTGGTCTGGAAACCTGTCTCGTCCAGAACGAGCGCATGAATTTTTCAACCCCAAGTGTTTCTGCGGGAGTGAGCCCTTTCTCGGAACGACGATTGATCTGGAGTTGTTTGAGATGATCCAGTTTCGACAGGAAAACCAGTCCTATTGTGGGATATTTTGCCAGTTGCATGGCCTTCAAGCCACCTTTCCGTGTATGGTTCCAGGCGGATACCATGTGGTTGATCAGGTAACTGACGGCTGTGTATTCCACCGCATATTCCTTCCAGAACGGCGAAGGTTCAGTTTGTGTTGCTGTTGTTTCTGCCGCGGCAAGATTCTCATATAACTTTTTATCCAGCAGTTCGATTTCCTGCCTTAACTGAAGAAACAGACTTTTTTCACGGAGATGATCCAACTCATGCTGAAGCAATGATTTTATTTCAGGATCGCCAGTTTGTTGTTGCTGATAGACGAGCGATTGTAGTTTGGTTTCCTCTTCCATGTAAGCAAGAATCTGTGTTTCATCCAAAGTTGACAACAGTAGATTCAGGGTGGTCATGTAATTTTCTTTGGGATGCTTGTAAACAGCAAAAATATCCGACACAGGATTTGACTGGGTGTTGGGCATAATTCCATTGAAGGGATGAGGGGTTTGAAAATCAGGTGATCAGGTTGCGGACGTGATTTTTTTGAACACTTCAGTTCATGGGGCTGAAGTTAAATGGTTATGGGTCCTTTACGATGTTTAAATATTTTTTCGTCGATTTTATGTAACAGTTTCCCTAAGTCGTAAGGTCGTATCTCAATCAAATTATCAGCGGTTCGCAATTTCTGACCTTTCAGTGTTGATTCAAGATTCTTGCAGTTTTTTTGATTTGGCAGAAGCAGGACCGGGGTATCCTCTTTACCACCTCTGACTCTGAACAAGAGATCTGCCCCTTGAAAAACATCATGATCACTGGCAATCACCAACAATGAAACCGTATCCGTTTTCACCCATTCCCAGGCATCGATTTCATCTTTAGTCACAATGAGTTCAGAAAAACCAAAGGTGGAAAATTCATTTTCAAGGCTGGACGACAGGTTTTCTTCCTGACAAACAATAACAATACGTTTTTTGGTATGACGTTGCATCACTCTGATTTTGATATAAAAACCCATGTTCAAATCTGAACGTTTGATATGTTTGACCAGAGTATCATACATATCAAACGCGTTTTCATGCAGTTTGGTATGATCTTGTTGTTGTTGAAACTCCAGGAGCATGGCCTTGTATTTATCAATATAGTTGATGTGTTCCTTTCTATGTTGTTCGTAATGCGGATAACCAAATTTTTTCATGCCGACTTCTTCATCACTGAAATGATTGGTCAGATAACCATGAAGAAATTCAAGCATCTTAAACGTCGATGTGGAATCAGCCTGTGCCTGACTGTTTGCGGCATAGTCACCGAATTTATTGAATAACTCCTGATGTTGTTCATCTCCTTTGGTCAGAAAACAACTCAACGATGTCGTCCATTGATACTTTGAATTGCGTGAATCATTGTCGCATTCCTTCAGATAATCACCCAGTTGTTTATCCCATATTTCAATATGGAGGAGAAACCACTCAAACATATAATCCAGATCAGCCTTCAATTTTTCGAAATCACGATTGATCCGGTAATCCTCCAAAGTTTTTTTGTAGGCGTCAATAAACTCCTGATGAGCGCTCTGATGCATCAAATAAAACGGATCTTTATTCAATTCCATCAGTGCTTCTTCATGGGCAAACTGCTTGACAATATGACTTCGGATAAAGGACAGAATATCTTTGATGGTGGCAAAATTGTCGTCTATCGCCAACGCTGTATAATAATCTGAAAAAAAACCGATCAATAACTTGTTTTGCGAATCAATCGATTCCACTCCACAACAGAGTTCATCAGTCCAAATAGCTTTTTGCATTGTTAAAGTCCTTGTTTGTTTTTGCTACACACTTAAGGCGAGACACCTGGTAGGCGGGGATCACAAGCCCCGCTTTTCTGAGCGTCGAGTTTGCCGGACACGTAGTTCCGGCCTACCCTCAAAGTGTCCCGATTTAGGCTGGAGTCTGTTGACTTCACGAGAACGATTTCAACGCCTGAGTCACATTATCTGGCAATTAACCTTCCGCAATCACCCGATGCGTTTGCAGGGCGATTTCCAGTTCTTCATTGGTGGCAATAGCCAAAATCTTGACCGGACTTTCAGACGTGTTCAGTTCGAGAATTGAAGAACAGCTCTGTTTGTTTTTGGCGGTATCCATAATAATGCCGATGTTGTTCAAACGGGAACAAACAGCTTCCCGGACATCTGGAGAATTCTGCCCGATACCGGCGGTGAAAATGATGGCATCCACATCGCCCAGAACCGCGCAATAGGATCCCACATATTTTTTGATGCGATAGGTGTACATATCAAACGCGAGTTTGGCGTATTTGTCACCTTTCCTGACTTTCTCCAGAATATCACGCATGTCATTGCTGCCACAAATTCCCTTGAGTCCGCTTTCCTTGTTCATGAGTTTGTCAATCGCCTGAATCGTTAATCCTACATTTTCCGCAATATACACATGCAGAGCCGGGTCCACATCGCCACAACGTGTTCCCATGATCAAACCTTCCAGCGGAGTCATTCCCATCGTGGTATCCACGCTTTTACCACGTTCCACCGCCGCCATACTTGCGCCATTCCCCAGGTGGATCGTAATAAAATTACAGTCATTCAGCGGTTTATTGAGATATTTTGCGGCTTCCTTGGCCACATAATAATGCGACGTGCCATGGAAACCATACCGTCTGATTCGATGTTTCGTATAATACTCATACGGCAGAGCATAATGATAGGCATGGGCGGGAATGCTTTGATGGAAGGCGGTATCAAACACTCCAACCTGAGGCACTCCGGGGAAAATAGAGATGGAGACTTCAATGCCTGTCAGATTTGCCGGATTATGCAAAGGTGCCAGTGGAACGTGATCCCTGACGGCCTGAAGTGCTTCATCGGTCATGACCATTGCGTCATGAAACGCTTCGCCGCCATGCACCACCCGATGCCCGATGCCCGCGATTTCCAAGGCATCCTTGATGACACCGGAATGCGGATCGGTCAGGAGTTTGCCAATGAGTTCCATGGCTTCCTTGTGGTCACTGATGGCTTGTTCCACGGTGATCTCGGACGCTCCCGGCTGTTTTGGATATTTCTGATGTTTCAGGGAACTGTGAGGTTCTCCGATACGTTCCACCAGGCCAGTGGCCATGACCTGATGATTTTCCATATTGAACAGTTGATACTTGACGGAGGAACTGCCCGCGTTGATAACCAGAATTTTCATTTTGCCTCCTTCTCAGCCTGAGCCTGAATGGCCGTAATGGCTATGGTATTGACAATATCCGGAATGGTACAGCCCCGGCTCAGGTCATTGACGGGTTTGTTGAGCCCCTGCAGGACGGGTCCAATCGCTACCGCCTGAGCGGACCGCTGAACAGCTTTGTAGGTATTGTTTCCAGTATTGAGATCAGGGAAAATAAACACTGTGGCTTTTCCAGCGACTTCGCTGTTGGGCATTTTGGTTCTGGCCACTTCAGGATCGATAGCGGCATCATACTGGATGGGGCCTTCGATTTTCAGATGAGGCGCGTTTTTCTTGGCGATTTCGGTAGCCAGTCTCACTTTTTCTACATCGGCTCCTTGCCCGGAAACACCTGTAGAATAGGACAGCATCGCGATTCGTGGTTCAATCCCGAACGCGCTGGCGGTCTGGGCTGAACTGACGGCGATTTCTGCCAGTTGTTCAGCGGTTGGATTGGGATTCACCGCACAGTCCCCATACACCAGTGTTCGATCACGCAGACACATGAAAAAGACACTGGACACAATAGAAAAGCCCGGCTTGGTTTTTACAAATTCCAGGGCGGGACGAATCGTATGCTGGGTGGTGTGCACAGAACCTGAAACCATGCCATCCGCATAACCTTTGTGAACCATCATGGTGCCGAAATAACTGAAATCATCCATCACATCCTTTGCGTTCTCCATGGTAATGCCCTTGTGTTTGCGCAAATCATAATAGGTCTGACAGAATTCCTCATACCATTTTGATTGATCAGGTTGAATGATTTGCGCGCCATTCAGTTTAAGTCCCAGATTCCGGATACGTTCCTGAATTTTGTCTTCATAGCCCAACAAGGTGATGTCCACCACATTTCTGAGCAACAGAACTTCCGCGGCTTTCAGAATCCTGTCTTCCAGGCCTTCCGGGAGGACGATGTGCTGTTTGTTGGCTTTGGCTCGTTGAATGAGTCCGTGTTCAAACATGATAGGAGTGATGCGTTCTGATTTGGACATTTTCAGTTTTTCCCGCAACTCTTCCACATTGACGTTGGATTCAAAATGATTCAGGGCACTGGCAATTTTGCGTTTGTTGCTGGAGTGAATCTTGGAATGGATCGATGGCAACAACTGGGTGGTGGTAAAGGTGCTTTCCTTCACGGAAATGATCGGAATCGGTGATTTGGTCCAGCCTTCAATCAGCCGTTTCACACTGGGTTCCGGCAGTAATCCACCAGTGAGAATGATGCCCGCAATGTTTGGAATGGTGCTGGAAACATTGGACAACAGCGCTGTCAGAATCAGATCGGATCGGTCTCCGGGAGTGATCACAACACTTCCATCCTTGATTCGGTTGATAAAATTATGGATGTGCATGGCCCCCATGATGAAGTTGTCCACAGGCTGATCCAGATGTTCCTCGCCAAATAAAATGTCGGCATTGAACCATTTGACAATTTCAGCCATTGTGGGCTTTGCCAGCGTGGGATCTTCGGGGACTGCATAGGTCAGACAATTATTGGCTTTGCAGAAATTGTTCAGTCCGGCCTGCACGGTTTTGATGTCTACCTCAGAAACTCTGTTGATGAGCGCGCCCAGCGGATTGATGCCTTTGGCCTGAAACGACTGAATCGCCATTTGAGCTTCGGAGAATATTTTTTCCAGATTTTTACTATTGCCGCTGGTGATCACCAACACCGGCGCGCCCAGATTCGAAGCGATTTCCGCGTTGATATCAAATTCAAAAGCGGAGGTTCCTGCTTCAAAATCAGTTCCCTCGCATAACACAAAATCACATTTGTCAGCCATGGCCTGATATTTGTTCATGATGCCTTCCATCAGATCTGACTGTTTTCCTGCCTGAACCAGTTTTTGTGCTTCATCAAATGTGAACGCATGGGTTTCCTCATGTTCAAACGGCAATTTGTAGTAATTCAACAGAAGTTCGGTATCAGGATCCAGCGTGTTATTGCCATGCAAATCTACAATGGGTCTGAAAAATCCAACTTTGCGCACATCCCTGCGCAACATTTCCATGATTCCCAGCGCAATCACAGATTTTCCACTCAAATTGACGGTTGGAGTGATATATAAATTTTTTGCCATAACTCCTCTGTATGTTACGAATTGTTTTTTCCCGGGGTATGAGAACCACATCCCGGAATTTGAAAATTTAAAAGAAAAACATGCCCAACTGTAAAAATCCCACGATGATTCCCAGAACAGCTCCGCCACCGGTCATGATCCATTCATCTTCCTGGAAAATGGGGCGTATCATGCTCTCAAAATCTTCAGGGGATAATAATTTTACTTTCTCCCGTACCAGATTTTCCACGTCCAGTGCCTCATAGGTATAGGCATGTAGTGGTTTCATAATGTCCTGTGCCCGTTCAAATATTTTTTCAATCACACCATTTTTGATTTTGATAAAGCGTTCTGTTCCAACCGTCGCCAACATCAGCGGTTTTGCCAGACCCGCATATTCATCAATCGCTTTTTTTACATTTTTATGGATCAACTTGAACAGACGATCCGAAGAGGGACCTTTCAGAATGCCTTCAATGACGCGTTCAGGATTGAGGATTTCTTTGGCGATCAACATGCCCTGCTCCGCGGCAATCTCATCCTGCCTGCGGAAGAACAGTCCATGCATGGTGAACGGACCAATCTTCACTGGTTTTTTGGGTTCAAAAATCATATGCAACGCCAGAACATTGGTGACATAGCCACACAAGGCGCCAAACAGTGGAACCAGATACCAATCCTGCCAGTGCATCCACACAAACATCTGCAAAATACCCAATGGAAACCCGAAATAAACTCCAGATTTGGCGATGAACTTCATTTCCTGACTGGCTGAACGTTCAAAAATGTTACACAGAACATCAATATCCTTGACCAGGTTGGTGATGAGCATGGTGCGGAGATCAAACACTTCTTCAATGTTGTTTTTGATGTCTTCCATGGTTTCATGAATACTGTCCGGTGCCTCGGCCTTGATGGCGTTATAAATTTGTTTTTTGATAGCGATAGGCAGGGCTTCCCAAACGTTTGGAATTTCAGCCATCATGACATCATTCAACATGTCCTCAATGATATCAAGCATGTATGGTTCCATGATTTCCGTCACACGGCCCGCGTCGAACTTCGAAAACAGTTCATGCATGTCCAGCAACTTGGCACTCATGGTATCGACGGTCATCGTCGCGAATTTTTCAGCCATACGGGGAATCACTCCCTGCCACCCGAGAATAGGCGGTTTTCCAATGAATTCCTTGGGTTCAAAGGCCATTTTTATCGCCAGCACATTCGTTCCCCATCCCACGAACGCACTGACAAAGGGCATACTCAAATATAACAGGGGATGTTCAATAAACGTTTGCCACATAGTTCCCTCTTTTTTCAAAGGTTAAAAAAGTTTCTTCCCAGTAGTTTTCCTGTTCCGGAAATCGGTTCGGACAACATAGAGGGTTCTTAACAAATTCAGGATAAGAGACGCAACTGTAAATTCAGGTTTTTTTAGGCTGGCATACTTGGTGAATCTAAAATAGGCAGATAAATGTGTCCAAAAGATGACATCAAGTTGGTTTTTATGTTATAAACCAATCCAACGCTGAAAATATTCGATTTCAGGCGAAAACCCGAACACGGAGAATTCCGTTTGCATCGTGTTACTGTTTTCAGATGCGAACGGGCCAAAGAAATAATCGGTAGAGACGGGTTTGAAACCTGTCTCTACGTTGGTCATTCAGGGCGAAGACCATGAATCCAGTGAGTAAACCGTAGAAACGAGACCAGAGGGTGATTTGTGCGATCAGCCTTAATCATAAGTAACCAGGTATTCAGGGGGTGGAATGTTCAATAAGTCCACAAAAGCCGATGATTCACAGATAGATGAGTTGATCAAGAGGGGCGAAGGCCTTATTCAGGGGAAACTGTTTGATCGTGCCATGGTGGAATTCTCCAAGGCGTTGGAATTGAACCCTGAGAAAACCATGGCGAAACTCAAGGAATTGTTTGATCAATACAAATCATCGGGCAATTATGACGGGGTGATCGCGATTGGATCCAATCTGATGATGAAAGCGCCGAACGATGTGGAACTCGCTAATTTGCTGGGCAACGCCTATCGCAAGATCGGCAATTACAATCAGGCAGAAAAATTGTATGAACGCTGTATCAAGATTGATCCGAAATTCACTTATGCCCAATACAATCTGGCCGCTACCATGTCGCGAGCGGATTATGTGGATCAATCCGCCATTTCAGCGATTTCAGAATTTGAATCCATGAAATTTTTCAAACTTCCTGATTTTACCGAGGGAAAAAACATATTGACCCAGATTCAGAAAGAAATTAATGACGCCAAAGGTGTCCCGGAGGAAGACCCCGAAGAACCTACCGCAACAAGTGGGAAAAAAGATAAAAACTCAAAGAAAGAAAAAGAAACCAAACTCGATCCCAAAGAGATTCTGCAACATGTTCGGGACACTATCGGCATTAAAACCGAGGAGGGCCTGGAAATTCTGAGGTACCTCGGTCTGTTTGCGCTCCACAATAATTTATACAATGCCGCCTGGAAAATTTATACACGGTTGAGTTTCACCAATCCCAAAAACGAAAATTTCAAATGTTTTCTGGCCCTGGCCACCGGGTTGCGTGGACACACCGAAACCGCCATCGACAAACTGGTGGTCCTGCTCGGAAAAAATCCCTACAATCGCTACGCCACTGTCAATCTTGGCCGGTTATATGCCTTGCAGGGATCCATGCTGTTAGCCAGAAAATATTATCTGCATGCCAAAACCCTGCTGGAAAAATCCAAAGGCTATTATGACATGACACAGTTCAGAAAACAGGCAGATCAATATTATGAGGAAGGTAGCACCAAAAAAGCTCTCGAAATGTATGAGGTGATTCTCTCCGAAGAGGAAAGCTTCAGCCTGCTGAATAAAATTATCAGTATGAAACTGACGTTGTCGGATATTGATGGTGCATTGGAAACTTACGGCAAGGCCAAAAGCATGAATGCCAAACCGGAGGATCTGGAAAAACTGACGCAGAAACTGGTGGAGTTCATGAACGAAAAAGCCGCTGACCACATGAGCAACAACCGGTATGCCAAGGCAGCGGATGTTTATGAAAAAAGCTTTGAAATGATGCCAACCATTCCCATTCTTGAAGAATGTATTCATGCCTATGAGTTGTTGAAGAATGATGAAAAACTGCGGGAATTACGCAGGAAACTCCAGAAACTGGAAGAAGTGGAACGGGAAAAAGAATTATTGCAGAGCCACTATCAGAAAATCAAGGAAGGCCATAATTTCGAAGCGCATCATCTCCCCTACAAAGCGATCAATTCCTATGAAGAGGCCTTGCGGTTGAATCCGGACAAGGAACTGCTGATGAAACTGGTCACGCTTTACAAACGCACCAAACAAATGGGAATGATTGAGGATGTGACTCAGCGTTACAACCGTCTGGTTGAACATAGACAACGGATGGAACAATACAAACTGGATGCGGAACGACGGGAACGCAATGAAACTGAGGATGAAAAGCTAAAAGGGGGGAACTGATGTACGAACCATTGCAGCGAATGTTTGAAAGATTTTGTCATAACAGCGGTCTGGTTCCGGCAAATGATCATGAAATGGAACAGGCCATACAAGCGTTTGCGGAAACCGCAACACATGATCTTACCCGGGCCTTTTATCTTAAAGAACTGAGACTGCATCCTGTTGAAATCACTCCTATCGGAATTGATGTCCAGCGGATTCTGAAAAAATTGCCCAAAATCGAAGACGCGAGCCTTCAGACGCTTTGCAATCAGGAATTCGGCCTGGGCGACGATCTGGTGGATAATCTCAAATCAGACCACCAATTATATTCCATCAGTCAGAACGATGCCATCAAAGCTTATCAGGAAGACCCCAGCAAAACGAACATGATCGCGCTGGTAGAAAATTTTAATCTGGAGGAGTGTCTCTCCCTTAAAAAACAGATTGAAGAACAGGCCCTCCGGTTTGATGAAATCTATCATGACGCCTTGAACAAATTCCTGGAATATTTCAAACAGATTCAGGAGGAAATTAAAAAAACAGACCAGCAGGGGGGGTTGCCTTCCCGTCGTGAAAGTATCCTGCCAACAATCTATATCATGACCCGCCGCGGAGAAGTCGGAATTGAACTGATACATTTGACGCTTCAGGGGTATTTCAGCTATCTGTGTTATCTGGATATCATTCAGAAGAGGGGAAATGACTTTGACCATGCCTTGCGAAATGGCATCAAAACGAGCCAACTGGATTTGATGCATGACTATGGAATGCTCAAAACAGAATTGTATATTTCGCTCAGAAAACAGGGTGTCGCAGCCATTATTCCTGAACTTGAAAAACGAAAGCAATTGTTTCAGTTGATGGATGAATTTTATACGAATAAATGGATTGATGCCAAGCAGGTGGAGGTATTCATTCTCAATAGTATCAATCAGCCGTGTGAAGGATTGTTGAACACTCTTAAAATCCATAAAATCAAAAAAGAGATTCAGGTATTCACCCGTAAAAAAATCAAGGGCAGGGCCGATGAAACCGAACTCATGAATAAAGTTGTGACACTGCTGAAAAATGTTCCGGATGTATTTGCTTTGGAAACAGACCTGCTGAAAAACGGAACCTCGATTGAAGAAGTGCTTGAAAAACTTAAAATTGAACAATTCTTAAACATACTGGTCCGTCACGTCAAACGCACAGCACAGGCTCAACCTCAACCATCTCCGGAAGCGGATGAGCATTCCGCAAAAAAGGCGTTTGAAAAAATTGTTGCCATGAAACATGAGGCACATGAACCCCAGGCACCGCAAAAAACTGATGTGACGCCCACACCAGTAGGACCAGCCAAACCGGAAACTTCCATTCCACAAAAACCAACTGAACCCAAGGTTGCAGAATCCGGCGTGCTTTTACGCATCAGAGAGTTGACGCAGGAATTGGCTCAGATGAAAATTCAGTTTCAGGAACTGTCAGGCAGTGCTTCAGGGCAGACCGCGATAGATCAGTTGGGAACGGACAAAATTGTATTCGAGTCCACCGGCAACAACCTGTTGGAAAAGCTGAAGATTCTGGAACAGAAGATAAAGGCCAATATGCCGGAAGGGATGGCTGAAAAATTTTTGCAGAAATATGAGCGTGAAATTCAATTTTATTCACAGGCTGACACGCAGGCATTCCTGCTCATGGAAAAGCTCAAAACCTATGGAGAGACATTTGTTCTGACACCTGAAGAAATTACTGAAATTGAGAACAGCGATGCCAACCCTCAGGAACGGTTGTTTTATATTGAAAAATGTGATCAGAAATATTCGTTGATCCACACACTTCGACAGATGGAAAGCAACAAACGGCGATTCGATGAAATGAAACTGGGACAGGCCTCCGCATTGGCCATTTTTGTGTTTCAGGATATTTTACGAAGCAATCCCTGGTTCTTTGAAAAATTTAAATGGACAAATTCACAAGCTCTTATGAGTTCAGTTTCAGCACAGGTTAACATTGCAAGAGCCATTGCCAAAGTCGTGTATGATCTCACAGGAGACAGTAAACTCATCCTCCAGTTGTTTCAATGGGGACTTTTCCTCCTGGCAGAAGATCGTCAACAGCAGGTGCTGGAAGCGATCAAGCAGGGAATCAAGCAAATCAAATCACTGATAAAACTCTGGGAGATGTTCAAAAGCAACCCGGTTGGCAAAGATTCAATCCGGCAGTTACTCACCAGTTGTACCACCGTAGTGAACAAGCATATGGATGCGATCGGCCAGAAGTATAAGGCCAGGATTGAAGAAGGCTTCAATCGTGGGACACCTGAAACGAAACCTGCTGAAACAACAGCGTTTGCGTCCTCGTTGTTGACGGCCCTTTATTTTCAGGGAATCCATACCATTTACAAAACGTTCAATGATATTCAGTCCTGGCAGGGAGAGGGGTTTCCCTCATCTGGCATTGAACCACCTTCAGAGTTGATGGAAAGTCTGGAGCAGATTCTGGAAATGGATTTTTATGAAGAACGTCTTGAAATGCTGGTAGAAATTGTCTCATCTCAATTTTCTCCTTCAAATCCAATGATTCATGAAGGGAAAATAATTTATAAGGAAATTCTCAATTTTGATTTTTGATTCATGTCGCAAGGAGATTCATGTTGAACCTGAAAAATTTGAAAGATCACCCCATTGTTGTTATTTATCATGGGGATTGCCTTGATGGCTTCGGGGCCGCATGGTCTGTCCGTCAGTGTTTTCAGGACCACCCACGTATCTCCTTTCATCCCGCGTTTCATGGAAACCCGCCTCCAGATGTTGACCGGAACACAATTGTCATTATTGTAGATTTTTCGTTCAAACGTCCCATCCTGAAAAAACTTTGTGAGCAATCCAGCCAAGTGATTCTGGTTGATCACCATGTGAGTGCGCTCAAAGATCTGGAAGGCCTTGAACAGGAACATGCCAATCTGAGTACCACCTTCGATATGAATCGATCAGGAGCGGTCCTTTCCTGGAATTTTTTCCAGAAATCCTCACCACCTGAATTGTTGCGCTATATTCAGGACAAGGATTTATGGCTTTGGGAACTGCCAAAATCCCGTGAAATCAATACGGCACTGCGCAGTTATCCCATGACTTTCGACGCATGGACTCCGTTTTTTTCTCCACAGGGAATTCCGCAACTGATTCAGGAAGGAACTGTTCTCTGCCGTTACATTGACCAGATGATTGAAAGCTTCTGTCGTCGGTCGGTGATGGTGGAATTTGCGGGTTATCAGGTGCCCATGGTCAACAGTCCCGGAAACATCAATAGCGAAGTGTTGCATGAACTGGGAAAAGGTTATCCCTTCGCCTTGGGATTTCAGGATAGGGGAAACATGCGGGAATGGTCGATGCGCTCCAGCAAGGATGGCGCTGATGTATCACTGATCGCGGCTTCTTTTGGTGGTGGCGGTCACAAACACGCGGCAGGATTTTCTACAAGCACTCCGGAACTGCCATTTTTGAAATTCATTTCCTGAGCTGTATCAACCTTTTGAAGGTTGTCACATTTTCATCCATGAGGGATCTTAAAGCGTGGTGACGGGAATCGGGGGGTGAGATGAGCCATGAAACATAATTTTCATGGCTCAGGAGAGATTAACGAATTTTCTGACCAACAGGTCGAATTTTGACAGGTTTCACATCCCAGATGTCCTTTGCATATTCATCAATGGTCCGATCACTGGAAAATTTACCCATATTGGCTGTATTCAGAATCGACATCCGCGTCCACTTTGCCTGATCACTGTAAGTCTCAGAGACTTTTTCCTGACAGGCGATATAGCTCGCGTAATCCGCCAACAGCAGATACTGATCATCAAATACCAGCGAGTTGTAGATGTCATTGTATAAATGAGGATCATTCCGGTTGAAATAACCGGTGTTGATCATTTCCAGGGCTTTTTGAAGTTCTTCATGAGCCTGGTAATACACTCTTGGATTATAGCCCTGAGCCTGAAGTGCCATCACTTCCGGAGTTTTTAATCCAAAGATGAATGTATTCTCCTCACCCACTTCCTCCATGATTTCAATATTCGCCCCGTCCAGAGTACCAATGATGATCGCTCCATTGAGGCAGAACTTCATGTTTCCTGTTCCGGACGCTTCTGTTCCCGCCGTGGAAATATGCTGGGAGAGTTCGGTAGCCGGCATGATTTTTTCGGCAAGAGACACGCCATAGTTTTCCACAAAGACGACTCGCAGTTTATCACCAACCGCAGGATTGTTATTGATGGTACGTGCCACATCATTCGCCAGTTGAATCATCAACTTGGCCATGTAATAGCCCGGAGCCGCTTTTCCGCCTAAAATCACCGTCCGAGGGACATGCTTGCCATTCGGATTACTGATGATTCGGGAATACATGGTGATAACGTGCAGAATATTGAGCAATTGCCGTTTATATTCATGAATCCGTTTGATTTGAACATCAAACATTGAATTAGGATTGATCTCAATATTTTTATTATCCTTGAGCCATTGGGCAAACTGTTTCTTTTTGGTCAGTTTGACATTCTGCCAGGCTTTCTGAAAATTTTTGTCATCCGCCAACGGAATCAATTTTTTCAGTTCGTCCAGATTGGTCACCCAGCCTTCACCAATTTTACTGGTGATCAGCGCTGACAACTCCTGATTGCATTCACGCAACCAGCGTCGAGGAGTGATGCCATTGGTTTTATTCTGAAATTTTTCAGGATAAATGGCGTAAAAATCTTTGAGGACCGTGGTTTTCAACAGTTCAGTGTGCAATGCGGAAACCCCGTTTACAGCGTGACTGCCAACAATTGCCAGATGAGGCATGATGATTTGACGACCACCACTCTCACTCACCAGAGAAACCCGGCCAATCAATGACTCATCGCCTGGAAACTGCTTCCGAACTTCCTGAAGGAAATTATGGTTGATCAGATAAATGATCTGCAATTGTCGTGGCAGAAGGTTGCCAAGCATGTCGAGAGGCCATCTTTCAAGAGCTTCAGGTAAAACAGTATGGTTGGTATAGGCAAAGACTTTTTTGGTGATGTCCCATGCGGTATCCCATTCCAGTCCTTCAATATCAATCAGCAATCGCATCAATTCCGGAACAGCAATCGATGGATGGGTGTCATTCAATTGAATGGCCACCTGATCCGGGAATTTGTCAAAAGACTGATTGTCTGTTTTATAACGGCGGATGAGATCCTGAAGTGAGGCTGAAACAAAGAAAAACTGCTGCTTCAAACGCAGTTCTTTGCCTGCAAAGCCCTTGTCGTTGGGATACAGTACTTTAGAAAGAGTCTCACTTTTCTGTTCTTCTTCAACGGCTTTGAAATAATCGCCTTTATTGAACATGTGGAAATCAAATTCCTTGGTGGGGCGAGCTGACCAGAGGCGTAAATTATTGACTGTATGGTTTTTGAAGCCGGGAATCGGCACATCATACGCCATTGCCATAACGTCCTGGGTGTCCCTCAGTTCATAGCGTTTTTTTCCGTTGGAATCCACATATTCATGCACCCGCCCGAAGAACTGAACAGGAAAAACCATGTCCCAGCGTGGAATTTCCCACGGGTAACCATCCCTCAACCAGTTGTCCGGATGCTCGACCTGCTCACAATTTTCGATTTTCTGATTGAAAATTCCGTATTCATAGCGAATTCCGTAACCATAGGCCGGCAACTGCAAGGTTGCCATCGAATCCAGGAAACAGGCGGCCAAGCGGCCTAATCCACCGTTGCCAAGTCCGGCATCATGCTCCAGTTCTTCAATATCGTTGATGTCATAGCCAATTTCCGCAAGAGCCTGTTTGCAAGTATCATAGATCCCCAGATTGATCAGACTGTTGGACAAACTGCGTCCCATCAGATATTCCAGGGATAAATAATAAACTCGTTTGGCATTTTCATTGTGGTAGGTCTGCTGCGTATCATTCCAGAGTTCCACCATCCGGTCTCTCACTGAAAGAGCCAAGCTGTAGTAAATATCAAAGTTATCTACAGTGTAACGGTTTTTACACAGGGAAAATTCCAGGTGATTCGCGATTGACTCAATGAAAGAGTCTTTGTCCATCTTGCGGTAACCCGCAATGTGTTGCCATAATTTGTTAGTTTCTTGTGCTGACATTGTCCTCCTCAAACTGTTTTATACACTTGGGAATAAGGTCAATGGACCTCACATGGATCCATCTGTGTTAGTTGTCCTGAATTTCCCTTAGCAAAATAAATTCGGGAAGCAAAGAAATAATTTTCAAATTATCAATTATTTCACTTCAATCACTTATTGTTTCAAACTAAAGGCGACTCCAGCCAGAGGGGGAAGATCGAGACAAAGTGAGTATGGGCGACCCTGCCACTCCAGTGAACCGCTATGAATGGTATCCTGCCTGTTGTAACCACTTCCACCAAAACGGGGAGAATCCGTGTCAAAAATTTTATGGTAGAGTCCACTGTCAGGGACACCGATCATGTACTGGTTTCTGGGAACGGGTGTTGCGTTTATCACAAAAATGATGGGTGGGTCCTGAGTGTTTTCGTCGCCTCGTCTTAAAAAGGAAAGCACGCTGTTGTCATTATCATGCAGATCAATCCATTCAAAACCTTTCCAACTGAAATCATTGGTGTACAGCGTGGGATATCGGCGATAGAACCAGTTGTTTTCGCGGCAAAAGTCCTGCAACTGTCGATGTTCGTGGAATTCCAGCAAGTGCCAGTCAAGACTTCGTGCTTCGCTCCATTCGAGCCATTGACCAAACTCGGACCCCATGAACAATAACTGTTTTCCGGGATGTGCCATCTGGAAAAACAGATACAGCCGGAAATTGGCTCTTTGCTGCCAGGCATCACCTGGCATTTTGCTGAGAAGCGAAGATTTTCCATGAACCACTTCATCATGCGAAATCGGCAGAATGAAGTTTTCAGAGAAGGCATACATGAGAGAAAAAGTGATCAGATGATGATCATATTTACGGTAGACCGGGGTTTTGGACATATATCGCAACGTGTCATTCATCCACCCCATATTCCATTTGAAGTTGAACCCGAGTCCTCCTGTGTAAGTGGGATGAGTCACTCCAGTCCATGAGGTTGATTCTTCAGCCACAGTCAAAATACCCTGATGATAGCTGAACAGCACTTCATTCAGACGCCGCATGAAATCAATCGCGTCCACATTTTCTTTTCCACCATATTTGTTAGGAAGCCATTCCCCTTCTTTCCGGCCATAATCCAGATAAAGCATGGAGGCAACGGCATCGACCCGGATTCCATCAATATGGTAAACATCAAACCAGAACAAAGCATTTGAGATTAGAAAATTGGATACTTCATGACGGCCATAATTAAAAACCAGAGTTCCCCATTCCAGGTGTTCACCTTTACGGGTATCCTCATGTTCATACAGATGCGTTCCATCAAAATAGACGAGACCGGTTTCATCCTTGGGGAAATGTCCGGGAACCCAATCAACGAGCACACCGATACCTTCCTGATGACACCGATCCACGAAATACATAAAATCATGAGGTGTTCCAAACCTTGATGTTACGGCAAAAAAACCGATAACCTGATAGCCCCATGAGGCATCCAGCGGATGTTCCGCAACGGGCAGAAGTTCAATGTGGGTGTATCCCATATCCTTGACATACGGAATCAATTGATCAGCGGCTTCACGATATGTCAGAAACCGGTTTTCTTCATGGGGTACCCTTCTCCATGAACCCAGATGTACTTCATAAATACTGACAGGTTCCTTGTAAATATTGCTGTTTTTTCTGTGATCAAGCCAACCACGGTCATTCCATTGATGTCCCTCGAGATCATAGACCATGGATGCCGTGGAGGGTCGTTGCTCCATTGCCACACAATACGGGTCTGTTTTCAGACGGATACTTCCGTGTCTGTCCTTGATCTCATATTTGTAGAAAGCGCCTTGCTTCACATGAGGGATGAATACTTCCCAGATTCCTGAATGTCCAACCAGATGCATCGGATTTTTACGGCCATCCCATAAATTAAAATCGCCCACAACACTCACCCGCTGGGCATTGGGTGCCCAAACCGCGAATAATACACCGTCCACGCCTTCGATGTTTGTGGGGTGTGATCCCAGTTTTCTGTAGATCTGATGGTGATTTCCCTGATTGAACAGATAACAGTCATATTCTGTCAACTGGGGTGTGAAATAATAGGGATCGTTCCGTAACACTTCAACGCCATTGACATAAGTAATTTTTAATTTATAGGGGGTCAGTTCTTTCAGGGGTGCCATGACCAGTTCGAACAATCCCCCATCATGAATTTTTTCCATGCTCAGAGGTTCCTGCTCCTCCCACAACACTTGAATCGAAGCAGCGTCATGTTCCAGTACCCGAATTACCCAGACCGGTGGTTGAGTGGTTCTTTTTACTTCATGAAAACCTAATACTGATCGTGGTGTTTGGAAATTAGCTGCAACCAAAGCATCTTTTTCTGCGTCCGATAATTTTATACGTGACATAACCGCTACCTTGTAAGGAAATGAGTTTATGTGAAATATGGAAAGAGAAACTATGCGTTAATCAAGAAGGAACTGATTCTGTTGCTGGATAGAGCCTGTTCTGCTAGACAGGCTCAGGAATGGCTTTGTATTGGCTTTGCAGAGCAAAATAACAAGTTAAAACTGGCAAGGGGGTAATGAAGCCGTTTTACCGGGACCCTGATTGACGTTTTTTAATCGCACTTTCATAGAGTTCTTCATATTTAATGGTTGAACTGCGCCAATCAAAGTGTTGTTGCATGGCCTGATGTATCATTTTCTGGAAATGAGTGGGGCGCTTATGATAGGTTTCCAGGGCAAAGTTCACACACTGAACCACATCGCCGCTCGTTGGCAACTGGAACACAAACCCTGTTCCACTGCCATCGAGGATGTTATAATGTTCCACTGTGTTTTTTAATCCGCCGACAGCCCGAACAATGGGCAAGGTGCCATATTTCAAACTGTACATCTGATTCAGTCCACAGGGTTCAAATAAAGAAGGCATTAAAAACATATCGCTGCCGGCTTCGATATAATGGGCCACTTCCTCACTGTAGCGGATCGTCACGCCACACTTTTCAGGAAATTCCCAGGCCAGGCCATGCAGGGCATCCTGAATCCAGGATTCGCCTGCGCCCAGGATCACTACCTGAACATCATTATTAATCAGAATATCCCTCATCGCAGACAGGGTATAATCAAAGCCTTTCTGCTGGGTCAATCGGCTGACAATTCCGATCACGGGTGTGTGAGAAAGCTGAGGAAGATTAAAACTTTTCTGAAGCATTTTTTTGCAGAGTTTTTTGCCGCTCAAGTCATCGAGACTGAATTGAGCAGGAATCAGATGATCAATTTCAGGATCCCAGATATGATAATCGCAACCATTGAGGATTCCGCTGAAATCCTGTTGCCGTCTCATGAATGAGTCATGCAATCCATGACTTCCCACATAGGTCGTCAATTCTTCAGCATAACCTGGACTCACTGCGTTGATCTTGTCGGCATAGGCAATACCGCCCTTCAGAAAATTAATCATGCCGAAATCTTCAAAGCAGTCTGACACCATATCTTTGTGGGCGATAGCCAGTGGCCCTGCAAAGCCACCCCAGAATTTGCCCTGGAATGCCGCATTGTGGATGGTCAGAACCGATGCGGTTTTGCTCAAAAAATAATTATCGCGCTCATATTCCTTGAGATAATAGGGTGTCATTGCTGTCTGCCAGTCATTGCAGTGAATGATATCCGGCATGAAATGGAGAACTTTGCATAATTGCAACACCGCACGGGAGAGAAAGCCAAACCGCAGGGCGTTATCACCATATTCATAGTTTCCATCATCGTAGATACGATCCCGATCGAAAAATCCATTATGCTCAATAAAATAAACAGGAACGCCTTCTTCGATCAGATAACGTACGGAACACCATGCCTCATGGTCCCCCATCGGAACACCGAGGGAATGAACAGCAGTCATCGTGTTATAGTTTCTGGAGACACCACGGTAAAATGGAATAACAATCCTGACATCATGCCCGTGTTCCTTGAGAGCAAGTGGCAGTGACATTCCGACATCCGCAAGACCTCCAGTCTTGGCAAATCCATTACATTCAGAGATAGTGAAGATAATTTTATATTTTTTACTCAACGCGAACTCCTTTGGGAATAACAACAATGCCATTGGGCGAGACATGAAACCGCTTTCGGTCAGCTTCAAGATCGTAACCGATTCTCGTACCAGGTGCGATGATTGTATCTTTGTCAATAATAGCTCGTTGAATCTGAGCGCCTCTGCCGATCTGCACATTATCCATGATCACCGACTGACTGACATGACAGAAACTATGAATTCTGACATTATAACTGATGACGCACTGTTCGACCATCGCGCCGCTGATGATGGTTCCAGTTGCCACCATGGAATTGATAGCATGTCCTGTTCGTATCTCGCTGAAATGCACAAATTTTGCTGGAGGATAAGGAGGGTTGTATGTATTCAGTGGCCACTTATGATTATACAGATTAAAAACGGGGTCAACCTGAATAAAATCCATGTTGGCTTCCCAATAAGCATCAATGGTTCCTACATCACGCCAATACCCTCTTTCCTTTTCACTGATGCCCGGAATATCATTTTCCAGAAAGTTATAAACATAAACGCCGCCCTGTGGATATAGGTGCGGAATGATATTTTTACCAAAATCATGGTCAGAATCAACATTTTGTGCGTCTTCCATCAATTCTTCCACCAACTCTTTGGTATTGAACACATAATTTCCCATGGAAGCCAGCACATGGTCAGGGTCACCCGGAATGGTTTTGGGATTTTCTTTGGGTTTTTCCTGAAAGCCGATCATTTTCCAATCGTCATCAACCTCAATCACGCCGAAATGATGGGCATCACGTATTGGCACCGGGATCGCCGCAACAGTCATCACAGCGTTTTTCTTTTGATGGAATTTGATCATTTGCTGTATATCCATCTTGTAGATGTGATCGCCGCCAAAGATACACACCAGTTCAGGGTCTTCATCCTTGATCAGGTTGATATTCTGATAAATAGCGTCTGCCGTGCCCTCATACCATTTCTTTCCGGTCTGCATCTGGGCGGGAATGGGGTCAATGAATGTGCGGGTCAAACCGGAAATTCTCCATCCCAGTCGTAAATGGCGCATCAGTGAGTGCGATTTGAACTGGGTCAGTACATACATTTTCAGAACTCCGGAATTCATGAAATTATTCAACACAAAATCAATAATCCGGTAATTTCCGCCAATAGGGACGGACGGTTTGGCTCTGTCAATCGTTAGTGGATACAACCGGGTTCCCTCTCCTCCCGCCAGTATCATGCTCAGTACATTCATCTCAGTTTCCTTTCATGTTATAGGATGGACTCCTGTTAGGACAAAGGTCCGTTCATAACTCATACACGCCGGTAAATCTGTATTGAAAAACCGGCAACCTTGACAATATTATTCATAATCCGGCCCATGACATTTGAATCCTGTTTTGTATCCATGACACAAAACCACTGTCCACTCTCCGGAAATTTGAAATCAATGGCACCATGAAAAAAATTAAGCAAAACGCACATGGCTTTTTTAGGATGACTGGGATGTGAAATATGCCAGACCAGTGTGCGAATATAAGAACTATAATCCGCTTCACCACCTTCGGAGTTAAACCAGGAATAATGACTTTCAGTGGAAAACAATAAATCCCGATATTGTTTTCTGATGGCAATGGCCTGCTTGACAAAGCGCAACAAATGGACATTTTTCTGCACCAATCGCCAATCTACCCAATTCAAGGGGGAATCAATGCAATAGAGATTGTTGTTTCCCAACTGCGTGCGTGCCAGTTCATCGCCTCCAAGCAACATGGGAGTTCCATTTGAAATTTGTAGCATTAAATGCATCATCCGCATTTTTTTCCAACGGAGGTTATTGATGGCCATATCTTTCGTTGGACCCTCTATTCCGCAATTGTAGGAAAAGTTATCATTGGTACCATCACGGTTTTCTTCTCCATTTTCCTCATTATGCTTGTGGTTGTAGGACACAAGATCCCACATGGTCATACCATCATGCGCCGTGAGAAAATTGATGCTGAAATCACGTCCGTTCTGAATCGACTGATAAACATCAGGACTTCCGGCAAGACTGTTCATGATGCCCCAGATCATACCATCCTCACCCTTTACAGCTTTTCGAACCGTATTACGAAAACGATCATTCCATTCTGCCCAGCAGGCATGATAGGCAATGTGCCCGAGTTGATAGCCCCCGCCACTATCCCAGGGTTCGGCAATGACCTTGATGCCTGCCGACAGTGCCGGGTCATTTTTAATTTCCCACAGGAGATACGGGAACGCATTCATCTGACCTTCATGATTTCTATCCAAGATAGAAGCCAGATCAAACCTGAAACCATCAACCCCGATTTCATTCACCCAATAACGAAGGCTTTGCAAAATCAGTCGTTTCACCACAGGATGCGAACAATTCAGGGTATTTCCGCAACCTGAATAATTAGCCAGATTTGTTTTGTGATAAATGTAGTAGGTTTCCTCATCCAGCCAGCGAAAATGATCGATAGGACCATCGGATCCCTGTTCTGCGGTATGGTTGTAAACCACATCCAGAATCACTTCCAGGCCAGCCTCATGAAAGGCGTCAATCATTTCCTTGAATTCGGAGATGGGATCCTCCATGTTATAGGCATAGCTTTGTTTGGGCGCCAGAAACAATAACGGTGAATAGCCCCAATAATTGATCAACGGTTCTCGTGTGAAGGGCGAAACATTGACGTTTTCATTTTCATCAAAATCATAGATCGGCAGAAGTTCAATGGTTGTAACTCCCAATTCCAGAAAATAGGGAATACACTCGGTCAAACCTTTATAGGTGCCACGATATTTTGGATCAGAAACCCTTGAAGTTGGACTGTTTGTAAAACCTCTGACATGGCATTCATAAATAATGGATTCTGATAACGGTATTCGTGGGTGAGCAGGTCGATCCACATTGTAGTGATAATAGCGTAATACAGGCAAACGTCTGATCACATATGGGTCGTGAACAGATGTTCTTGGAATTCTTTTAATCTTCAGCGTTTTAGCATCAATTTCAAAGCCTTCTGATTGTCGCCATTGTTCTCCACCCGAGGTTTCTCTGGAATAGGGGTCAATGACCAGATGTGGAATGGCTTTTCCGGTTTGAGGATCGATTTTCCAAATACGGATGACAACGCCAAACACATAATTTTCGTCAAAGTCAGCGGTCAACTCCCCTTTCCAATTCCAAAGATTGCCAACGCTGAATGTTTTCAGGTTCAACTCTACACATTCCAGACGGGAGTATTGCTGCCCCATTTTCATTTGATAGGGGTTGGGATAAAACAGATACTCAATCTTTTCAGCATCTTTCACATAGAGACTGAACACCAGTTGCCGCCCCTCATGCGTCATGCCTGACGGCGCATGAGCCAAGGGGCTGATTTTAGTAAATAAAGCCATAATCTGATCCTTTCAATTGCATATCACTTCAACCTCGAACTCAACTGGTTGACTGTTTAAAAATATAAACGGGGCATTTTGCGTTATGAGCCAGATAATCTGTAGTGCTTCCCATCAACAGGCGGTCTAATTGGGTGTGGGAATGAGCCGCCAACATGATCCAGCAGGCATTTATCTGTTCCTGAAGTGCCAAAATTTCCAAATAGGGTTTTCCTACACGAATGACAGCTTCATAGGAAGACTGGATCTTGAAACCATCAAGAAATCCAAACAGCTTCTGCTCAAAGAAATTCATGTCTGCGACCTCCTTGCCTTCTCCATTCCGGATCACATGAATGAAATTAAGCGTTCCACCATTGATTTGGCACCATTGATCCGCAAAATGAATCACTTGCGCGTTGATTTCATGATAATCCACCGGCACAATAATATTCTCGGAAAACACCTGCCCGTTTTTCTTGTAAACAAACACCGGGCAGGTTGCATGATGCAGAACATGATCCGTGTTACTTCCAAGAAACAGACGATCCCTCATGGCATGAGAATGGGCAGCCATAATGATGGAGGCCACATCTTTCTGCCTGGAGGCCTGAAGAATCTCATAATAGGGTAGCCCCGTTTTATGAAAACACTGCACAGGAGACTTGAGATCGAGGGCTGCGACCCAGTCCTTCAATTTCAAATCATCCACAGATTGTGGAAGGAGTTCACCATTTTGTTTCCGGTCAGGATAATACGTATAAGTTGCCTGACTGACATGCAGGATCCAAATTTCAGCCTTTGTCTGAACAGCCCATTGGTCCGCAAACCGTACAACATCGACAGATACCGGTGAAAAATCTATTGGAACCAGATACCTCGGAGCCATAACTAACCTTCAATTGGTTTTTAAATTTGTATAAGTACCCCGATCAAAAATGTTAAATAACTTTTGATCGGGTACTTAATATTGCGGTCAATATCCATCATTCATTGAAAAACACCTGTATCACAGGCATCCAATCCGTCGAATACATTAAGACAATTTGATGGGATTGAACCGTAAATTATGTTTTCAGGGTTTATCAACAGTCATTTTATCTGTTATTGTGTTATCCCAAAGAGAATGTCAATCACACATTTAATTTTCAACCATTTTTCTCGACAGTATCATTTCGATATGGTTCATTGTCTTCCATTATTTGGTTTTCAGTCTGAGTGGACGTTATCTCTCCTGAAAATACCCATAAACAACCCTATATCGTTGAGGTATCAGTCAATGAGTGTTCGCGGCAACACCATGGCTGAACATCTGATTTGAAAACATTTTATGTGAAAAGGTACCATGCCTTTAGTCGCACATAGCCAATTGCCAACTTTTGATCAATTACGTGTACAAGGTCAGGACGTCCTGTCTTTAAAAGATGCTCTGCATCAGGATATCAGAGAGTTAAATATTGGACTGCTGAATATGATGCCTGATGCGGCACTACAGGCGACCGAACGTCAATTCATGCGATTGATTGGCAGTTGTAACCAGATTGCGCAGTTTTACATTCATCCCTTTTCAATTCCAGGTCTTGCCCGTGGAAAAGATACCCAGGATTATATCAATAATTTTTACACATCCTTTGAGAGCGTCAAAAAACAGGGGCTTGATGCCCTGATCATCACTGGCGCAAATGTCGCCAGCCCCATGCTGGAGCAACAACCATTCTGGCATACGCTGAAAGAAGTCATCAGTTGGGCTACTGAAAATGTGGCCTCCGTGCTTTGTTCCTGCCTTTCGACGCATGCGCTGGTGAAGCATCTGTATAATATTGATCGATACATGCTGCCACAAAAACTATGGGGCGTTTATAGCCATCGGATCACCCAGGTGGAACATCCTGTCCTGAGAGATATCAACACCCGGTTTGATGTCCCGCAATCCAGATACAACACCCTTTTGAGGGAACAACTCGAAAAGGCAGGATTGAAGATTCTGGTCGAATCTCTGGATGGAGGGGTTAACATGGCCGTCAGTCCTGATAATTTCAGAATTTTCTTTCTACAGGGACATCCTGAATATGACAGCAACAGTCTGCTGAAAGAATATAAACGTGAAATTCTGTTATTTCTGGATGGAAAACGACCTGATTATCCGCCTTCCCCGGAAAATTATTTCAGTCCTGAAGCCCAAAGCATTGCGGAACAATACAAACTCATGGTGTTTATTGCCAAAGAAAAAGGAACCCCCATTCCTCCCTTTCCTGAGCAAAGGATTGAACCTTATCTTGATAATACCTGGAGAGACACAGGAAAAGCCATTTTTAACAACTGGCTGGGCCTTGTCTATCAAAAAACCGCGTTTGATCATCCTCATCCGCTGGTCCGACCGGACAGTTCCGGAAAAACTGTCTGAATTTTCAACTTAAACTTAGGAGTTCATTAGACTATGAAACCAGAAACAATATCCATTCATGCCGGTTATCAAACAGATCCGACCACAAAATCTGTGGCCGTGCCCATTTATCAGACAGTCGCCTATGAATTTGACAACGCCCAGCATGGAGCTGATTTATTCAACCTGGCGGTTCCCGGAAATATTTATACCAGAATCATGAATCCGACTGCGGATGTTCTGGAAAAAAGAGTGGCTGCGCTGGATGGCGGAATTGCCGGACTTGCGGTCAGTTCAGGCAGTGCCGCAATCAATTACTCCATTCTGACGATTGCTGAACAAGGTAACAATATTGTTTCTGTTCCCATGCTTTATGGCGGAACCTATACTTTGTTTGCCCACATGCTCCCCAAGCAGGGAATTGATGTGCGTTTTGCAAAGGATGACAGTGCCGCCAGCCTTGAAGCCTTGATAGATGATAAAACTGTTGCTGTCTATTGCGAAAGCATCGGCAATCCGGCAGGCAATATTGTGGATATTGAAGCCCTTGCGAAAATGGCACAAAAACATGGAATACCATTGATTGTGGATAACACCGTTGCTCCGGCTATCATCAGGCCAATTGACTATGGTGCTTCCATAGTAGTTTACTCACTGACCAAATATATGGGCGGGCATGGAAATTCACTGGGAGGACTCATTGTGGATTCCGGAAAATTCCCCTGGGAAAAATACCCTGAAAGATTTCCTGTGTTGAACAAGCCGGAACCTTCCTATCATGGTGTGGTTTATACGGCCGCGATGGGACCAGCCGCCTATATCGCAAGAGCCCGTACTGTTCCCTTGAGAAATACAGGTTCTGCCATCAGTCCGATGAACGCGTTTCTGATTTTACAGGGAATCGAGACCCTTCCATTGCGCATGGAACGCCATTGTGACAATGCCCTGGCCGCGGCAAAATATTTAAAACAACATCCTAGGGTTGCCTGGGTTAAATTTGCGGCACTTCCAGATTCGCCGTATTATGAACTCGCGCAAAAATATACGAAGGGGCGACCGTCAGCCTTGATGTCTTTTGGAATCAAGGGTGGTTATGAATCCGCTGTCAAATTTTATGATGCTCTCAAATTATTCAAACGTCTGGTCAATATCGGGGATGCCAAGTCATTAGCGGCGCATCCGGCATCAACGACACACAGACAGTTGTCAGAAACCGAACTGACGTCAGCCGGTGTCACCGCTGATATGATACGGCTTTGTATTGGTATTGAGCATATTGATGACATTGTCGCAGATCTGGAACAAGCGTTGGCTCAAGCTGCACAATAGTGAACGGAAACGGTTTGGTCGGGTCAGAACATTGAATTTGATCAGGCTACTTTCAGGAAGGTGGCAGGTCGACTGGTAAACCAACCGAACTGAGTGGTTAAGATAACCCGTGGGGGACTACGGGTTATCGCAGAACCACTTGAATGGTTAGAATGTGCTATATAACTCAACCATTGTTTCACTGGATGAAATATCACCCGTAGTGCTGGTTTGATATTGAAATCCAACCTGTGTATCACCAAACACACCAGCGATCACGCCCAGGTATATGCTGCTTGTTGTGTCAGCACCATCAATTCCACTGTCATAATTTTCCATACCAACGGTCAGTCCGACCACATCCAGATTGGCGTCAACACCAAAATCAATTCCTGTTTCAGTCACATCAGCATTCTGTGTGAAAGATCCATAGTTCAGGTAGGGAGTGTACTTGTCAGCAATTGTATATTGCAGACCAACAGTCAATGTGGTTTGCCCATCAGGTGCGGTAAACCCTGTTGGAGCATCCGCAGGTTCGCCATAAGATTTGGTTTCAAATTCAAGTCCAAATCCCAAGCCGGCAACGTTAGCTTCAGCCACCAGCGCCAAGGCCATGGCATCAGCATTTATAGCATCCTGAGCCGGAGTGATCACGGCACCCGTCGTACTATCGAGGACTTCGGCCTGTGCCGCAACGGCTTCATAGGCCTCATAACTCAAGCCACCACGCATTGCGAAATTCTCATTGACTCTATATTCCAGCGCCAGATTGTTATCATTGAGCAGCGTTCCATCACCATAGGTTCCGACAGTGGTTGATCCCATTTCTGTCACATAGTTTTGTCCTTGTTTGACGTAGCCAATGCCATCTCGTCCAGCCAGAATTGACACATTACCGGAAGAAACCTTGATCCGATAGTCATCCAGCTTTTCATTAGAGTCAGAGCTAATGGTATAATAGGCTTCTGTTTGCCAGCCATTGTTTTCTGGTAACACAATATTCGCAGTCAACTCAGCTCTTCCAGGAGTAGCAATATGAGATGATGATGTTGTGCCATTATCACTGGAACTGATTTGTAATGCGCCGGCTACTTCACCACCCAAACATAATTTGGTTTCCTGTTGGTCCAGACATTTAGCATTTGCCACAGACAGACTCAAAAAAGCAGCCATTGAGGTAATTGCGATTTTTTTTATCATATATCCATCCTTTGTTGGGGTTATTCATACATGACTCACATTCATTGCGAGTCAATCCTGAATTAAACATGACGGATTCACTAACTCAATATTCATGCCAATCTAACAATTTTTTACTTAAAAAAAATAAATTTTAACTATTTTTAACAATATTTTATATTCCCTGTTTCTTTGAAACAAACACAATCAAATTATTGATTATATTAGTAATATTTTTAATGCCCAAATTTTTGCGTAGTTGTCTCTGGTAAATATTAAAAACATGAATCTCAGAACAAATATTATGGCTTAATTTGATGTTATTAAATTACATCGAATGATAATAACGTGAAACATATGACATAAAATGCACAATGGATGACAATATGTGCGCCATAAAATCTCAAATTTTAGAATAGACACTCCTCAAGGATTTCTGTAAGAATAGCTTTCATGAGGGATTTTATACAAATACCACCAATATTCTGTTCAACCTGGCTCTGAGACTGATCATGACATTTCATAAGGTTGTCGCCATTATTCCAGCTCGCTACGCATCTACACGATTTCCCGGAAAACCCCTGGTGAAGATCATGGGCCTGCCAATGATCCAGCGTGTATATCAACAGGTCACACAATCAGGAATTGAAAAGGTGATGGTTGCCACGGATGATGAGCGAATTGCCCGGGTTGTAAAAGATTTTGGCGGAGAAGTCATCATGACCAGCCCCGATCACTCTACGGGAACGGATCGTCTGGCTGAAGCCGCACAACATCTATCCTGCGAATGGATCTTGAATGTTCAGGGGGACGAACCGGTCATTTCTCCAGATGATTTGAATAACCTGGTAGAAACCACAATGGGGACAGGTGAGTGTCCAATATCAACCTTGATTTTCCCGATCACAGAGGAGACACACTTTAATAATCCGAATGTAGTCAAGGTTGTTTTAAATCAGAACAACCATGCCTTGTATTTTTCCAGAGCCGCAATTCCTTATCCCCGGCACCCTCCGCAATCCATGTGGAAACATCTTGGTATATATTTTTACCGGAAAGATTTTCTGCTGGCATTCAGTAAATGGCCTCAAACTCAACTGGAAAGCACTGAATCACTGGAACAACTAAGAATATTGGAACGTGGATACCCGATTTTGTGCGTTCCCGCAAAATTTGAGGGGATTGGTGTGGATCATCCAGACGACATCCTTAAAGTGGAGCGTTTTTTAATGAACAACTCCCACAAGACAAAGGAAACTCCAGCATGAAGTTTAGGGATTTATATTTAGACAATTCAGATTCTTCCCGGAAAGTGTTTGAATTTTTGGTTGAGGTGCTGTCCACATCTGGAAAACCTGTTCAAACAGGACAGAGCATCGATTCTCACCCCTGCTATTATATTGTTCAACCAGAGGAATTACTCCTTAAAGTTACACAAAATCAAGAAACACCCGCTGGAGGAGCTATCCAGATACGAATACAACCCTACAATCTGCCGGATCCTGATGATCAGGTCGCATTGTTACGTGAAATATCTGAAAAACTGATCCACCACATTGAGCAACATGCTCCGGCGTGGCGCTATTATTTGAGCGATATCCAGGAATCATAGAATTTTGTCTTTGTTAATTATTGACATGTGCGTCCAAACAGCATACCTGCAAAAGTAAGAATTCTTTTTTTCAAAATATTGAGTTTGAGGTGTCATGATTCCCATTGGTAAATTTCATATTTCGTCTTACAACCTGACCTGTCTGATTCTATTAATCTTCAGCATCCCGTCTCCCGGAGGATTTAACACAGACTGGGGATATGGCATTGTTTGGGGCGTTGTCATTCCATTTTTGATCCGGTTTATCCGGTTCAAGGTTCGAATAAGCAACCCTAATGCGGTGTATGTGGCAATTGGATTAGTCCCTGTGTTTCTGGCGTTATCGGACCTGTTTCTTGTCCACGATTGGTGGCCTGTTCGACAAGGCTTTGTATCAGGAGCACTGTTTTCCCTGATTTTGATTACCGTCCTGGATCATGTACATTCTGATGAGGAACAGGAAGTTGAAGAATCCTGAGTCAAACTGTGGCATTGCCTTCTCAATTTGTAATCTGCTTCATATAAACCCCCTGATGCTTCGTATCACTGGAATAATTGGAATCTGCTTTTTGCTCATTTCATGCACTGATCCCCGCGTAAGAGAAACGCCCTATGAGCAATTTTTTGACGTTGGACTGTTTGGGCATGGGCGCGGATTGTTGGGCGACCTGAAACTGAATATTTACGGCATTCAGCGCCGTTGTGACAGTTGCCATACCAATCGTCCGGAAGCCCATAATGATTTGGGAACCTGTAATTTGTGCCATCAACCCAGTTTTTTTGGATGGAAACAATCCACTGCGGCCTTATATCACAGTAAAGTTCTGGTGCTCGAAGGAAAAAAATATCATTTCACGTTGAAGTGCAAGGAATGCCACCAAGATATCACCAACCGGACCACGTATCGAAAAGTTCAATGTATTAGTTGTCATAATCACAGCAAGGCTGATGTCCGTTACGCACACCAATTGATGGATGAGGGCGATTTTGATATGAAACGGGATAATACTGATGTCCGGTGTGTGGACTGTCATGTCAAAACCGGTAAAGAATATTCAAAATATTACAATGTTGCCACAGGCGAATATCTGTAGCCATATTTTCCAAGGACCTTCATGACAAATGCCGCAAGTATCGGACTGGAACTGTTAGCACCTGAGGATACTGTCATCATTTCACGATTCGCTCCCCGTATACGATGGTTGCACTGGTTCAATGCGACCATGATTCTGTTACTGTATACTCTGGGGATTTCTCAAATCGTTGAACTACGCCATGTGGGAGATTTTTTAGCTCGGGATACCCGATGGTGGCATATCACCATTGGAATTTTCTGGATGACCGGTTCCGGAATTTTGAGCCTGATTGTGTTGCAGAATCCCACTGGTAAAGGTGGCGAAAGTATCGTTTCAGATAAAATGATCGTGAAACAATGGCTGTTCCTACTCTTGTCAGTGGTCGTGATTACACTGATGTCCATTACGGGAATCACCCTTTATTTTTTACGTCCGCATGATTTGCCGGGACTTAAAAGCGTGTTGATTGCCCTGCATGGACTGTTTGCGGTGTTGTATCTTCCATTATTGGGTTATCATATTTATCTCGGAACCATCAACACCGACACTCGCTATTCGCTAAGCACCATGTTGGTGGATGTTCATCTTCAGGGGGTCATCCATAATTTTATTTCGGGCCTGACTTGCCGGTTGTCAGACGAAGAAAGTATTCTTTTTGTAGATGGAACAGTTGAGCATGTGAGTATTTTATCTTTTGAAGCACGTATCAAAACAGGCTCCTGGGAAAAGTGGGTTGATCTAAAGCAAATGACCATTGTTGATTTTGTCCATCCTTCCTTAAGCGGGCCTGTTCGACTTCCCGTGAGACTGGACACACGTCTTCATATGGGCGATCATCTTCTGGTCAATTTCAATTACGCTATTTCTCATCAGGAATCCGCCAGATTGTTGCTTAGCCATGCAATATTTTTTCGTAAACTATTCCTGGAACAACGATTTGCTCCACGTCATTCCTGCAATATTCCAGTTTCCGGACATACCCTGAATGATAATTTTGAAGGCATTCTGGTGGATATGTCTGTGGGAGGGGTGGGATTGCTGACCCATTTCAAAATTAAACCCAAAACCTGGGCGTGGGTCAACATTGAATCTGAAGCACTATCCAGTCCACTGACCCTGGGGGGACGGATCATGACCAGAAAAAAACAGAATAAACAATGGGTTTATGGTCTGAAGTTCATGGATTTATCCACAAAAGAGCATGATTTGTTGGATCGATTGTTGCTCTATGTCAAATATAAAGGTTTGGGAACCGTTGCCCGGAAAGACCGCTCACGAAAGAAAAAACTGAAAAATTTCAAATTTTATGAATAGTGAGTCAGCCACACCCTGAGAGAGAAAGGACTGAAATAATGAATGAATTGTTGCAAAAATTATTGAAATTGCAGGATTTAACATTTGATGAATCGCATCAAGCGATCCAGTGGATCATGAGTGAAGACGCAACACCAATCAAGGCGGGGGCCTTTTTAGCGCTCCTGCAAGCTAAAGGCGCAAATGTAGAAGAAATTGCCGGAGCGGCAACAGCGATGCGTCAAAAGTCCGCACACATTCAGGCCCCCGCTAATGCCGTAGATACCTGTAGTACTGGTGGAAACGGAATCAGCACGTTCAACATATCCACCTGCGCCGCGATTATTGCCGCGGCTGGCGGTGCGGTTGTCGCAAAACACGGAAACCGGAGCAATACCCGCAAAAGTGGCAGTGCTGAAGCGCTGGAAGCACTGGGGGTGAATATCAATATTGATTTGCCAAAAGTGGAACAGTGCCTTGCCCAAACCAATATTTGTTTCTGTTATGCGATAAAACATCACCCGGCCATGAAATTTGCGGGACCTATCCGAAAAGAACTGGGAATACCTACCATTTTCAACATTCTGGGACCTCTTACCAATCCAGCAGGAGCCATGGACCAGGTTTTGGGGGTTCCCTCTGTGGAGTGGACTCACAAGCTAGCCCAGGCACTTCAGCGACTTGGAAGCCGAAACGCGATGGTGGTGACAGGAGAGGATGGACTATGCGAATTAACAACAACCAGCAAAACCTATGTCGCAGAACTCAGAAATGGACTGGTCAAAACCTATAGTTTGACTCCGGAAGATCTTGGAATGAAAAAAGGATCGCTGAAAGAATTGAGTGTCAACAGTGCCGACGAAAGCGCTCAAATGATTCGCCAGATCCTTTCAGGAAAATATCTGGGTACTGCCAAAGATGTCGCAATATTAAATGCCGCGGCGGCATTGTATGTTGCTGAAAAAACCGCAACATTGAAAGAGGGTATCGCCCAGGCAAAAGAACTCGTGGAAAATGGCATGGCGATGAAAAAGCTGGAACAGTTGATTGATTTTACTCAATCATAATGTTTCAGGACATCCATTTTTAGGCAAATTTTCATCAAACACTTTCATTAAAATTCAGGGCACCTTTCAAAAGTTCATATTAATTATTTAATTGTTCCTGGTGTGTAACGGTTTTAAAATGGCAGATTCTGTGTCAAAGGCCTCCATTCTTATATTCATCACATTTACCATTCTGGTGGGATGCGGAGCGTCTGGAGCCTTTGAAAAAGCCAAACAACAAAATACAATAACTTCTTATGAAGATTTTATCAGAAACTATCCCGATTCCGAATTTTCTTCTGAAGCCTCACAACTGCTGGATAAAGCCTGGTTTGAACAAGCCAAACACCAGCATACCAAGGATGCCTACCAGCGTTATCTCAAACAATTTCCTCAGGGACACTATGTTCAGGACGTTCAGAACCTGATTGAACAATGGCTGTTTGAACAGGTACAGACCCTGCACACACGCGAAGTGTGTGATCAATATCTGGAACAATATCCCCGGGGAAAATATGTTGCGGAAGTCAATGAAATCAAGGAAACCATCCTGATTCAGTTTGCCAGGGAACAGAAAAAACCGAGTCCGTATCTCCTGTATTTGAAAGAATTTCCTCAAGGGAAATTTTTGAATGAGGCCATGCGGGAAATGGAAGAATTATTTTATCCTGGTCCTGTCGCCATGAAACACATTGCAATTATTCAAATCGTTCCACTGACAGTTCATGAATCTCCAGGTTATGATTCACCGACAGGTTCTACGATCAATGCCGCAGGTGAATTTGATATTCTTGCTCACCAGCAGGAATGGACCCGTCTTGCCTTACCAAACAATCAGTCCGGGTGGATTCCTGACAGATCCTTATCATTTCAAAAACCATCCAACCTGTCAGAAAGTCAAAGCAATGAATTAATGCGGAATGCGCTGGATTATCTCAAATATTTTCCTGAAGGCAAATATGTTGCCTTGATGCGGTTGAACCTTGAATCAGCTTTATACGCGGAAAGTCTGAGAGTTGATACGCTTCAAGCCGTCAAAACCTATCTGGCTCAGTTTCCTTATGGTCGTTTTATAAATGATGCTATTTTACTCCAGGAATCCTTAACCTGGAGGGAGGCAATACAAACCAACACCCTGAAAGGCTATCAACTATTCCGTCAACAGTATCCAAACTCGCCGCTTGCTTTACAGGCCCTGGAAAAAATGGCACCTCTCCTGGCCTTACAAATTAAAGAAAGTCCTCAATCACTTGGTGTGGATCAACAAATGATTCTTGATCAGCAACTGGAACAGGCGACTCTCAAAAATTCGATTGAATCCTACCAGAATTTTATTGATCTGTTTGACGGGACATCCACAGCGGAAACCGCAAGGGATCGTCTGTTTCAAAAATATGAGGAAACACCTTCGATTGATGGATACCTTGAATTTATTGAACGCTATCCATTGTCATCCCATACAGGTGGTGCGATTGAATCGATATTAAAACTGTATCAGGTTCAGAACACCGTTGAGGGCTATGATCAGTTTATTCAACGGCATCCCCAATCACGTCATGTGAGCCAGGCCATCGACAGACAATTCGAAGTTTACCACTCCGGAAACACAGAAGAAGGATACGAAACTTTCATTAAAAAATTCCCGTATACTCCGCAAGCCGCGCTGGCAACAGGGCTTCTGCTCAGTTTGTATGAAAAAGAAAAGGATGTTGAAAAATTTGAGAAATTTGTGGCCCTTTATCCTGCCAGTTCACATGCCCGCAAAGCGATCAGTGATATCTATGCGAAAGTAAGGAACGCAAACATCATTGCGGGATATCTGAATTTTTTGCAAAAATATCCCAATGTTCCTGAGGCACTTGATGCGGTAAAACAGATTCACCAGATTGCTATGGCAAGAGCCATGAGAGGTGGATATTCAATGATGGTAGAGTTTCAAAGAGCGTTTCCCTATGCGGATGAATATGACACGATTGATCAGAATTTGTCGGATCTTGAACGCGTTCGTCTGAACACTGAATCACAATTAACCCCCCCTGAAGAAACGGCCCTTGTTTTGATGGAAGAAGCACGTCAGGCAAACCGCAATAAAGAATACACTGTTGCCATGCGAAAATATTCTGTGCTTCAGGATAATCCTGACCTTGCCAGGACCAGAACAGGCAAAAAAATTCAGACTTCAGGAGAACTCCAGAAAGCACGCCTTTCGTTTCAGACAAATGAGAATAGACGGATAGAGTCCTTGAATAGGATCCATCAACTATTGGATAAAGAGGAAAAGGAACGAATGGATGGGTCTATTTCACTGAGTTTCAGGCAGGGGTACATTGAAAATATTGTCAAACTACACATGGGTGCACTCTATGCAGCCAGAGTCCAGGCTGACGAACGATCCAAAGAAGCCTCATCGGCTCATCAATTGATGCTGTACCCCGCGACGGATCAGCAAGAATGTACCCGATACGGAGTATGGCTTTGTGGAAATCTTTATTGAGCTGACGGCGAGAAGGTCTGACGAAGGAGTTCAATCCTTTTACGATTGGCACCCATATCCGAATATCCCAGACGAGAAGCTGAACGTACATGAATGATCTGTTCCGATTGCGGAAAATAAAATTCCACATCATCCACAAATCCCATCAAGGCCGATTTAAACTCAAACCAGAAATAATCTGATTCTTCCTTGATCAGCGTTGTATTGGGCTTGGATGTAATAATTTCTTTCAACCATTGCCTGGATTCCTCAACAGTGCCAAGATATGTCAACGGCTTGATGAAATGCGAGTCATCCTGACTTTGACTGGAAACACAATTGGGTTTGTTGGGACAAGGAGCCAAGTGTTGATCTTTGACTCCAAGATTTTCCGGACGTTTACCTGCGCAACTGAATAACCCCATAACACATACCAGAATAAATATTTTAAATCTTATTCGGGAAGGAAACATTAACCCCGCCTTGAGATTGATTTCATAACATCTTTCATAAATTTAACTGTTTTTACGGTTTGCAAGCATTATTCCAGAGAACGGCAATGATTGAAGCACAAGGACTTTATAAAGCATTTCGCATCTATCGAAAGTCTCCCGGATTGAAAGGAGCACTGAAATCTCTTGTTTATCGCAACCATGAAATGAATGAGGCAGTCAAACCCTTTGATCTGAGTGTGAAGCATGGCGAAATCATTGGTTTACTTGGTCCCAATGGCGCAGGAAAAACAACCTTAATGAAGATGTTTACCGGGATCATTGTCCCCTCAGGGGGCTCTCTCTCTGTGATGGGCCATGTCCCTGAAAAACGAGAGCGCCTGTTTCGAAAAAAAATCGCGCTGGTTATGGGACAAAAATCGCAACTGTGGTGGGATTTACCAGCTATGGATTCGTTTGAACTGCTGGGACGATACTATGAAATAGAGCGGAATACCTTCAAACAAAGGGTTGCGTTGCTTTCCTCCCTGTTACAGGTTGAACATATCCTTCATGTCCATGTTCGAAAATTATCCCTGGGTGAACGGATGAAAGTTGAATTGATGGCGTCACTACTCCATCAACCAGAGATTATTTTTCTGGATGAACCAACTATTGGATTGGATCTGATCGCACAACAAAAAATCAGGGAATTTATTAAATCCTATCATCAGGAAACCGGAAGCACGATCATTCTGACATCGCACTATATGGCTGATGTCACGGCGCTTTGCTCAAGGCTGGTGCTCATTTTTCAGGGTGGGAAACGTTTTGATGGTCCCATACAGGAGTTTGAGAAGTTGTTGGGTGAAGAAAAAGATGTTTCTTTTTTATTTGCGGCGCCAATATCCAGGGATGATATGTTCTGGACATCTCTGGATACCAGATGGAATGAGGAAAGAACCCATGTCCATATCCGTCTGCCGATGAAGCAATTGAGAGAAATCAGTGCTGAAATTCTTCATCGTTATCCTGTGCTTGATTTCAGCACAGAAAATCTGCCTGTAGAACGTGTGATGAAAACACTCATGGAAAATCCGCAACTGCTGTCAGCATCCTATTGACACAACCTGTGGTCGCCCCTTGATTTTTAGAGAGTTTTTATGATCTTCCAGCAACTGAAGAGACGATTCCACATATTGCTGTGAGCCAATATCCTGATGGATGTATTGTTCCAGAAGATTCAGCCATTGTTTGTGAATTTCGCAATAACTTGCACCGCTCCTCAAGGGGCAGTCCGCACAGCGTTGATGAGCCATTTCCTGAGTAATGATTTCTTTTTCCCAGGTCTCACGGTATTTTCTGGCATAAGTCTGGATCCAGACCATTGCCTGATATTCCTGCTCTGCTTCAGGAAACTGCTCAATAAAGGCCTGGATTTCATCCAATTGTTGTTGAATGAACTCATTGTCACAAAAATTTATTTTTTTATTTCCTGCCACAAACCTGATAATCAGGGCCAGCATGGAATCTTGAATCATAGCCATATAACCTGTTTGGGGAATCAATCTGAATGATTTCGCACTATTTTTGAATTGGCAAGTACATCATGACTTTAATGCAAATCATCAACCAGATCCAACTATTTTCATAGGCGTTCACTTTGTGCTGTTATTCGGAATGTTGGCCTCAATTCTCATTGTGATCGCAACAATTAATTCGACATCTCCGATCTCGTTTGTTATGGAAAAATCATTGAATAGTTTAAAAATTTGAACTTTATTGTAGATTCACAATGGCTAAAAATTATCCTGCACCTCAAATCCTGATTGTAGATGATCGTGAGGAAAACCTGTTTCTGACACAAGCCATCCTGAAGTCTCTCAACATTCAAATTTATACCGCATCCTCAGGAAAACGTGCGATAGAGATTGCGCATGAGCAAGATCTGGCATTGGTTTTACTGGATATCCAAATGCCGGATCTTGATGGTTTTGAGATTGCGGCAAGAATCAGGGAGCATGACCTGTCCCGCAATGTTCCCATCATTTTCATCACCGCCATTTTCCGTGAAGATCATTATATCTTCAAAGGTTATGAACATGGCGCCGTTGATTTTCTGTCTAAACCCTTTGATCCTTATATTCTGGAAAGCAAAGTCCGTATTTTTGTCAGTTTATATGAACAAAGAAGAGATCTCGCTCTTAAAACAGCGGAACTGAATGAGGCTCTTTCTATCCAATACATGATTGCGGATAATGCCATCAGGACGGCTGAAGAATTAAAAACAGCCAAACAGAAACTTGAAGAAACCAACAGTGAATTGATCGCCTCACGACTAGAACAGGAAAAAACCACAAAAATGTTTCAGGTGTTTGTTCCCAAACAATTTCTCCAGCGTATCTATGCGGAAGGCGTTGATTTTTTGACACCGGGTTATTGTCATCAAGAAGTTTTGACCATTTTATTTTCTGATATTCGCTCCTATACCCGCATATCAGAACAAATGACTCCTCGAAAAAACTTCGAATTTCTCAATGAATACCTCACCATGATGGAACCGTTGATCACTGATCATGGGGGCTTCATTGACAAGTTTATAGGCGATGGGATCATGGCACTGTTTGATAGAGAAAATTCGGTCAACAGAGCTATTCAGTCTGCTATAGAAATGCACAGAGCCATTCAACATCACAATGCACATCGTTCCAAAGAATTTCCACCTATACATTTTGGAGTGGGAATCAATACAGGTGCTGTCGTCGTCGGCGCATTGGGTACCATAAACAGGATGGATTCAACCGTGGTGGGCGATCATGTGAATATCTCTGCCCGTCTGGAACAACTGACCAAACAATACAAAGCCGGTATTCTGATCACGGGATACAGTCATGCGGAAATCAATGATGATGATTATGCCATTCGTGAAATTGATACGGTTAAAATACGGGGAAAAGGAGTACCTGTTACAATTTTTGAGGTTTTTGATCATGATCCTCCTGAAATTTATGATAAAAAGCAGCAGACCAAAGCATTTTTATTTGAAGGGATCATTCGCTACAAAAGTCAGCACTTTGAAGACGCCATAAAGTTATTTGAAAAATGTGAAGCGATTTATCCGGATGATGTGATAACGCGTGAATATTTGCAACGCTGCCGGTATTTTTTGCGTTATCCGCCTGAGGATTATTTCTGGGATGGTGTTGTGGAAGAAACCAGTTACTATCTCAACCAACAACGACGACGACGCACGCCAAGGTTTGATGTCTATACGCCGGCCCGCTTGTTTATGAAGCAAAACATGATTTCCGGGATCGCTCTGGATATTTCGAGGTTTGGAATGCGTATGGAGTTGGAAGAACCGTTAACAGTGGGGGAAACCACAATTGCTGAAATTGTATTTTTGCCAGAAAAAGATGGTCATGCTATTGAACTGGATCCCATACAAATTATTTGCAAAGTCATATGGCAGAAAAACAGCGTTAAAAAAGATTACATCAATAAATGGACCATCGGATTGGAATTTTTAATGCTCTCAGCCACACAGGAAAGTGATCTGATCCATGCGGTGAAACAGATCACTCAGACGCCAATGAACTGAAATTATCTGTAATTTGTAAACTGAAGATCAAAATCCAGTTCCATTCCTTTCAACAATCCCATGATTTGCTGAAGATCATCCTTACTTTTCCCGGTAACCCGAACTTGTTCGCCCATTACCTGTGCCTGCACTTTGAGTTTGGAATCCTTGATACACGTTGTGATTTTTTTACACTGTTCTTTGGATAGTCCCTGCTGAACGGTCAATGTTTTTTTCAATAAACGTCCAGTAGGCTCAGTCTTTCCATAAACAATGGATTTAACAGGAACAGATCGTTTGATGAGTTTGGTCAATAAAATATCAATCACCATTTTCATCTTCATGTCATCATCCGCTGTCAGCAACACCGATGATTTTTCCTTATCAAGTTCGATCTCACAATGACTGCCTTTAAAATCATAACGGGTTTCAATTTCCCGTTTAGCCTGATTGACCCCATTGTCGAGTTCCTGAAGGTTGACTTCACAAACAATATCAAATGAACAGCTTGACATAAATTTTTCTCATCACTTTAGGTTAATCACAAATTTTCTGAACAAGGGCTTCTTTGATAAACTCATCTATTTTTCCATCGAGTACCGCACCAGAATTGCCCGTTTCGTATCCAGTACGATGGTCTTTGACCAATTGATATGGCTGAAGCACATAACTTCGAATCTGACTCCCCCACGCAATTTCCTGTTTTGTGCTGTTCAGTTTATCACGTTCCGCCCTCAATGAATCCTGTTGTTTTTCATAGAGTTTGGCCTTTAAAATCTTCATAGCAGAAGATTTGTTTTTATGCTGGGATCGTTCAGTTTGACACTGGACCACAATTCCTGAAGGCATATGCGTGATACGAATCGCGGAATCTGTGGTGTTGACATGCTGGCCACCGGCACCACTCGCACGGAACGTGTCAATTTTTAGATCTTCAGTATTGATTTCGATCGCGATTTCCTCGTCAATATCCGCATAAACAAACACTGACGCAAAGGAAGTGTGTCTGCGTTTGTTAGCGTCAAAGGGAGAAATTCGCACCAACCGGTGAACCCCTGTCTCGGTCTTTAGATTGCCATAAGCATATTTGCCGGAAACCTCAAAAGTCACTGATTTGATTCCAGCTTCATCACCAGGCAGAAAATCCATAATATCCACATCATAACCATTATGATTGGTCCAACGCAGATACATGTTATACAGCATGGAGGCCCAATCGGTGGATTCTGTACCGCCAGCGCCGGGATGAATTGTCACAATCGCGTTTTTTTCATCATTGGCCCCGGTGAACAGATTGATGATTTCAAGTTTGTTGAGTTCCTCCTCCAATTTGGTTCGATACTGGTTCAATTCACCCAAAAATTCATCCTCCTGGGTTTCATCATACAACTCCAGCGCCGTTTCAAGGTTGTCCTTCAGATCAACAAGTTTCTTCCATTCATCGATAAGATCCGACAGATGTGAAATTTGCTTCAGGACATCGGTACGTTGCTCCTGGGGTTGTTGCCAGAAGGTGTCTTCAGACGATTGCTTCTGAAGTAGTTCAAGAGATTTTTGTTTGTCCGCAACGTCAAAGATACCCTTCTAGGTTCCCCACACGTTCGAACATATCGTTGATTTGCATCCGATATTCTTCGCTCAACATGAAATTCCATTTCTACATTAAATGATTTATAAATTTTGAAATTGAAGAGAGTTGCTGAGAGCAACCCATGATTATTTATGTTTGGGCATCAGGATATAATAATCCAGATCCAGAACCACATTGGGATGATAAGTTTCCTTGCCTGTTTCAGAATCTGTAAATTTAAGCTCAACGCCTTTTTGTTGAGGGTCAACATTTTTGATACCAACCAGTCGTGTGCGCAAGGCGCCAAAATCGGAATTCAGATCTTTTTTGTCCAGCACATCAGACCAGGAATAAATGGTATCACCCGCAAAAGTTGGTGCGACATGACTTCCACCATTCCAACCTAAAATTCCCAGAGCATTTTCCAGACCATTGAAAGACAGGGCCCTTGCTATTGAAATCACATGTCCGCCATACATCAATCTCTTGCCAAACCTGGAATTTGACATTTGGTGGGAATTGAAATGAACCTTTGCTGTGTTTTGATAGGAACTGGTTGCCAGCATGTGATCAGATTCTTCAATGGTTCTACCATCTACATGATAAATGCGTTCACCAGTTTCATAATCTTCAAAAAACCACTTCCCACCTGTCGCGATGGTATCCAGGCCACCCCGATTAAAGTTTTCATGGAATTTGATCTGAGCTACAGACAATTCATGCGGAAGATCGGGTTTATCCTGGCTGTCACAGGGAACATCAGGATTTCGTTTATGAACCATTACCCAGCGATAAAACTGCATGACCAATTCATTTCTCTGGTTATAGCCTTTGGTATGAACATACACATTTCCATTTTTCCCGTTAGAATTTTCTTTTCGCCCAACCACGGTTGATTCCGCACGAAGCGTATCTCCAGGATAAACCGGCATTAAAAAGCGAACATCGGCATAACCCAGGTTTGCAACAGCATTCAGACTGATGTCAGGAACAGATTTTCCAAAAACAGTGTGAAACACCAGCAGATCATTGATCAATTCCCGTTTGAACCCCAATTGCCGGGCAAATTCAGCAGAACAGTATAAAGGATAACGTTCTCCTGTCAAAGCAACATAAAGAGCATTGTCGCCTTCCGTCAGTGTCCGGGGAAGCGCATGCCTGATAACCATTCCAGTTTCAAAATCTTCAAAAAAATTACCAGAGTTTGTTTTTGTCTGAGCCATAGTCTTCCTCCATTGAGTTTAAATCATTGCTGACAATAAAATTCGTGGCAAACTATATTTCTAAAAATAAAAGTACAAGTTGAAATCTTGGAAGGCTTTCTATAGGAAACCTCACAAGTTGTTGTTTTTTAATTCATATCTTCAGAACATCCTGTTGACATCTCCAAATTCTTGAATTATGGTTTGCCATTCTTTATCGATTGCTACCATGATATAGCATACTATTGGTACTATTTAAGGCTTGATTTTGCATTCATTCAGGAAGGATACTTTAAAATAATGGCAGACAAAACTCGTAAGTTTGAAATCAATGTCTCTGGCAAATACTATGTTGATGAAGAATGCATCGACTGTAATTTGTGTTCCGAATTAGCACCGGATAATTTTACTGTTAATCTGGAAGATGGACATGACTATGTTTATAAACAACCCATCACCTCTGAGGAGGAATCTAATTGCCAGGAGGCCATGGAATCTTGTCCGGTAGATGCGATTGGCAATGATGGGGAAAAATAAAAATCAGCCTTAAGCAGGAGTATTATGAAATTTAATGTTGTCTCAGGAAATCAGTCTGTATCTCCTTCTCCCGTCGGGGATACCATGGCGCAGATCAAGGAACTTGTTAGTAGCAGTCCTGTTTTTTTGTTCATGAAAGGCACTCCGGAAATGCCCCAATGCGGTTTTTCCGCAAGAGTGTGTAAAGTTCTGGATTCCTGGAATGTACCTTATAAAGCCTTCAATGTATTTTCTGATGAAAATATTCGCCAGGGAATCAAGGATTACGCCAATTGGCCCACCATTCCACAACTCTACATCAATCAGGAATTTGTCGGGGGATGTGATATTGTTGAGGAAATGTCAGAGTCAGGTGAATTGATTGAACTCTTCAATGCGGCGTATCCTGATCTGAAAATCACACCACCACCACCACCCGCACAGGTCAAACACGTTCAACCTGAAGAAGCGGTTCAGATACTTAAAGATTATCCGGAGTCACAAATTCTTGATGTCAGAACTTATGAAGAATGGGAGATGGTTCATCTGGATAATTCAATATTTCTCGATCAATCCAAGGTTGGAGAAATTCTTTCATCCTGGGATCGAAACACTCCCCTTATTGTGTTATGTCACATCGGAACACAACGCAGTGCACAGGCCGCTCATTTTTTTACTACAGAAGGATTTCAGCAGGTATATCATGTCACTGGGGGCATTGATGCCTGGGCTGTTTCAGTAGATCCGACCCTGCCACGGTATTAAACATAAACTGAATATTAATTCAATAATATGGAATGAGACTTATGGATCAGGAAAATCCACAAATTATTCTCACAGAAAAAGCCGCACAAGTTTTCAAAGATGCCTGTGCTGCTGAAAATCATGCTCTGGAGCAATCCCTTCTGCGTGTTAGCGCACGCCCCGGAGGATGCTCAGGATATAAATATGAACTGGACTGGAGTCCTGTTTCGGAAATAACAGCAACTGATCTGGAATTTTTTTCCAATGGCGTCCGTATCATCGTGGATCGATATTATCTGGAACAAATTCTGGGCTCTGTCGAAATTGATTATGCGGACAAAAATTTGATGGAGCAGGGTTTTATCTTCAAACAGTTGAATTATGGACATCAGTGTGGTTGTGGTGAATCTTTTGTCGCTGTTAAGGATTTGAATGGCATCCCTGCTTGATACAATCGCCCAGATTTCATGCTGGGGATTGTTTATCTATAAATGGATCATAATTATCGCAATTATGATTACCTGGGTTGGCGCTGATCCATACAATCCATTGGTGTTGCGTATCCAGCGAATCACTCGTCCATACTGGAATTGGTGCCGGCGCTGGATGCCACATCGCATGTCGCATTTTGATGTGTATGCCTCACTATTGTTTTTAATTTTTCTTCAGGTCTTAATCCCGGCCTCTCTGCGTTCGATTGCCGCGTTCACGACCCATGAAGAGATCAACACGATGTTACTCCAATTTGGAGGGCACTTGATTCAGGGAATTGCCCTTACTGTTCAATCCCTGATTATGTTTTTAATCTTTATCCTGGCTGCATGGATTTTTTTGACGATGATTTCGCCCTCCATGAATAATCCTCTCGTCAGAGTCATTTTTGTTCTGGCAGATCCACTCATTACGCCGTTACAACAATACTTACCCAGAACAAAAATTGATTTATCGCCATGGCTTGGCATATCTTTTTTCCTGCTTGTAGACATGCTGGTAATTACGCCATTGTTCCGTTATGGCTTCATGCTATCGTTTCCAATACGACTATGTGTCATTTGAAATTTCTTTTTTTTCCGAATTTTCCGAATTTTCCGAAATCACACTTGCTTTTTCTCAATAAACTTGTTGGATTAGAAAAGGGGAAGTTGGTAATGGACTATTTTCCTTTTACCAAAATTTAATTAATTAGAAAGGAATTACTATGAAACGAAAAATCCCAGGTATACAAGAATCAGCAGAAGAGCTTAAAAATATTCTCAAAAATGAAAAAAATTCCCGAAAAAAGCAAAGAATCAATATGTTATATATGCTAAAATCGGGACAGGTCAAAACGATGAAAGAAGCAGGAGCTATTCTGGCAGTTGACAGGAATACGATTGGACGTTGGCTGGCCGCTTATGAGCAGGGAGGAGTTCCTGAATTACTGCAAATCAAAACTAAACCCAATCGGAAATTATCGATTCCGGCAGATGTTCTGGAAGAATTAAAACAAAAACTTGAAAAACCGGGAAGTTTTGAAAGTTATAAGTCTATTTGGCTGTGGCTTAAGGATGAAAAACAACTGGATGTCAAATATAAAACTGTCCACAAAATTGTAAGGTATATGCTCAAATTCAAAATTAAAAAGAACAAACCACCTGTAAGGGCTTCTAAAAAACGTCAGCAGGTTCAATGAGTTTTCCCGATCTAGAAATTTAATGGAATCAATAACCTCTGCTTTGCTGGCATAAAGCAGAGGTTAAACTCAGACTATACTTTATTTCGAAGATGAGTTCTTTTGAAAATCTCTTGTATGTCATTGAATTCAGGTACGTTCATTTCCTGGACAGGACTCAGTCGTTTACTTCCTTGAAAAGTCTGGATTGAACGAACATCCGCCCCGTTTTCAGCGAAATGAAGCGCACCCATCTTTCTAAGATCTTTGGGTTTCAGATGTTCATCCAATTTTGATATTTCCTTGCCTAAAATATTTGAAATATTTCCGGGGGTGAGCCCTTTTCCATCTTTTTTCACCCAAAAACACTCATCAGAACTTTTCGGGATTTCCTCATTTTTTAGCGACATATAACTTTCAATCAGTTTGATTGTATCCTCGCCTGCTGGCATTTCCAGATCTCTCTTCCCCTTGAAGCAGACATGAATCCGATTGTTTCCAATAATCTTTAATTCCGTCATTCTAGCCATTTTTGATGGCATCATCCCCATAGAATAAACAAACTCAAACAATAGCCTATTTCTGATCTGATAAAAACTTTTTAACGGGATATTGAAAAAAGAATGAATTTTTGAGGAGGGAAATTCGATTTCTTCAGATGATGAAACAATGGATGGTTTGATGATATAAGTTTTTAAGGGATTATAGGAAATATAGTCTTTTTTTACCAGAAACCGCAAAAAAAGTTTTATACTTCGCTCATATACTTGCACAGAGGATTCTTTCCATGATTTTTTGGTGACATGTTCCCTGTTGAAAATCTCCACCACTCTTTTATCAATGGCTGACAGATCCCATTCCTCCGTAAAAAATAACTGGTGTTGATTTAGAAAACAGAAATTTATGAAATAATGAACCCGTGACATATAGTGGGCGATTGTGTTTTCAGCGTTTCGTTTTTCAACCAGTAGATATGTTTGGTACTGCTCCAATATTCCTTCCAGTATTTTTTGATTCATGGTTCAACCTGAAAAATTATGGAGATGGCAGCATTTTGGTGGAGGATTCATCAGAATCATCCTGCGTTTGATCAGGTGTTTCTCTGGTTCGGCGATCTTTTAGTTTTTGGGTTAATTTTTTAAGTGACGAGGGTTGCTTTTTTTTGATAACAGCTTTGATTTTTTTTACGGCAAGCATTCCACCTCGATATCCCTCAGCATATAGTTCCCAGGCGTTCCCTACACCAGTTCTGGGATAGTGCGCAAGATCGAGTCCGATCATCACATCCACAACATGCTTGGTCTGAAAAGTAGAAACCATATCCACAGAGATGCTCATAGCGTTCAGGAACGTATCGACCAAACCATCAGGTTGTTGAAACTTCCTTGGAAAATTGAGGTTCACTCCGACTATCACATCGGCACCCATTTCCAGAAGAGGAGAGACCGGAATATTTTCCACAATAGCGCCATCTACCAGCAATCGACCATTGATAGGTTTAGGAATGAAAATCCCGGGAATGCAGGTTGTTGCCATAATGGCCTGAGAAACCTGCCCTTCTCTCAAAACCACTTTTTCCCCGGTACTGATGTCGGTGGTCATGATGGCCAAAGGAATGGGTGAATCTTCAATTTTTGAATCTCCAATATGTTTTTCCATGAATTTGCGAATATCATCATTGGACAGCAACCCCATTTTCGAAATGGCGAGACCTGAGATATCAAACCAGCGAATGGTGGTTGCGAGGTCCCTGATCTGTTCGGGTTTCATTCCAAACGCATACAATGAGCCAATGACCGCACCACTACTGTTGGCACTGATAAAATCGGGCACAAGATCATGTTCTTCCAAGGCTTTCAACACACCAATGTGTGCGATCCCCCGGGCAACTCCGCCGCTGAGAGCCAGTCCTAATGTTATTTTTTGTTCCTCAGTGTTTGCCATGTCTATCCTTTTAGAAAGAGGGTTTATTTCAGGTCAAACCGTCTGCACCTCAAAAAATACTAAGACTTTTATATTTCCGGTTCCTGGTTGTTTCATTCAAAATAAAACAGGTCGTTAATTCTGTATATTTACCAGGATTCACACGAATGGTAAGACCTGACACACTTTGGTAAATGATCAACAAACCAAATCCAGCACCGCCATCCCCCTGGCGCAACGAAACACCCCGATTGGTGTAATAACAATTCAAGATTTCGAACAGTTTTACCGGATTAAGACTGCCGTAACAATCCTTGACACTAACCCATAGAACATTTTCGTTCAAACCATATTGAATACTGACAGGCTTCTCAGACGATAGTCGGACAGGATGAACTCTATCCTGCAAAAAATAGAGATGTTGTCCTTCTTGATCAACAGGAGCATCATAAAACGCATTGGAAATCAGTTCTTCCAAAGCGCTGCGAATTCCACGAATCATTTTGGGATAACGAATTTGTTCTTTAGGCACAATATCTGTAATTTCATCAATTATCTGAAAACGATCATCTGAATAACAAATATTCGCATTAACAGGATTTTCAACCGGCAAATCAAAATGATGGATTAATGGCGGATCATGCAACAAATTATGAATCACGGTGTTTAATTCCCAGCGCATGATTTGCTGATCATTTCTTAACGCAACCAAATGTTTACATATTCCTGATTCAAACCATGGGAGTAGCGCATCGATTGTTTGCTCACTCAGTAAAATCAACTCAAGGAAAGAATGAAACTGCTGTACCTTTGATATCAGGGTATGATTAATTGCATCGGTAATCAAAATCACTTTCTGGTACATCTCAAAATTGAGGCAGTCCTCCAATTGGCTTATGATTCTGACTTTCCAGCGTTTTTCAAGAAAATCAACAAGATTTTCATGGTTATTATCCAACTTGACGCACACCAAATAAGAAAACATATTCCTGAATTCAAAAGTTGCTTGAGAAAGTATTGCTAATTTCTGCCAATTTTTCTAGGTTTGATATGAATTCTGTTTTATTAACCTTTATCAAGGTTCACTGATATGGATGAATTTTTACATCAATTTAAATCCAATCGAATTGTTCGATATACGATTCTTTGTGGATTTGTACTCATCGCCTTTGTGTTTTCTAACAAAAGCCTGTTCACAACACTCATTGCTGTTTCAGGACTAGTCTTGGGACGACTGAGTTATAACGATCATGTTGATAATTATGATGTCTAAAAATTATCAGAAATTTCTGATAATTTTTTGAATCAAATCCAGATAGGCCTGATTCAAGTCAGGCTTTCTGTTTCCAAAATGAATAAGTATCAGATATTCCAGCGCATTGAGTTTGCTGGATATTTGCTGTTGTTGCTGGTGCATTCCCTCTTTGAGCAAACTCAACGCACAGAATATAAGAATCATCTGTTCTGTCACCTGATGAATCTGTAATGTTTGCAGAATCTCAGTGGATTGTTTCATATTCTGTATCATTTCACGCGTTTTATTCAACTGATTCAATATTTCTGTTTTAGCAGGTGGGTCTGAATGAATCTCTGATAATTCATTTTCTACATGCCGCATAAAAATCTCATCAATCCGATATTTGTGAAGATCTCTCAGAATCTGCATTTTCAGTGTATTGTGTGTTCCTTCCCAATTTTCAATCACAATACTGTCTCTCAGCAATCTGGGCAGACTGGAAAAACTTTCGATAGCACCATTACCCGCAAGGACATCAATTGAATGATGGATGTGTTCCACACCCCACAATGCTGTGATATATTTATTCAAATTTGCCAGCAATCTCAGCAGTAAAGAGACCGAGTCCCCACAAATCTGACCGGCATCATATTTTGCCTGTAAATCAATTGTTGCCAAAGTTGATGACATTGCCGCAATATTTTCTACATGTAATTTGACCAGATTTTCTTGTACAAGAGGATAATTAAGAATGGCATGTCCAAACGCACGACGATGTTCAGCATAATCATAGGCAATCTGAATAGCTCGCCGTGCAGCTCCCAATGCGGCCATACTGTTATAAATTCTTGAAAGATGAAGGACATTTTGCATCAACATCTTGAATCCCTGAGTGACCTCACCAACAGGGCGCGCAATTGCACCATCAAAATCTATTTCTCCAGACGCCATGGTTCTGGTCCCCAGTTTTTCCTTCAGTCGACGGATACGATATTGATTTTTTTCACCATCATTCAGCAAGGCTGGAATCAGGAACAGGCCTAGCCCCTTTGTTCCTTCATTTGATTCATCATAACGGGCGGTGATTAATATCAAATCAGCGTTTGCGTTGGAGCAAAACCATTTTTCACCATAAATTCGCCACGTTCCATCGCTGTCTTGAACAGCACGGCAGTCATTCAATGCGACATCAGAGCCACCCTGTACTTCAGTCACAAATTGGGCGCCCGTAAAATTATTTTTAAAAGAAGGCTCCATCAATTTTTGTAAGTAAAATTCAGCCTCAGCATTTCTTTCTGATTTCCCTAAAACCCGAATAATACCTGCAGTACATGCAACCGGGCAGTTATGACCGGCTTCGCCTGCATGGGAACTTAAAAAAAACAGACACAGACTTTCCATAAACGTAGAAGGATCTGCGGCCTTACGCATCATTTCTGTTCCATAAATAATATCTCCTGCAGCAACATAGGTTGGATGGTGTATAACTTGATTGATATATTCACCTATTCCATTGAACGCTTCCAATCTGGGCAGATTTAATCTGAAGTCATTTTCATCGACCAGTGGTTCCAGTTCATCGACCACAATTTTTCCAAACGCTTCCATTCTCTGCTGTATGATTTTAGCATTTTCACCAAAATAGAATTCAATGCTATGTTTAAATTCCGTATTTCTGGAATAAATATTTTTCTTCAATGCAGTCTGCCATTCTTTCATATGGTTTCTGCCTTTTTGCTGGTTTTGACGGGTAGAAAATAGTTGTTGAGTTACCTGGAATTGTTTCATGATCATACCTTTCATTAAAAAATAATTTTTCCGATTTTTCCGAAATATCGGTTAACAAATCTACTTTATGGCTGGTTGTTTTTGATGCTGAATTTTAGGCCAGTAAATCTCAAACGAAAAATGAGGTGAATGACCACCATGGTGGCAGGATGTGCAAACCGCGGCGGCAGGTTGCGCCGTAGGATTATTTTGTGGCATTTGAGTATGCAGTTTTCCTGGACCGTGACAATTTTCGCATTGGACGTTGGCTAATTCCGGGGTTAGTTCAATGCTGGCAAATCCTTTTTTGTTCAAACCAACCACATGGCACTGGACGCATTCCGGGTCATAATGTTTGTTTACTTTTTTCAGGGTATCAAACGCATGCGCGTGTCTGGATTGACTCCAGATCTGAAACTCGACCAAATGGCAGGCTTTACAGACCTCGTTGCCTGTGTAGGGGGTTTCCAATTTGTGTGTATCGATATTTTCAAGGTTTTTAAAAAATAACTCTTTCACTTGTTCATTGTACTCTTCGAAGTGTTTGATCAGATTTGACGAATCTGGAATTTTATTATTCAACCATTCTACCTGGTTTTTCCAATGAGTGCCTTTGAGTGAGAGTACAACAACACCTTGTCCCTTGGTTGGTACCGAGGGGTATCTATTTGAAGCCGTTTTCATTTCCAGAATCTGGTTCAATTCATCATCAAAGTTGTTTCCTGTAATGATCAGATCAAACCATCCAGTTTTTTCAAAGATTGCCAATTCTTCGGAGTTACCCCGGAATAATAGAATTTTCTTTTTTACCTCAGCTTTATTTTTGTTCCATTGTTCAACTAAATCCCTGGATGCTGGATATATCGTATTTTCATCATTTTTATTCTGATAAAGCTGAGAAGGTGAAACAAACCCCCAAACTCCGGCCTTTCCTTTATTCAAGATAAAAACGTCATGAAAAAATTCAGATTTTGATGTGTTGCTAAGAAGGTATGGCAAGGAAGTATCCATGGTTTTTAGTCCATACAGCCATTCATTGGGACCAACCAGAATTACTTGTGGTTTGAGCGATTTGAAGGATTTTTGAATCAGATCAACTTTAAGAGAGCCTTGCTCAGAGGGGGGCGGAAAATTATTTCCAAGATCGAGGTAGATGAGACCAGGTGTTTGGGATCTGGACTGAGCCAAATAAGAATCTCTTCTCAATAATCCACCCAGATCGCCATCTTCGCTACATCCGCAGGGTTGTATTTCACCTCTTAAATCACCAGCGGCAATAATGTAAAAAGGATCTGACTCAGCGTATATATTGCCTGGACATGTAACTGTCAGCAACAAAAGCAAAATATGCCCGATCAAGCCTTTTTGCAGTAACATCTTTCGTTCTTACTCTTCACTCAAACACAAAAGTTCTTGAAATGTGATTTCGCGAGTACCTGAAGTTACATTGGATTCTGTTGTTAACTCCAAAATTGTACTGAGGGCGCTTTCAATGGTTGCTTTATCTGAATCGAGATAATTATCGGTATATACTCCAGCAGATTTCTTATAGATCAAGCGCCCATCAGTGACTTGAGCTTTACAACCGGGAATGAATGTTCCACAATTAACACTTGGGATCGCCACCGTTGAGTTTAATTTTCTGATTTCACTGATACTTAATAGATTTTTTTGTGAAAGATTTGTTGAACTGGTCGCCGCATTTCGCGCAATACTTTCAATCAATCCGAAAATTCTTGAGGCTGTATTATCACAGGTTCCACCGTTATCCAATTTTTCTACAGATTCATTCATTGCTTTACGAAATTCACTGTCTTCAGCAAATCCAATGTCGCTTAAATCTTCATCCAGAGCCACAGCCCGCTGAACATAAACATTTAGAAATGTTAAGGGAACAGTAAAATCAACACCCGAAGAAAAAATATTTGTTAGACCATCCACTTTGATTAATGGCACAAGGCTATCAATGCTGGAAGCCGTTGAGAATGGACAACTGAAAATGCTGGCTGATGTGCTGAAATTTGACGGAACAACACCAGTAAAATTTCTATTCATGAACAGGCATTTCCCATTATTGATATCCATCAGATAGACTGTGCCAGTTTTCATAACCAACTGCATGGTATCATTATCAGGAGTCAGACTCGATGCTTCGCTGTTACTAACAGTCACACTGGAATCAACTCCACTGAATTGGTTTAGTTCATCTTCTGAAATAGTACCATCCCGATCAATGTCCAATTCCCCATACATCCGAACAATCAATTCTCCCAATATGCCAAAAAATGAGATTTCCAAATCACGTCGTGCACGATTTTCATTAATATTTCGATTTCCGCTTTCACATTTGCCCTCATCAATCAGCACCTGTACAAAACTGTCAGGTCCTACCAGGCAAAGTGCCTTTTCATAATATTGCAATACACCTTTGTCATTATCTTTCCAATCCTCCAGATTACCTTTTTTCTCTGTATATTGATCAAGCCCCAACGTTTTACTCAAATTGTCAGTAGCATCTTCTGTCAGGAAAGAAGCGAATCCAAAGCCAGCTAAGCCCAAATAAGCACTAGCCCGTTCATAGCTATCACACGCAGAAGCATTGGCGACTTCAGAATAACGCTGTTCATCCAGAAGGTTTTGACAATTTTTGTCAGCATCTTCAGAACAACTGCCTAACAAAAACGTGAAACTGAATAATATCAGAAAAAATTGTGCAATTTTCATAGTCATCATAGTCATGGGATATTTTCTAATTCTGGTTTGTCTCAGGCAAGGTTTGTTCCACTGGAACAGAGCCTTCATCTGGAATAATTTCTTCATTTGCATCTGGGATAACCACTTCAATTACCTCAGCAGGTGCTTCTTCCTGTATCTTTTCAGGTTTATCTATCAAGTCCTCTGGATTGATCTCTACGGACTGAGTTTTGTCAAAGCGAGCCAAGATCTCATTGATCTGATATCGTGTTCCAACGTCGAGTTCCATTGGCAATGCATCAATCTTCCCTCGTACCAGAGTAGGATACACTGAAACTCCATTTGCCACAGCATTCAGATACATTCTCCTGATCAGAACAGAATCTGTCTGTTGTGACTTTCCTATGAGGGTATCTATCAATGGAATAGGGTCCAGTTCATTATGCTTCAATGAAGGAAATAATTCTTTAGCAAACTCTGTTGTGTGATAAATAGAAATAAGACTTCCATCTTCTTCCAGTTTTTGTTGTGCCATAACTTCCAGATCCTGGTTTTCCAGGATCAATCCCTGTCTCAACGCACCTGCGATAGTTAACAGTACAATTTCTCTTTTGAGAAGATCTTCTGATAACAAGGGATTGAACAATAATGCGGAAACATCCAATGCTGGAATACGTCTGTTTTGTGTTTTATTTTCGGATGATGTGTCAGAACCACCACTCACAGATCCATCTTCAATTTTTGTATAAGGGATATCAGATTCAGGTGTTTCTAAACTACTTTCTGCCATTTTACGTTCCTGCACAAGAATCTGTTGGAACAAAATTGAATCCAGATGCGTTTCAAGAAATTCTGAAGTATTGGTAAGCAGATCCTTATAAGCCGATGGCTCAATCACTGGTTCTTTAGATGCAGGAACGCCATAATTCTGTTTTCGTTCACGGGTCGCAATGATTAACGACCGAACAGATTCAGGAATATCCTGGTTTTCGTTCCATTCTCGAGCCAATGTCACAAATTTTTCTTCCATCTCAGGATAGAGATAATAATTTTCAATTTCAGCGACCAGCAAAGCTATTTTGGCTTTGATAATGAATTCATAATCTTTTTCAAAGAGATCTGGCAATTTCTCCCAAATACGGAATTTTAAATCCTGTAATTCTTCGCTCCATTTGGATTGCATGGACGTTTCCCATAGCTCAACATTTTGGCGGTCATCTTTCTCACAAATGGATAAAGGACAATTATCCAGCGTTGCAGGCGTCAATAAAATATTGCGGAATGTATCAATGGCAAAATATTGCGAGTACAATGGCAGATAAGAAAATTCATCCAGCAGAAAATCCAGGATATCTTCTCGTTCGCCAACTTCCATTGGAATCATCATCGGAGTTCCATTCAGTTCCAGAACATATCCGGTTTTTCCGGCTAATAGCTTACCCAGAGCGTCAACGGTGGCAACTTTATAAGTTATTTCCCAGCTATCATCTTCCAAAATGTTCTCAATTCGATCCCGACTGGAAGCTCTGACATCACCATCCTTACTTTCCCATGCAAGAAAGGCCAATGCCTGTATTGCCATTTCTCGTTTGCCTGTGTCTGGCATATATTTAGAAATATAGCGCAGATTTTTCAATGCACTGAACTGCTGCTGTCCAGATCCATCTCGCCCCGTTGTTTTCAGAGCATCCATTGATTTATTAAGGGATTCATAATCGTCACTCTGTTCAAAGGTACGATAAGTCACCAATCCCTGCGTTGCACAACCACTGATCCAAATCAAAGATAGACTGATTAAAAGCGTCAATATTTTTTTCATGTCATACATTTATGAGAACAAGTTAGAACATCCAGGATATTTGAAGGCTTGTTCGTTGATCTTCAACGTCACCACCAAATTGACCAATTTCCTGAGACCACAACGCAAAATCAATTTTAGGAACAATATACAAAAGTGTCCATGCGGGATTAAGCGTGGCACCAAAAGTATTATAGGGGCCATTCCTTCCGGCTCTGAATGAAAAGAAGTGATGGCCATTATACATTTTCTCCAAGCCAACTTCTACTCCGATTTTCAGATTTTGAATCGTAAAAATACCCGATGCGAGATCGTTGGCGTTTAGCAAATCCTGATAATCCATGGCAAAAGTAATGTCAACGCCCTGCACTTCTGATTCAGTGGCCAGCCCGAGATCAACTGTCATTGGGACAAGACCAGCCTGGTCAAAATCCATATCGCCAATATTCCTGATCACAACAGCGAGTTTAGGGAACAGATTATACATATCTTCAACATGATAAATCATTCCCACATCTGTTCCAACCTGAGTTGTTGACGCGTATTTGTCTTCAAGGAGATCTGTTTCATCACGATCCACAAAAGCTATAATCGCTTCATCCGTAATATGGAGCGTGTCAATAATTCCGGTACGGTTGACAGCTTTCAATCCCACGCCAATATCCAACCGTTGATCCATAAAACTGAATGCCATTCCACCCAATACACCAGCCTGGCCAAAGGCACGAACAGAGAGATATGGGACAATTGGATTATGGATTGATAAATCAATAATGGCATTACTGAACAAAGCCACACCCCAGCGTGTATTGTGATGGCTCATTGAAAGCAAGGTCGTCTCAAGAAAAATTTTTCTTCCAGCAATATCCGCCAAACCTGCAACCTGGTCGTCTTCAGTCGCAAGGTTTATGGTGTCTTCATTCGAAGTCCCATTGGCTGAATATAACTCATACAGATTGTGCGTCAGACTTCTCAGTCCGGCAGGGTTATAATACAACAGCATTTCGTCATTGGCGACCGCCGTGAAGGCGTTTCCCATTCCTCTAGCCCGAATACTCTGCCGAAGGAATTCAGGCTCACCGGCTACAGCACTTATGGCTGACCAGAGAAAAATACTGATTAGTACAGATACATTAAAAGAGTTTGTCACTGTCCTCATCTTATTTCACGATCAAATGTTATCAATTATTCAGTTTAATAAAAACTTAAGAAGATTTATTCCAAATGTCAACTTAATGAATCCTGTTTCAAACTTCACCTGATTATCATACAACGTAGTTGATAACCCGGAATTTGAAGGAATAGTGTGTTACACCTCATCAACTGGTCAAGGGCATTTGTGATATTCCTACATAGGGTTTTACCACAGGCACAAATACCTTGAAGACAGAACCTGTTCCAATTTCACTTTGAACCTCAAGTTTCCCCTTATGTTCCTGCACAATACCGTAACTGATGGACAAACCCAATCCTGTGCCTTTCCCAACTTCCTTGGTCGTGTAAAAAGGATCAAAGATTTTGTCGATATTTTTTTTCCCAATCCCGAAGCCATTGTCTGCGACTTCAATAACGAGCCATTGTTCTTCAAGGCCTGATTTAACAACTATTTTCGGTGCGTCTGTCATTTCCAGGGCATCTCTGGCATTTGAAAGGAGGTTTACAAAAACCTGTTCAAGTTTCAATGGATTACAGTAACACTTTGGCAGATTTTCGGCAAAGTCTTTAACCACTTTAATCCCGCGTAACTTGAATTGTTCACTGATCAGGGTGAAGGAATTTTCAATGATACTGTTCAAATCGATGTACTCCCAGTTGACTTTCATCGAATCTTTACTGAACCGTCTGAGGTGCGTGATGATTTGCGCACCACGCTGAACCTGTTTCAAAATATTGTTCAATTGAATTTTCACAGCCTGATAATCACCTTCTTCCAGCATTTCCAGGCAAACTTCTGTGGCAAGGCTGATGATTCCCAAGGGATTGTTCAGTTCATGGGCTACTCCGTTTGCCATTTCACCAAGAGAGGAGAGTTTTGCTGACTGAATGAGTTGCATTTGAGCGTTTTTTAATTCTTTATTGGAAATTCTCAACTCCACAGTTCTGTCATGAATCATGGTTTCCAGAGATGTTCGGTATTGTGCGATTTCCTGTTCAGCCTGTTTGTAGTCAGTAATATCCTTGATGAGTAGAATCAGACCTGTGATATTTTCTTGATCAATGACAGGTCCAAGGCAACATTTATAATAGAGTGTCTCGCCCTGACTTCCTGCGACCTGAGTCTCAAAATATTCCAGTTCCCGATGATCCAGTACGGACTGCACACAACGTTGGAATGTTTCCCGATATTTTTTAAAAATAAAATCATAGATATTCCGACCAATGGCATTGACAGGGTTAAAATTCGCGCCCTGTGGGACATGCATATATTCAATCAACCCTTCGGGATCAATAATAATGACTGGTTCGGCCATATTTCTGACCAATGCATCCCACTGAGCCTTCAAGGAACTCTTAGTCTTATCTGTTGTGGCGGAAGGCGCTGATGTTTTCATAAACCAATTATGGAATAAAGATGAGGATTTTTTAACAGGTTTTTAAGTTCGTTTCATTTTTGATTTCAAATAGCAAGTAACTCTTTTAAAATTCTTCGGATCTCATGTTTTAAGATATTTTTTGGGAGTCGGTTACATGAAATTTTATGGAGAACGTAGTGCCTTGTCCTGTGGAACTGCTAAACAGGAGAGTTCCCTCATTTTCCTGAATTAAGTAATGCACAATTGAAAGGCCAAGTCCGGTACCCTTGCCAACATCTTTTGTGGAAAAAAATGGATCAAATATTTTTGATTGAATTTCCTGGGGGATCCCCATGCCAGTGTCTGTAAAATTAACGAAAATTTCCTCGTTTTTCTGATAAACATCGATCGTTAATTTTTTCTCACCCTTCCAGTCATCCAGGGCATCTCTGGCATTCAGCAAAAGATTGACAAAAACCTGTTCCAGTTGACCCGCATTACAATAGATGGAGACGTCTGGATCAATCTGCCTGATGACCTCAATTCCATGCAATCTGAACTGTTCAGTCAGCAGAATAAACGATCGCTCAATGAGATGAGCCACATTCTCAATTCTTTTTCTGGTTGAATCCGTATGACTGACATCTCTCATGTGATTGATGATTTTGATCATCCTGTCAACCTGATTCATGATCTGTTGGTTATATTTGATATAGAGACCATGTTCATCCTTGAGTGCTTCGTCCAGTGCCAACTCAGCACTCATATTGATGATTGCCAGAGGATTGTTGAGTTCATGAGCGATACCTGACATCACTTCACCCAACGACGCGAGTTTGGCTGAGTGAACCAATTGTGCCTGTTTGCTTTTTAAATTTTCATTGGTTTGAGCCAGGTGTTCCTTCTGTTTTTGTACCTTGTTATAGGCCAGTGTCCTTAGCACTCTGGACGCTAAGGTTACGCTGAAAATCATGGATAAGAAGATAATTTGGTCCACACCATCCCGGGGGGAAATCGTGGAAATGAACTGACAACCAAGAATAAAGACCACATTCATCGCATAAGTGATGAGCAAAACCTTTATAGGTAAACAAAGACCAGCTACCAGAATTGAAACACTCAACCATTTGAAGGTACTGACCGGAAATCCCGCAAGGATCTGGGCCATAGGTAACACGACAACAATGGCAACTGTAGAAAGTCCGGCAAACAGTTGAAAACGGCTGAAACTCAATGCCAGCAGGCCATAGAGTGTGAGATGAAATCCGCCAAGTATCATACGTTCATTGGCGGGTATATGCGAAACAACAGCATTCCAGCCTGTTAAAATAATAAACAAACCTATAATCACACTAAGGAGACGTTTTTCGATTTGCGGCTCATTGAAGGTACCATCATTAAACAGCCATTCCCGGACTATGCCTCTGACTTTTAATAATAATTCTTCCGCCTGCTGAGTGGTCATGGCTTCCTGTTTTTGTTTTTTGATTTTTTGAAATGCACAGAGGGCAAGGTGATCAGAATCTTAAACGGTCTGGGATTTTGCTGGATTGGGTGGATAAATTCAATATGAACTGTTCCTCCCTGCTGTTCAATGAATTTTTTCACCGCATCCATACCGACGCCTCGGCCTGAAATATCAGTAACTTCCATGGCAGTGGACAGACCAGACTCAAAAATCAACTCCGCAATTTTCTCAGGAACAGGTGCCTTTTCCTGAACAATCAGTCCAGATCCACGGGCTTTATCCATAATTTTTTCAAGATCCAGTCCTCTGCCATCGTCCTGATAATGTATTCTGACGAGGGACTCCAGCCATTCAAACTCAATCTGAATCAAGCCGATAGCGGATTTGGCATGTTGGATTCTTTCGTTTTCTGTTTCCAGGCCATGGTCCATTGAATTTCGAAAAAGATGAACAAATACATTTTGCAGAACATGACTGAAATTCTGATCAACACGCAAATCCGCGGGATGGATCTTTACTTGCGGCACGCCTTTCTTCAGATCTCTGGCAATGGCCTCAAGTCCCTGAATCTGGCCAGCAAGCATTTCTTGAATGCTGATTGTGCCAAGACGGTCAAAAAAATCTCTGATTTCAGCAAGAACTGATTCCAACTCATTGAATTGGCGCAAATCAGTGTGTTCAATCCGTGATTTCATCAGCTCAATCTGGTCCCGTTGAATGAGAAAATACTGTTCAGGATCAATGTTCATTCCAGATGGACGGGATAGTTTTTCATCATGAATTGTTTGGTATTCCTGAAGCAGCGCTTGAAGTCGCTTCAATTGGGGGAGGACTGTTTCCAACGTAGAAGTGGAATAGCTGTTGGACTTCCGAATTTCATCATAGTGCTGTTCAGCTTCGTGAGCCATTTGTGTGATATACAAAAAGCCCATCGTTCTGGCATTGCCCTTAAGGGTATGCATTTCACGAAACAGGGATTCCAACAGTTCCTTGTCCATCTGTGTTTTCTGAGTCAGAATTTTCTCAAGATTAGTCAGTGTTTTCAGACTATTCTTCATAAATATTTGAAACTCATGAGGCACGACCGATAGAATTTCCCCGATAATGATCAAATCCCGTTTACGTTCAGAGGCTTCTTTCTGCAACAGTTTGAGTTTGGTGACATCTCGAATGCTCAGCATGATTTTTTCGATTTCTTCATTTTCATTACAAATCGGAGCCCAGGTGAGTTCCAGATTTTTCTTCCTGTTGCCGGGGAAATTCTTTTCAAGTTCATTGACCAGAATATGATGATTGAGCATGAAGTTACTGGCATCTTCTTCAAGACAGGCAATGACTGCGGTTTCAATGCTGTAAACCACATCTGGTGTGAGATTGCTGTCTTCGAAAATAAGGGGAATCCAGTGTCTGTCAGCCAGATCCGCTGTTTCCAGAATTGTTTCAAGCCAGGCTGAATATTCATGATGAATCCGATTGTTGTTGGTGATCATCAGAATGCCTTCAGGCAGATTTTGAAGCATACTTTGCATGTCGCTGTTTTTTTGCCGTAGTTGCTCTGTTCGGCTTGAAACAATTGTTTCAAGGTTTTCATTGATTTTTTTCAGGTCTGACACAAGTCTACGATTTTCTACCAGCAAGGTTTCAGAAGTAAAAAAGGCTCTGGAAAAACGGATAGAAAGAATAAAAGACTGAATAAAAATGAACACCAGCAACCCGGCAGGAAGCCAATTTCCTGTCTGAAGGATCATCCCCTGATACAAAATATCATTTAAGGAAGCCAGGCAAAGAACAGAGAAGCCGCCAAGCATCCATCGTGATGATTCTCTGTGATGCCTTACGGTTTGAACAAGGATATATATTACATAGACGATGATGAACATCAGGTAATACTGATAGATGGGCGTTATATGACTGAACCATCTCGGTGGTAAAACCAGACACATCGTTGACAGCACAGAAATTCCAACCACACTTTTTGTGATTTTAAGTGACATTTCCTCAGGAAACAGCGTGTGGATAAACAACATCGATATGGGCGCAATCCAGAAAAAAGCGATATACTCAATTCTCATGAATACTTCCCACGGGAATGAAAACATGGAATGAAGATATCGTTCGCCTGAAACCATGATTCTTATCGAGATTGTAAGCGCCAACAACCCGAAAAATAGCGGTGATTTATCATTACGCCGTAAATAAAATAGACCAAAATGATACAGTGCCATGATCATGATGCTACCAAAAAGCATCATTTCATGGGTCTGATGCCTTGCCTGATGAGCATGGATTGTAGACGCCAAGCCCATTTCCACAGGATACCAGGGGCCACCCAGACGATGATGAAAGTTGGAAACCTGAAGGGTAATATCAAACACGGGATCGTTCACCTGGATGAAGCGAACCTGGGGTGTATATTCAGGGATAGACATTTCAGCGGAAGTTCCCACTTGTCCCATGCTGGAAACCATTTGGCCATTGATCCAGAAACGGTAAGCGGTACCCATGGACAAAAACTTGAAACCCAGCATCTGTCCGCCTTTTCGGAGTTTTACTTTGAGTCGAAAGGTCGCATAACCTTCAGCACCCAAAGTTTGTTGATGGATGGCGTAATGATTCCAGACATCATGCATTACAAAAAAATCCGGGGCTGACGAAACAAGTCCCTGCTTGAAATCTTCAGGAGACCACAGTTGGTTCCAATAAAATCCCCACTCTCCACCCAGGTGAAGCACCTCATGCGTTTCAAGGTCGATCCCGGTTAAATCAAGGATGCCTTTTTGAGCGAATGGTTGCATCGGTTCAGTCGAATGTCCCCAGACAATTTCTGAGAACAGGAGACAACCAACCAACACTATGCCATAAAAATATTTCATTTCCCCTCCCCTGGATAAGGTATCTGTTTAAACATTCTTAAAACATACGGAGGCTTTTAACAATAGTCATATTTATCCCCCGCAATTTTCTAAAAATAGCTCAATGCAACCTGATTGGTATAAGCCATGAATAACCAGTATCAGGTAAAACGGTGTCAGATTGACCGATAACTAAAAAACAAGGTAAGCGTTCAGCCGTCAGCTATCAGTTTTCAGGAATTTTCAAGGCCTGGAAGCCAAACGATATTTTCTGCTATTGAGTCATAAGGCTTCTGAGGCGCATAAACACTGAAAGCTGAATACTGAAAGCTGAACGCTTACAAAACAAGAGGGGTTTCATGGAATTCAGTGTGCAAAATGACTTGGTGGTGGATGCTGTTCGGGCAAAATCATTTCTGGAAAACAGACTTCGGGAAATGGAAATTCAGTTTGCCAGAGTTAGAGAACGATTTTATTCATCGGTTCAACTGCGAGACGATTCAACGTCATGGCTTGAAACCGTTGAAAAACATGAAAAAACGCTGGAAAACATCAAACGGAACATTCCTAAATTTTTGAGAGATTATTCAGATTATGAATCACCCCCGGTTCTGTATTACAATTCGGTTTTTGAAGCCCTGGACCAAAAATGGATTCGCCCCATCCGGGAAGGAGAATATGTTTTGGGAAGTCTGGATGAAGATGAGTATGAAGGACTGACACAGATATGCTCCAGATTGTATGAACTTCAAAGCTATGTTCAAGGAATTGGATCTCCGCCAGGTTTCGATTCATCAGGCCCCACTCCGTATAGTGCTGAGGAACATCCAGCCTCTGAAAATTTGAAGCCCTCAAATAGGTCGACGCTTCCTCAATTTATGACTGAGGCTGAAATTCCAAGGCAAATTCAAGAACAGAATAATCGACTGGAACCAATGCCTCAGCAAGAGCAATGGTCACGCAAATTGTTGGAATTGACAGCTCTGGAAGCTCGGTTGCAGGAACAGCAACGGCATCAGAACCATCGTGAAACAGAATTGGAGCGACAATTTCAGGAAGCCTACAGGGATCAGAAAATCATGGTTCGCCGACAACTCGAACTTGAATTCAGAAGTCAGGCAATTCTTGAACAGGAAACGTCACTCCAAAACAACGAGCAACGACTGCACCTCCGTGAACAGGAACTGAAGGCCCTGCAATCAGCACAGGATTTACAGACTCAAACACTGAACACACGCCAGCAGGAACTCGAGTCCAGGGGATCTTTGATTGAACGCCGTGAATCTGAGCTTAAACATCAGGAACAAGAATTGACTCTGTTGAAGAACTCCCTGGATTTGGAAAAACTTCATCTGGAAGAAACGGCCTCTCTCCTGAAACTCAAGGAGGAACAACTGGATCAAAAAGAACAACATTTCCATCAGATATCCCGGATTCAGCAGGAACTGGAGGACAAGGTTCAGCAATGCATGAAACTGGAAACAACGCTCCAGCATTTTGTGGACAGCACGCTGAATCAGCTCAATGTCTGTAATGACGTTTCCCGGCAAACCCGGTTGCAGGAACAGCAAACCTCAACCAATGAGTGGATGGCCGAGCAGAAAGAATTGATCGCATCCCAGAAATCAATTCTGGATTCTCTTGAAAAAGAACGGACTCAACTGCTTCAGGAAAAAGAATGGACAAAAAGCCTGTTGAATAATTTATTGAGCCAACAGGACAAAATCAGGGAAGCGCAGGATCATCTGCGCGAACTCGAACAAACAACTCTGGAAAAGCAGGAAGATTGGCTTCGGCAGGAAAAGGGATGGATCAAGGTTGAAAAAAAGAAAACGGCCCGTTCACAATCGCAACAGACCGACGATATGAATTCAGGATTTGAAGATGTTTTTTAGGCCCCTTTCATTTTTTGCGGGCAAATGTGAGAGGCCTCTTGTTTTTTAACATTCCTTATTCACTGAGCACGGTGATGGTGATTTCCGCTTCATCTTCAGATTTTTCCACACTCGTCCCCATCATCTGATGAGCTTCAACCTTAACGGAAGCCTTGATAATAAATTGCCCAACTTCTCTTGCCAGAACAGGGCATTTGCTTTTGTTTTTGCATTCGCCCAAAGTCACACCATCCCTGAACCATTCTATTTTTTCATAATCTGATTGTTCCGCATCAAACGTCACTATTGTTCCAACAACAACAACTGTTCCTGGTGAAACATCAATAATGGCTTTGGCATCGCTTTCTACCGCACAGCCATTTAATAAGAAACCGATGGCAATGATCAGTGCAACCTGTTTCATCATAGTGCTCTCCTGTTAATTGTTTAAATTATGCTCCAGTTTCACAGAACTCATTTCCATTAAATGGGTTCACTATTTCTTAGTGCTAATACCACGGAATTCCAGGACAAGGAAGTCCTTTCCTGATAAAATTCAGTCATCAATAACCCTTGCCTTTCACGAATCAGTTCTATATTAGGTCTGTTAAATTTGTGGTGGAATAATGGATTCATGAGGAACAAAAAATCAGGAATACTTATGCGTGAAGCTTTGGTAGTGCTGTCAGGTGGTCAGGATTCAACCGTTTGTTTGTATTGGGCAAAATCCAGGTTTGATTCCATAAAAACGGTTACCTTCGATTATGGTCAGCGGCATCGAATTGAAATTGATTGCGCACGCAAGATAGCAAAACTCGCGGATGTACCCAATGAGGTTTTACCAATCAATACGTTTCAGCGTCTTGGCGGTAACGCTCTGACATCGGCTGAACCTGTAGAAAAAAATGTGCCGGCCAATAGCCTTCCCAATACCTTTGTTCCAGGCAGAAATCTGATTTTCCTCACCTTCGCCGCCGCCTATGCCTGGCAGAATGGCATTGCGGATCTGGTGACAGGTGTCTGTCAGACGGATTACAGCGGTTATCCGGATTGTCGACAAAACACTATCACCGCGATGCAACTGGCAATCAATCTGGGCATGGACACCCAAATGACGATCCATACTCCCCTGATGTGGCTCACCAAGGCTGAAACGGTCTATCTGGCGCGTGATCTGGGCGCGTTACCCGCACTGGCATGGAGTCATACCTGTTATAACGGACAGTTTCCCCCATGCGGCGAGTGTCCTGCCTGTCAACTCCGGGCAAAAGGCTTTGAGACTGCCGGAATACCGGATCCGTTATTGTCGAGAACCTGAATGAACTGGACGCTCAATCTGCTATCTTATGGTGGAATGGTGGTGCTGGTGCTCGCGTTTGTGATGAATCAGCTCAATCGTTGGAGTACAGCCAGTCTGATGTATTGTGTGTTCAATGCGTTTGGAGCCGGTTGTTTACTGTTGTATGTGATTATTAAAGAGGAATGGGCTCTGGTGCCTATGGAATTGTTGTGGATGCTTGCCAGCATTTGGGGATATTTTCGAAACAAAAGGTCTGTATGATTCAGTATTATTACCGTCTGGGATTTGAAGCGGCTCGTAAGTTGAAACAGTTTTCACACACCCATGGTCATTCGTTCCGGATGACACTGGCTCAACAGAAAACAGAAGCCTCTGAAACGTTACACTGGAAAGCACTCGGTGAAACATTACATCCGTTGCAATCGATTCTGGACTACTCTCTGCTGAATGAATCCACCGGATTGGACAATCCCACCGATTCATCGTTGGTCCACTGGATCCGTGACAATCTGGCGACTCCCTGCACCCAGGTCAGGTTGATTGGCACTCCCAAAACTGAATATATTCTGGATGCGCAGGGCATGCATGGATGTGTTGAAACCATCCTGCATTCATCCCATTTTTTACCGAATGTACCGCCGGGACATAAATGCGGAAGACTGCATGGACATAATTTTGGTGTGAAACTTCAATGGCATGGAAACACTTCCGTGGCTGAAATCCAGATCGTGTCAGAACCCGTCTTGGAAAAATTGAATCAAACCCTGCTGAATCAGATTCCCGGGCTGGAAAATCCAACCTCCGAAAATCTGTCCTTCTGGCTTTGGAACACCTTGCATCCGCTTATCCCGTGTCTGGAAGAAGTGACAGTGTTTGAGACACAGACTGCCGGCAGTACTTATTCAGGGAATGGTGTCTGGGAATGTTTCAAGTCCTTCAGCATGGACAGTGCGGTTCCCTGGAATAGTAGTTATCAGGGATTTACCTATGAAATCACACTGAGGGTTAGTGGCACACTGAACCCTGCCTTGGGGTGGATTCGCGACTTTGGTGAAATCAAGGATGTGTTCGCCCCTGTGTTTTTTCTGTTGGACCATCGTGCCCTTGATGGTGTTGATGGACTGGTGTCGTCAGATCTTGCGGATATCGGGACCTGGCTGGTTGAAAAACTGAGACATGATTTACCGGAAATCAGTGGCGTGGATCTCTGGAATACGGAATCCACCGGAATGTCATTGCGAGTGATGAACAAACAGAAAGGTGCGTGATGATCAGAAAATATAAATTGAGTGAAGAAGAGATCAGATTTTACAGACTGGTGTCCTCAGCCGCCTTCGGAAACCCATTCAGCGAGGAGTGGGGGGCTTTGGTGCTTGAAATTTCAGGCTGTTCCCGTGGTGCGCCACCTCCGGAAGTTCGCAAAGGTCTGAATGATGCCGTTACGCATCGACTGTATGTCATGGATCAACCTCAATTCAGAACATTGGAGTCCTTTTCCGGAGAAGATCGTGATGTCATGGAAGGCGTGTATCTGTTTGAAGCGTACTACCGGAACATTGAAAAATTTGACCATTTGATTCAGGAACAGATCCATGCGGGTGATGTCTCATGCCGGGTTAATTTTGGTGAGGATATCCTTACGTTACTGGAACGACGCGGGATTGATCATGAACGCGCAGTACGTCTGTTTGGACTGTTTTACCAGATCCGGCGCGCGTATTATTTCATTGATCGTGCGTTGCTGGGAAAAAGTTCTTCGATGAAACAATTACGGCGCCAGTTGTGGAATAACGTCTTCACCTACGATATTCATTTGTATGAAAAATACCTCTATCATCGCATGGAAGATTTTTCGACCATTATTCTTGGAGATACCGGAACCGGTAAAGGAACAGCGGCTGTAGCGATCGGGCGTTCGGGATTCATACCCTTTGATGATAAAAAAAACGCGTTTGTCGAAAGTTTCTCCAAGGTCTTCACCGCCATCAATCTGTCGCAGTTTCATGAGCAGTTGATTGAATCAGAATTGTTCGGTCACAAAAAAGGCGCATTCACTGGTGCGATCGAAGCCCACGAAGGCGTGTTCAAGCGTTGCAACCGGTTTGGGGCTATTTTTCTGGATGAAATCGGTGAGGTGAGCATTCCGATCCAGATCAAATTGTTGCATGTGTTGCAAGATCGGTTTTTTTATCCAGTGGGCAGTCACGAAAAACAGCGTTTCTCAGGCCGGGTGATTGTGGCAACCAACAAATCGCTGGATCAGTTGCGTGAAAAAGGCTTGTTCCGCGATGATTTTTATTATCGGCTCAGTTCGGATGTGATCATTGTGCCATCGCTGTATGACAGGATTAAAGAGCATCCTGATGAACTGGACAGCCTGATTCAGCATTTTCTGATGGAACTGACCCATGAGGAAAGTCCGGAACTGTTTGATCTTGTCAAGGGAACTCTGAAAAAACAACTCCCCCCCGATTACAACTGGCCGGGCAATGTCCGTGAAGTGGAACAGGCGATTCGCAGGATTTTGATGACTCAAACTTACCGTGGGGATACCCGGCGAGTTGCCAGCGATTTGAGACAGCGATTATTGTTTGAGTTTGAGTCGGGTGATTTACCCGCACGGGATGTGTTGAGTGCGTATTGCGCCTTGTTGTATACAAAATTCAATAATTATGAGGAAGTCGCCCGCAAAACCCAACTGGACCGGCGGACTGCCAAAAAATATGTGCTTCGCTGGCTGGAGAATCAGGATGAAACAGACTTTGAAGAGGAAAATTGATGCGCTTGGCCTTGCGACCGCTGGAAAAAGGGGAGAAACCAGCTCCCCTCTGAAGGTTGGTCAGGACTTGAAACTCATGCATTGTTGCACATCATCATAGCTTCCGATATACAACGGGATGCGCTGATGCAGTGTTGTTGGCTGAATATCGAGGATCCTTTTTTGACCATCTGTCGCAACGCCACCTGCTTGTTCCACCAGCATGGCCATCGGATTGGCTTCATACAGCAGACGAAGTTTTCCATGAGGCGCACGGCTGTCCGCAGGATACATGAAAATTCCACCATACAGCAGGGTTCGGTGAAAGTCGGCAACCAGTGAGCCGATATACCGGCTTTTGTAGGGCCGTTTGGACGCCTTGTCTTCTTCCTGGAGAAAATCCACATAATTTTTGATGGAATCATCCCAATAGCGGCGGTTCCCTTCATTCACACTGTAATAGGTTCCTCGTTGTGGGATTCGAATGTTTTCGTGAGACAGGAGAAACTCACCAATGCTTGGATCCAAAGTGAATCCATGCACGCCATCGCCAGCCGTATAAACCAGCATCGTGCTTGAACCATAGACACAATATCCTGCGCCAACCTGCTGAAATCCCGGTTGCAGGCAGTCTTCCAGAGTGCCTTTGCCCTCTGTCTGGGTCACACGTTTATAGATTGAAAAAATCGTACCGATACTGGCGTTGGCATCAATGTTGGACGACCCATCCAGTGGATCATACAGCAGCACATATTTACCTTTGGGATACTTTTCTGAAATGTGGATTACATCCTCGTTTTCCTCAGACGCCATCACACACAAATGACCTGTGTTTTCCATGGTGATCGCAATGACTTCATCAGCAAACACATCCAGTTTTTTGACCTCCTCTCCATGCACATTTTCTTTACCTGCCACGCCAAGGATATTCACCAGACCAGCCTTGCTGACTTCTCTGTGAATAATCTTGAATGCAAGAGTCAGGTCTTGCAACACGGCTGAAAGTTTACCGGTGGCACCTGGAAATTTATGTTCCGCTTCCAGAATGTAGCGCTCAATGGTCATTACACCTGATGGTTTCATAAAGGCCTCGTGATTAGGAGATTAGAGGATGACAGCTCACACAAAATTTTGTGGCCGCAGGGTGAGGATAAAGCAGGCAAAGATAGCATTGCAATCATTTGACTTACAGGGCAAGATCGTTAATAAACTCGAAAAAATCTAGGGAATACCGCATGGATAGTCAAGCATTATCCCCCCAAGGATCAATAAGTACCCGATCAAATGGTTACCAGCGGTAAATAACTTTCACACCCAATTGCTGGAACATGCCATCGAGTGCCCCGGGACCAATATTCAGATCCCAGAAACCACGAATAGCCAAATTCCAGAAGAGATACCCTTCCACGCCGGCTGAGCCTTTAAAGCCAATACCTGTTTTTTCCTTCACTTCAATGGTGCTGACACCACCCACTTTTTTGTGTTCCACCACATCCACTGTCATATTTCCCAGTCCGAAGGAGGGTACAAATTTAACAAAATTGTACCCCAGATTCATCATGGGATAGGCATAAGTGATCAAGGTGGTGCTGCGGTTCAAATCAGGTTTGCCGATTCGTGCGTCGGTTGATTTTTCTGAACCGTTGAACATTTCGATGCCAACCCGTCCATTTCCACGGAAATCATAACCGAATTCAAGCATTGCCGGTGGCATGGTTGCACCGCCGCCCAATTGTGGAAATCCCACTGCCACAAAATATCCGCGGTCTTCTTCACCTGAGTATTCCCTGATATCACGGTCCTGCCCTCCCGGTTGTTCAGGATAGGTATGAGGAAATGGACTGTAGCGAAAATTTCTCAACTGACGAACCAGCGCGGACGGAATGATATCCTGCAATTCTCCCTGCAGGTTATCCGCATAAACAATCGCGCCGGTGTTGGTATCCTGCACCCTGATATGAACACGAATCATTCCAAGCCGTTTCTTTTCTTCATCATTATTGGGAATTCGCTGATACACAATTCCCAGTTCCTGAATCCGATAGCTCAGCAGATAATCAGCGGGTTTTAATTTGGTGGGAATGACCTTGAAATATTCATCCTCTGATTTGTCTTTTTTATCGTCTTTCTCATTCACAACGCCGATACTCAACACGCCCACCCTGGTTTCCGCAGGAACAGGGAGTTTATCCTCCTTGCGTAAAATGACTGAAAAATTGCCATTGGTCATACGTTCCCGACTCAGATGAAACACAGAGTTCTCATCACGTTCCATCACCTTGTAACCATTTTCAGACAAGGATTTGATCATCTGGTCTTCAATCAACGCGACAATGGGACGGTCTGAAGTAAAGTCTTTTTCAATGGATCGAACCGCGACAGTGCTCCCTGCGGGTAATTTTTGTTTGAGTTTGTTGCCAACCTCAATCTGGTCAACAGTTCGTTCCATAAAAAACTGATTGCTGTTTTCAAAAGTCGGAAAAACTGTCGTACACCCAACGGATCCGGTAATTAAAATGATCGAAACCATCCATAATGGAAATTGGCTAATCCAGTCTTTGGTCTTCATTGCTGTTTGCCTGCTCATAGTCCTCCTCTCAAAATATTAATATTTAGTTCCTGCACCAAAAACAAAACTGGTGAGTTCCGCGCCAAAATCCACATCATTTCCGATAAATGAGATGTCATAGGCATAATTAAAAGATGTCTGGCGATATTCCAGTAGAAATTCCCATTTCTGTAAAACATAGCCCACCCCGATAAAAAACAGCATGTCATCCAGTTCACCAGAGGATTCGTTACTGACCGTCTCACTGTTGGCACCAGACAACGTGACCTCCAGCGTGTTCATCAAAAGCAGGCCTGCTCCTCCAAAAACAGTGAGGGGAATGGACCGTGAATACCAGGAATAACCAAGATCCATTGACAGGGTATTGGTTTCCATTTCAAGCTCTGATTCTTTTGCTTTAAGATTTTGTAACGTTAACCCAAGTCCCAGATTGGATGGAAACACATAATTGCCGCCAATCCCAATAATTTGGGGCGTTAATTCCAGCTCAGTCCGTCCCTGTGATAATGTCAAGGGGCCACTCACATTGCTAATGAATTTGAACTGCCCATGATTATGTTGAGTCGCTGGCGCATAAGAATCATACACGCTGTCAGGAGCAGAGGAATCATTCTCAAACTGATCCATCTCATTTGTTTGAAAATCACTCGAAGAAGAACCTGAACTATTTGAATGAACATCTTCCAGAAATGAATCCATATTTTTCAGAAAGTCATACAAGGAGTCCTGCGCTGTTGCTGATTGAACAGAAAGCAACACGAAAAACACCAGTGAAACACATTTTTTCATGAATGTCATACGAGCCTGACAAAAGGGGGTTAGCCTGTAGATTAATGTTATGGCGTTCGGATGAGTCTGAATCCGCCACCATCATAAGCCAGCATTTCAAAAAATCCGCTCATTTTTTTTATGGAATCGCAACGGACTTCGTTGGGTGCCGACATCCAGTCTCCACCCATGAGGAGTCCTTCTTCCACCCATTCCGCGACATTACCCTGCATGTTGTATAAGTTGAGAACATTCGGTTCAAATGAATCCACGGGCATCACCATTCCTTTGTTTTTCCCGAAATTCACTTTCTTTGGATTTGCGAAATTGCTCATTCCTGTTTGGGTTCCACCTTCCCGGCAGACGTATTCCCACTGTTTCTGTTTTATTAATTCAAACGGACCTTCCAGTTGATGCGACTGGTTTAATTTATGGATAAACTCATGGATCAATTCAAGGTCTTTCACCTGGACGGGATGCATGGCTCCGTGCGAATCACCGGGCAGTTTTCCCATAATTTCTTCCCATTGTGATTCTGAAACCTCATGTTGCCCAACCCATGTTTTTTCTGAAAAAGGTCCACCTTCCACCCTCACGAAACGCATGCCGGTTTGTGGCTCTGTCCAGATTTCATTTGCGAGGGTGATTTCAGCATTGCTGATTTGTTGTTGCCACCAGATTTTTTGCTGGTTTCCGTGCTCTCGCCACTTTTCATCTTCGTCAGACCATGGATGATTGCTGTCATAAGCATCAATAAACCGTTGCCAGGCCATCACCTTGAGTTCTGGCGACCCAGATTCCTGTTCATACAACTGAACCTGTTCCAGTGCCTGTTTCATTTCATGGAGATATTTTTCCCATTTAGCCTTTTCCTGCGAAGTCAGATCATCCAGTGAAAATTCTGTTGAGGCAGACACCGTCGTTGGTATTTCCCCATTCTGCACTATGAACACGAAATCCCCTTCATCCAGTTCCGGATCACGTATTTTTCCATATTGCGGGGTTTGTCCGGTTTGATAACTCATGACTTTTTCCCGCAAATAAACACCAAGTTCTGTTCCCGTGACATATCCATCACGATTCACATCAGCTTCTCCACGCAAGGAGCGAACAAAAGCCGGAGTAAAAACACTGCGGGCCGGAACTTCTTCGCCAGCGCTTCCTGCCGTGATAAACTGTCTTACGGGTTTTGAAGTGACTTCAGTAATGTGGGGAGGAACCTTGGGCAACGCTCTTGTTTTAAAGATGGTTCCAGAAAAACAACTGTCAAACAGAAATAAAGCATGTTTGGCTTCCATTTCTCGAGACCAGTTCAAAATCCGGCTCATGTTGAGAGCCTTCTGCAAAAACTCTTTTTCATTTTCAGTGGGATTGGGTGCGTCAGCAGGTACCAGATAGCCTTTTGAACCATTATTTCTGGTAAACCCATGACCAGAAAAATAAAACAATAACTGGTTATTCACATCATAGCCATATTTCTTGATAAAGTCCTCATAGGCCTTTGGAAGTTGCCGACTGTCTGGATTCAACACCAATTCAACCTTGAACCCTTTTTCTTTCAGCGAGACGGCTACTTCTTCAAGTTCTGATGAAATGCTTTCAAGATCAGGCCAACCGGCAGTATAATCGCTCACACCGATCAGAAGCGCATAACTTCCTGAATAAAATCCAATATCCTGCCCTTTGTCGTTTTTTATGACGGTTTTAAAACCTCGTGTTTCTGCGGCATGTGATGTTGTCCTTCCAAACGCCAGTGCCATTCCCATCAGAAAAACGATTTGAAAAACGGTCTGTTTGAATCTATTCATGAGGATCATGGGATTGATTTGTCTAAACGTGATCATCGCTGATTGAGAAGTTTTAACAGTTTCATGTTCATACACATGCACAATCAAAATAATAGATTCAAGTTAATGTTGAATCATGATGTGCCAGACAAATGGATCTGGAGTCACTTCACAAAATACCTTTATACGCCATCACGATGAGCCATCCGCAACTTTACCACATTGATGTTTTTTAGTGCACAGTCCTGTTCAGTTACTTAAAAACAACATAAAAACAGCTTTTCTCTTGAAATACAGACTGTCTTTTATGGAGCCTTCGTGACAGTTCACGACGCTGACATGAATTATTAATATTGGAGCATGGACAATCGCAATTATTCTGGTTAATAATATTTGAGTATTCTTCATTAACCATTTCTTGAGCAGGTGCATTATGGAACTATATCAACAAATTATTGAGAAAACTTGGGCGGATACTTCATTCAGAGAACTGTTGTTCAGCAATCCGAAAGAGGCGTTGGCACAAATGGGGCAATCGTTGCCTGAGAATATGGAAGTCCAGATTCATCAGGATACGCTGGATACCATGAATTTTGTACTGCTTGATGAAGCACAGGCCAAAGATGCGGTGTGGGGGGATGATCCGGTTGGCAGAGTCTCTCGTAAGGCTCTTGACGATGCGGCATTTCGTGAACGCTTGCTGTCAAACCCTCATGAGGCGGTTCAGGAATCATTAGGATTGGGATTTCCCGGAGAATTGAGGATTTATGCCAACACTCCAAATCAATTGCATCTGGTAATGCCGGTAAATCCTGATTTTTATGGAGAATTGAGCGATTCTGATCTGGCGGTAGTCGCAGGTGGAAAAGGACAATATACAGAAATGTGCAAAGGAATTTCTTCTCTGGTTTCTGTTGTAGGAAAGGCTCTCCCCAGTCTTGGCCCCCTACTCACAGGTGGAACAAGCCTCATTGATATGGCATCAAAACTTTTCTGATGCGCCCCTCAGACTCCTGCGTAAGTCAGGAGTCTGCTATCCCTGAAATCTCCATTTTCTGATTCTTAATTCCGCATCATACACCATCCTGGCAATTTGAGTCGTGGGACACCGTGTCATATAATGTCCTGGAAGATCCTCAAAATTTTCAGGTGGAATTTCCTGAACCATTGCCTGTCCATGATTGAGATAACAATAATAGGATCGTTGACTTTCCTGCATGTTCCCTCCTTGCTTAATAAAGATTCATGCCTCCTGGGAACCGGACATGCAATGATCCTGCCTGAATACTCTTGCGTCGCTGTGCGGACTTGTGTGTTGGCCCTTGAGCAGGGGCCATTATGTTGTGGCAGGAATTCTGATCAAGCCTGGGGTATTGTACGATCCTGTATTTTTTTATTCATACCCAGAACAAATATTTCGACGCTTTCACTCCTTGAACTTTGAGGTTTAATAATATGAACCTGTTGATACTGTTTCTGAAAATCAATTTTTAACTGCTGAAAATGCTGTCCCTGAAAATATTTAACGAGTAAATTCCCCCCGTTTTTCAGATAAATATCCGCCACCCGTAGCGCATGAACACACAAATCATACGATCGTTGGTTGTCTACATTTTTAATTCCTGTCGTTTTGGGCGCCATATCGCTTAAAATCAAATCGAAGGGTTCCTTAAAAAATGTTCCATCCAGTGGAATCTCAAAAATATCCTGTTGAAGTACCTGAACATTGTCAGGCAATTTTACGGTCACAGGCTGAAGATCAAGTCCCACAATATTTCCATTGCCTTTCAACCGTCCGGAAACATATTGTAGCCAGGAACCCGGACAACAGCCCAGATCAAGAATGCGTTGGCCGCCTTTGAGCAACCTGTGTTTTTTTTCAATTTCTTCCAGTTTATATGCGGAACGTGCCACATAGCCATCCTGTTTCGCTTTATGAAAATAGTGATCTTTTACTTTTTTCAAGAGATCTCCTGCATTAAACCTTCATCGGCGAGACTGCAATATTGATCACGGCCGATAATCACATGATCAAGCAGGGGAATTCCAACGATTTTGCCGGTATCCTGCAATCGTCGTGTGATTTGAATGTCTTCAGGTGACGGGCGTGGATCACCCGAGGGATGATTATGAATCGCAATGATTGCCGCCGCCCTGTGTTCAATGGCTGACGCAAAAACCTCCCGTGGATGCACCAGGCTTTTGTTGAGCAATCCTTGCGTGATTTGGCAATCCGTCAAATATTGATGTTTGTTGTCCAGAAGAATCACCAGAAACACTTCCTGTTTTAATTCTCTCAACCTGTGCTGAAAATGCCGGAACACATCAACACTGGATTGAAAAGCCTTGCCGGGAACAAGTTTGTGCTCATTGTAGCGTTTACACAATTCCAGCAGAATTGTCAGTTTTCCGGTCAGTTTCAAGGAATCCCGTGCCAATAAAAATAATTCTCGGGGTGTTTTCTGGTCAAGATGTCGTAGCAGAGAATCTGTGTCCGGTTCGACACCCAGGCTGTCAATAACAATAGACGCTTCCGGTATTATTTCTATCAGCAATTCTGCTGTTGATTTATTGTGTAGATCTGTCTTCGTTCTTGATGCGGTTTCCGTTGAATTAGATATTTTCTGCACAAAAAACAGGCACTCCTGATTAAGCGGACAGCATTCACAGTTGGGAATATCCTCACAAATTGAAGGAACACCAAGAGGCTTCAATTCACCGGAAAACGCACCTGACAGGAGGTCTGCGCTGACAATATCCATCGTTGCTTCCTCCGTACATGTTTTCATCCACAAATCAGGAGTTCCATCATGCTGATTTTTGCCATGTTTGAACCGTTGCCAACACCGATTTCCCTTCAAACTGGCGACGATCGGGATATTCCATGACTGGAGAAAACTGAAACCAGCCCAGGCCTGTGACGGTGTCCAGATTTGTATCCACAGGGATTGCATTTCGGCTGTTCCTAACTTGTGCGACTGTAGTTCTGTCGCACGAATGATCTGAATAAATTTTATCAGGGATGTTCCGATCAGTTCCTGCTGAGATGCCTTCAGATGCGTCAGAATCCTAGTTTTTGACAAGATCTGTTCCGACCTGAAATAATGCGGGTTGATGGTGTCCAGCACCCCATAAACGGGTTGCAATTCTCTTCGGGAAGAGGAAGGACGCCAGGGGATGCCCAGTAAGGGAAGCAGTGTGTTCAGAAAATCATGGGAAAATTCCTGCCGTGGAATTTGATACAAGGCTGGTTCATTGACAATAAACTGGCGAATCTCTTCATAAGCGGGACTGTTTTGATAGTAATCCCTGATTATGGAAAAAAATTTGGAACTCATGCGTTATTCCATGAGTTCCGCACTGGCTCTAATAAAAAATTTGACCTGTTCGACAGTATCCATGAGCGAATAGAGTTGTTCCCGATCAAACTCAATCGCATCCGCAATACCGTGAATAAGAAGTTCTTCACTTTCGTCCAGATCTTCATCGCCCATGACAATTTCAAGGATGTAACGCATGATATCCCGTTTGATTTCCTCGTCAAAATACACTTTGGGCAATTGATTCAGTGGTATGTCAACAGCATCCTGCTTGATTCGACTCAATGCCTGCTGGTCAGAATCCACCAGTTCAAAGACATCGTTCAAATAGGGAATTTCCCTGTAATGCACTTTGCCATCCGCATAGACACATTTTAAAATAATAATGGCCAACCATCGTTTTTCATCCGGTTGCAACTCTTCAAGCAGTTGATTGAAAAATTCAATTTTAACTTTTCTCAGAGTGGAATTGATCAGTTTGTGAACTCTCAGCATATCAATGTTCAGCGCCGATCCTGCCTGATTGATATATTTGATTTCACTCGGACTGATTTCATGGTCACAGGCACAAATTTCCAACACCCCCTTGAAAACTCGTTCTGCCATTCTGGGATCAATATTGATGGCCTCAATTTCAGGAATCTCACCATTGCGGATAATGTCTCTGATGATCAGCAGGGCCTGGGGTTCATCTTTCATCATGCTGAAGAGGTTTTCCAGATAGACATGTTCATTCCGGTGAACCACACCATCGGCAATGATACTTCCGCCGATTATTTTAGCAATCCACTGTTTTGTGGGAAGGGGGAATTCTGCACCATCCTCCGAGCGCATTTCGAAAATTTTTCGTATCATATCCATATCATCCACAGGAATTTACTAAGAATTTGGCTTTAACCTTTTAGAAATAGTGGTAACAAACTCTGAATTAATTGACAACTGTTTGTTTTTTAATATCACATTTCCTTTTATAGCGAGAAATCTGTGCAGCATTTCGGTTCCGATTTGTTAGAACTTGTGGGCAATACCCCGTTACTTCGACTAAAAAAATATTGTCCTGCCGGCAACCTGTTTGCCAAGGCTGAATGGTACAATCCCGGGCGCTCCGTTAAAGACAGGGCGGCCTATAACATGATCAGTGAAGCGCTCAAATCCGGAGAACTGGTTCCCGGAAAAATTATAATGGACGCGACTTCGGGCAACACTGGCATTGCCTACGCCATGATTGGAGCGGCTCTCGATTATCGGGTCAAGCTTTGCATGCCCTCGAATGTAACTCCGTCCCGACAAAAGATAATCAAATTTTATGGTGCGGAACTGATCTTGACCGACCCTCAAAAATCTTCCGATGGTGCGATTGAAAAATCGCTGAAACTTTACGAAAAAAATCCTGAAATTTATTATTTTCCCAATCAATATTGTAATGATAACAACTGGAAGGCGCATTTCAAAAGCACAGGCCCTGAAATTTACCAGCAAACCAAGGGGCAAGTCACCCATTTTCTTGCGGGATTGGGCACCTCAGGAACTTTCATGGGAACAAGCCGATATTTGAAGACACAAAATTCAGCCATTCAGGTTATTGAAGTTCAGCCAGATTCACCGTTTCACGGACTGGAAGGCATGAAACACATGGAAAGCTCCATTGTCCCGGCGTTTTATGATGAGAACTTTGCTGACAGAAAAATGACTGTCCGCACCGAAGACGCATACCGCAGTGTCAAACGACTGGCCCGGGAGGAAGGTATTCTGGTTGGTATTTCTTGCGGAGCGGCGCTGGATGCGGCCTATCGTGTGGCCATGGAAAATCCGGAGCATGTGGTTGTGACTATTTTTCCGGACAATGGCGATAAATATCTGGAAGAACGTTTCTGGGAAGATTATTAAATATATTCAAGTTTCGTCCGCATGGATGAAGGGTCTTTCTCCAAGGAGCAAAGACTGGTACGCCCCCACCCTTTTTTTCATTATTAACAGGAGTCATTATGGCAGTTATTGAAATCCCTTCCGCTTTACAGAAATACACGGACAGTCACGATGAAATTGAAGTGAGTGCGTCCACCGTTGAAGAAGCCTTCAACCTACTGTGTCAAAAACATAGTGCGTTGAAACAGCATCTGTATGATGAGAATGGTAAAATCCGAAGCTTTATCAATGTTTATGTCAATGATGAGGACATTCGCTATGCTTCTAATCTCCAAACTAAAGTTACTGAAGGCGATAGCATCCAGATTGTTCCTTCCATTGCCGGAGGAAACTGATTCAAAATCCGCCTTGTGCGGATTTTGTTGAGCCTCAATTCCAGCATCAACCATCAGCCTTATGCTGAAATATGTCGATACAACGTGGTCCAGTCATCATTTCAGTAGGTTCAGGAAAAGGCGGTGTCGGTAAAACCTTCATCCTGTCTAATCTGGCCTATCTGCTGGCCAAGGGCGGGTTGAGGGTCACTCTGGTTGATCTTGATCTCGGCGGATCAGACCTGCAAATCATGTTTGGACTGTACAAAACCCGCCAATCCCTCTCTGATTTTTTATCCGGTCAGGTCAGTTCTCTTCAAGCTCTTGAGATCCAGTTACTGGATATCCCCAGACTCAATCTGATTCCCGGCATCAGCAAAACGCTGGCAACCACTCAATTGTCATTTGTTGACAGGGTTCGCATTTGCCAGGCCCTGACCACTCTCAAGTCCGATGTGGTGCTGGTGGATATTGGTGCTGGAGCACACAGCGATATTCTTGATTTTTATTTGGAAGGACAGATCCAGATCATCATCGGGACCCCTGAGCCGACCTCCATTTTTGACCTTTCCCGCTTTGTGAAAATGGCAACTGTGCATTATGTTTCCAGATTTTTTATCCAAAATGATCTGATTCATCATGATTTGCAGAACATGGAGTTTGAAACAGTCAAGAATCTGCTGGAATATACTGGAAAACTTGATCCTGAAACCAGAAAACTCGCACTCCAGGTGATGAAGGCACACCGGCCATACCTGATCATCAATCAAAGCTCATCTCAAAACATAAAACTGACTGAAGCCTTAAAAAACTTTATCCGGCAGATCAATGGGAAAGAGGACATTCTGGGGATGATTCCCCAGGATAACACCGTTCAGGATGCAATCCGGCGAGCTAAACCCATGCATATGATTTACGCGGGCCATCCTGTGACGCAGGCCCTGGTAACCATAGCCGGAAAACTTCAGGCATTGATTAAAATCAGTAAAACAAAAACACCCTCCGCAGAGGATTTCAAACTATATCAGTATCAAAACGTGCTAACACCTGATTCGGAAACGAAGTCTGAATCACTGGATGATTTTCTGGAATTGGCCACCAATCCGTTTGAGACACAATCCACTGAATCACGCCAAGCGAATCCAGTCATTCAAACTGCTGAGACAATCATCACGCCATCTGTATCTGCTTTGCGTGAAACTCCAAAAATGGACAATGCGGCAACGCTCGTTCCACCCCTGGAAAAAATCAGGAAAAAGATGACCATACCCACAGAAGCTGAACTGCCGGATCTTGATTTAAGTCGCTGGAAGGAACCTGAAGGATTCAAGCCTGTGGATATTATCGGTGTTCTGCCCACTTTTATCAGAGAAGGGTTATGACAACAACGCAACTAAGAATGGGATTCATCGAATATCTCAACACACTACCCGTGTATTATGGAATCAAATCGGGAAAAATCACACTGCCATGCCAGTTGATTCATGGAAATCCTGTCTCGCTGAATCAAAAAATCCATCAGGATGAACTGGATATATCAGTGATCTCCTCCTTTGAATACGCTCTGAATCCTTCACGGTATTATGTTTTTCCTGATTTAAGTATCAGTGCGGACGGACCTGTGAATTCGATTTACCTGTTCAGCAATTATCCACTGGATCAGATTCAGGGAAAGATCTACCTGACTTCAGAATCATACACATCGGTTCAACTGGCACGGTATCTGCTGAAAGAACATGAGGAGTCATTGACTTTTATTGAAGGCAATCGGCCCCCTTCGAGTGAGCTGGATGGAGAACTTCTCATAGGAGATTCGGCCATCAGGAAATATTACTATCCCGAATTCCGCTATGCCTATGATCTTTCTGATTTATGGAAACAAAAGACAGGTTTGCCCTTTGTGTTTGCGTTGTGGGTGGTTCGGCGAACGGTTTATCAGGAGTTCCCGGAAATCGTGGATCACATCGCGAAGACTTTGCTTGTATCCAGAGAACTTTCCCGACAGCATTATCAGGAGATTGCCGAGACATATTTCTCTGGAATTTTCCCCACTGTGAACGATTGCCTGTTCTATCTGGAAAATCTCCGCTATGAATTGTCCGATCGCTTCCAAAAGGGATTTCATCACTTCCAGCAATGCTGTGTTGATATGGGTCGCCTCAATAATGTCTCGCCCTTATTCTTTATTGAGTCCCGAAATAACTGAGCAACATTGAGTTACTCAGAGCTATCCTCTTCTCCCTCAGAACTTAATTTCAAACCAGAAGAACTCCTGTCTTCAATCATTTTATTCATTCTGGATTGCAGTTCCTCAACTGAGGAACGGTTTTCCGCGGAAATAATTTTACTGAGCAACACCACAGCTCTTTTCAAATGCTCCAGAATATTGGCACTGGGAATCATTCGGTTGAACTCAAAAATCAGGATGGCGTATTCTTCAACACACGCCTGATCAATAAAGTCTTTGGGGTTATCCGGAAGTTTTCCAACAGCATTGGTGATGCTGGTCATGGCTTTTTTAATTTCTGACTTTGCCGACTGGTGCAGTTTATCCGGATTCACTTCTCCGCTGGGTGATTTTTTTTCTTTCATGAAACCGGCCTCAGCGATCAAGGCATTGATCCGGTAGATTTTAGCCTGATAAATAAAGCCAATCGGGCGAGTGGGAAATTTGCCTCTGGCAATATTGGTCAGTTCCAGGATCTTGTCTTCCAATGGTGGCAGAACAGCGGTTCCTTTCAACACTTCATTGATTTCATGAGCCGGATCTTTTTTGGTTGCGGCCGCTTGTTTTTTAAGCTCCTCTTCTGTGGCCGTCATCAACTGGGTAAGATCAAAATTCAGATCGTTGGCCACCCGTCTGTTAGGAAGAATTCTCAGGCAGTCATTGATAAAGTTGATGCATTCTACCCGTTCCTTGTATTGTTTTCTCAAGATCTGACCTTCAGGTTTTCCAGGGCCGAAATCATCCATGCGGGCCATCAACTTTTTGCCCTCTTCAGTGATATCAATCTTGAGTTTGGTGAGATAGTTTTTCTGGGCAATCAAGGCGAAATTGATACAATCAGACGTGATTTTACCCAGTGAAAGGCAAAATAAGGCATTGATATACACTTCCTTCAGCGTATCTCGTGTGACAGTTGTCTCTTGCCGTACATAAGGTGAAATCAGATCCAGTCTGGCCTGCATGTTCAGCGGGTCTTTGGTCAGGATCGCGACCCGGCTTTTGCCCATGGCGCTGTTATTTCCAACAGATTCACCTGTCACCGCTTTGTTTACGTTTTTCTTTTTAAGCAGATTTCCTAAAAATCCGGAATTTGTATTATGTGCTGCGTCCAGACGACTTTTGACTTCAACCGCGATCTTGTCAAAGATGTCCACAGTGATCAGATTTTCAAGGTTAACGCCAATTTTCTTTGCCAGATTATCAACTGCCATAATCTCCTTTTTAAAATATTGCCCCAGATGATTCAATTGGTCACTGGTATTGGGTATCAAATAATTGTTTTGATGTCTACCCTATATATTTTTTATAGAGTTCAGTTGGAATGAAGTCATTTAATGTAGAAACACGCCATTCCAGTTTGGTCCCGGAGGATGATCCATCAACCATCGGCAACGTTCAATATACATCGGGAACAGTGAATCTTCCGGGCAGTTCCGGTTGCAATCCTCAAACATTTGCAACGCTGACTCAAATTCCTGTTCGCCATACAATTGAATTGCTTTCTCATACGTATTGAGTGTGAAAATTTTAATTTTTTTTATGTCAACAGGATCATCTTCAAACAACTCAAACAATTTTACAGGTTTTTCTTTTCCACGGACGATCACCTTGTCCACACTGCGGACCAACCAGAACGCAGAATCTGTGAGTGAAGCATAGGTATATTCGCTCAATAAAACTTTTGTATGAAACGTTCGATTCATCCCTTCAATGCGAGAAGCCAGATTCACCGCGTCGCCAATAACCGTTCCTTCAATTCTTTGAGGTTCGCCGATGGTTCCCAGCATGAGTTTTCCAGAATTAATCCCGGTGCTGATTTCTACGGGAACCAAACCCCGGTTGTGACGATGCTGATTCCAATTTTTCAAGGCGGCTCTCATGGCCAGAACCGCCTGAACCGCATCATCCGCCCCGCCTGGAAACAAGGCCATGATAGCGTCGCCGATGTATTTGTCAATAAACCCATGATGTCTATGAATTTCCGGTGCCATCATGGCCAGATAGGAATTAAGAAACATGAAATTTTCCCGGGGTGTCATTCCCTCCGACATGCTGGTGAAAGATCGGATATCGGTAAAAACAATGGTGACATCCATTTCAATACAATCGCCAAGCCATACATTCACAATGCTCTCGCGGCCCAGAAGCCTGAGAAATTCTTCAGGCACAAACCGTTGGTAAGCTTCATTCAGAGTCTGAAGTTCCTCGATTTTATACTGGACAGCCTGTCGCATCTGATCAAAACTGCGTGCCAGACTTCCAATCTCATCTCTTCCACTGATGTTGATCTCAACTTCATAATTGCCATGAGCAATGCGGTTGGCAACTTTTTTAAGCTTGATGATCGGACTTGAGAACTGTTCAGCAACCCAGAACGCCATGAGTGCTCCCAGACACAGGCCCAACACACCGATGCCTGTCAATTCCATGGTGTACTGACCAATTTGCTGGTGAATCCACAGCAAATCCAGCCCCAGGGCAATTTCTCCGATCTTGACTTTATTCAGTTTGACCGGTTGGGACATTGCCAGAACAGGCAACTCTTTCAACGATTTGATATAATATTCCAGATCCCCTTCCTGTTTGAAGTCATTGAATATCTCTTCATCCGGAAGTTTTGCCCCCAACTCTTCAGCGATCATACCGGCTTTGGCCCGAATGATCCTGTTTCGGTCAATAATGACAGCATACCGCAGGCCTTCAATGTTCACAGCGTTTTTTAGCAAGGTGTTCAAGGTGAGGACATCATCATTCAAGAGCGGTTCTTTGGCATTTTCCGTATAATGATTCAGCAGGAGTTTTCCGTTGCGCAGGGTCTGATCATAATATTCTCCATAAATTCGATGCAATAGCACCCACCCCAGAATGAATCCTGTGATCACGACAACCAGAGTGACCATGATCAGTAATTGAAACCGGATAGATATTCTGATTTTGCTGAATAAAAACTCTCTGGGCCAAGTGAGCAGAAATTTCATAAATGGATTGCCAGTGATCAGGAACACGCCAAACAATGAATGGAAGAACAATCCCCTCCGGGTTCTAAAAACTTGTTGCTGTAAATTTTCTGGTGACGGCAACCGATTCAAGCCATCGCACGGTGTCATTCCGTGCTTGACACGGAATCCATCGGCGCACTCCTGGATCCCCGTTTTCACGGGGATGACATCGTGGAGGGCCACAGGATTTCATCACCAAATTATTTACAGCAGGAAAAACTTTGTTATGAGGGATGGCATCCTAGAAAATATTTTAGTATATTCCAAGTTGTTTTCCATTTTATAAGCCTGACCACGGATTCTGCTTAAAAATGTGCTGAACAATTGACATTTATCCCTGAATTCCCTCATAAAAGAAGATCGCATATTTGTTTTCAGAGCACAGACTCCGGGGCAAATAAAACACCTCCATATAGTTTTGAATCTCATGAAAATCGTCACACACCAACAGGAGCATTTATGAAAATTGAAGTTTCAGGATTTGCCAATGGCTCACCAATTCCCGGTAAATTCGCGTTTTGTGTCAAGGATCCGAAAAATCATGTCGCAATGTCAGACAATCTGAATCCCGGAGTCCATTGGTCCGAAATTCCTGCGGGAACTAAATCATTTCTGCTCATTCTGGTGGACAAGGATGTTCCATCTCAGGGAGACAAAGTGAACAAGGAAGGAATGACCGTTCCAGCAGACCTTCCCCGTGTTGATTTTTATCACTGGGTTCTGGCCGATATCCCGCTCAATATCACTGAAATCTCGGAAGGTGCTGTGTCAAATGGCATCACGGCCCGTGGAAAAAACACTGGCAAAACGCCCTATGGGGTCTGTGGATTTAACGATTACACGGGCTGGTTTACCGGAGACAATGATATGGAAGGTGTGTATGGCGGTTATGACGGCCCATGCCCGCCATGGAACGATGAACGCCTTCATCATTACACTTTTCGTGTGTATGCGCTGGATGTCACTTCCCTCGGATTGTCTGGGGCCTTCAATGGACAAACCGCAGAAAAAGCGACCAAGGGCCATGTTCTGGAAATTGCGGAGTGGCATGGAACTTACACGCTCAATCCTCAGGTCGGTTGATATATTGACCTTAGATGTTCGGGCGACCGGCGGGTCGCCCCTACGGAATTCAAATCTATATTTTTATTGCAAAATTTGTTCGCGCGATCGGCGGAATTGTTGTACGGGCGACCGGCGGGTCGCCCCTACGGAATTCAAATCTATATTTTTATTGCAGAATTTGTTCGGGCGATCGGCGGAATTGTTGTACGGGCGACCGGCGGGTCGCCCCTACGGAATTCAAATCTATATTTTTATTGCAAAATTTGTTCGCGTGATCGGCGGAATTGTTGTACGGGCGACCGGCGGGTCGCCCCTACGGGATTCAAATCCATGCTTTCTTTTTGGAAGGCGTGTGCCAGCGTTTCCAGACTTCCTGAATGATTTCTTTCAGACTGGGATGGGGAATTCTGGAAGGACCGTCTTTGAGAATGGTGACATGTGAACTGACACATTCTGCCAGTGCGTTCAACGAATATCCGCCTTCCAGCACACTCACCAGTTTTCCTCCTGCATATTGATCCGCGATTTTTTTCATGGCAACCGTAAACGTGTCAAAACAATGCCGACTGAGGTTTATGTTGGCCAGTGGATCATCCTTGTGGGCATCAAACCCCGCTGAAATCATGACAAAATCGGGTTTATACTCATGAAAAGCCGGCAACAGGCGCGTTTCAAATTTTTCGAGATACGCCACATCCTCTGAATGCGGTGGCATGGGACAATTGAGTGTATATCCCAACCCCGGTCCCTTGCCCTGCTCAATTTCATAGCCTGTTCCCGGATAGCATGTTTTGGGGTCCTGATGGATGCTGGCATAAAACACATCGGATCGTTCTTCAAACAAGTGCTGGGTGCCATTGCCATGATGCACATCAAAATCAAAAATCAACACCCGTTTGAAGCCCAGTTGGCTGACCAGAAATTCTGCTCCCAGGGCCACATTGTTAAAAAAACAGAAACCCATTGCCTTGTTCCGTTCCGCATGATGACCGGGTGGACGTACCGCGCAAAAAGCGTTATCGAGATGATTGGCCGCAACTTCGGTCACAGCGTCAATCACACACCCTACCGCATGGCAGGCCGCTTCATAGGTGTTTTCTGAAATAGTACAGTCCTCACTGCCAAACCATTTCTGTCCCCACCAGGTTGCGGAGGCGAATTGTTCAATATAGTGGGGCGCATGCAGCAGGGCGATTTCCCAGCGTTCAGCTTTTCTCGCTTTTCTGAGTTCAAAGCCTTTGAGTCCCGGATCCTGTTTCAGTCGTTCTTCCACACTGGTAAGACGCATGGCTCGTTCCGGATGGTATAATCCTGTTTCATGTCGCAAAAACACAGAATCCAGATACAAGCCTGTTTTCACAAAAATCTCCGATCAGGATAAATTGTTGCTGTAAATTTTCTGGTGACGGCAACCGCTTCAAGTCCTCGCACGGTGTCATTCCGTGCTTGACACGGAATCCATCGGCGCACTCCTGGATCCCCGTTTTCACGGGGATGACATCGTGGCGGGCCACAGGATTTCATCACCAAATTATTTACAGCAGGGATAAATTCTGATATTCAGGCATCAGGCGCACCACCACATCATGCCGTGAAATGATGCCCAGAATTTCCTGGTCCGCATTCACCACCGGAAAACTCCGTGCTTGAGATTCAACAATCATCTGAAGCACTCTGCTCAACGGTTGGGAGGGCGACACTGTCAAGGGATCAGCGTTATAAATATGGGCGGTTGTTTTATCCAGCAAACGCTCATAATGCGGAACAGGGCTGAGATTGGAAAAGATAAACGCTCTTAAAAAGTCATATTCACTCACCACCCCTAAAAGATGCTTTCCTTCAAGGACAGGTAGCATATGAAAACCTGTTTCCTCAAAAATTTGTCCAATTTCTTTCAATGAAGTTTCAAGGGTGATTCCTCGAACATCTGTCGTCATGGCAGACTCGACAGTCAGGCTGATAAATCTGTGCATTTCGCTCCTTGGATTTTTTTGATATGAACATTGTCTTGAAGGGGATTAGACTGAAAGACAGTATCAATTGCCTTTAGGCGTTAGTGTGATGTTTTTTCCGTTTGTTGAATCCATCCATCAATCGCCATTAACACATTCTCAATATTTTCTTTAACAGTATGATCATGAAATCGAAGAATATGTAACCCGAAAGATTCCAGGTGTTTCTGTCGTCTCATATCGGAGTTGTATTTTTCGTCATGACTCCATCCATCAATTTCAATGACGAGATTCAATGGTTTACAATAAAAATCAACAATGTATTGATCCAATGGTTTTTGACGATTAAAGGTATAACCTCGCATTTGTCTGGATTTCAGGCGACTCCACAACAACACTTCGGAAAGAGTACTGTTTTTTCTTAGTTCCTTTGCGAACTCTTTGAGTTTGGGGTTATAAGGAATAATGTTTTTTCCCATGAGGCGATTGCCTGAAATAATGGACAGAGTATCGATTCCCCCTTGGTTCAAGGGGGTTAGGGGGATGTGGTTCTGAGCCTTACATCCCCCAACCCCCTTCAAAGGGGGAATAAGTTGTCACTTCCAGAATAATTTAATTTTCAAAGGAACATTTTATTGTCGCTTTCAGAATAAATCCCCCTTTGAAGGGGGGTGGGGGATGTGACAATAAATCATGAGCATGAATCGGACTACATCACCATTTCAGCATCAGCGCCGGAGAGTCCGGAAACCATGCTGAGTTCATCCACTGAGAAGACGCGGTCGATATCCAGAAGAATCAGGAAGCCCTCGTTGTGTTTGCCCATGCCCTTGATGAACTCCGTATCCAGTTTTGTGCCAATCTTCGGCGGTGGCTGGATTTGTGACGGTTCGATTTCCATCACTTCCTTGACCGAATCCACCATGGCCCCAATGATGGTTCGTTCTTTTCCGATCAGGATTTCCACAATGATGATGCAGGTGTTGACCGTCATTTCGGTCTGATGCAGACCAAATTTCATCCGCATGTCGATCACCGGCACAACACTGCCGCGCAAATTGATCACTCCGCACATAAATCCCGGCATTTGCGGAACTTTGGTGATACTGGTCACTTCCAGCACTTCCCTGACCTTGCCAATCTCCAGAGCGAATTCCTCACTGTCCAGAACAAACGTCAGGTATTGTGTTTGTGTTATATCTTCAGTCATAATCCTCTCCTTAGAAGCGCTCAAATTCGTGATCATCCGTGTCATCATGCAGATTCAGTTGAATTCCACTACCCTTGCTACCGCCAGTCTCCGCGGGTGGCGCCGCCTTGTGTGTTTTAGCCGGAATGGCAAGCGGTTTTGATTTGGGAGGAATATGCGCAATCTGCGTTTGAGGTTTTTTAGCGACGGTTTTGGCCGCGGGCTTTCTGGACCCGCGTTCATCCAGTCTGAAAAAGGACATGGCTTCCTGAAGTTGAACTGCCTGAGAAGACAATTCTTCAGCGGTGGAGGCCATTTGTTCCGACGCCGAAGCGTTTTGCTGAACCACACGGTCCAACTGCTGAATCGCCTGATTGATTTGTTCCGCCCCAGAGCGTTGTTCATTGCTGGAAGCGTTGATTTCCTGGACCAGTTCCGCTGTTTTCTGAATGTCTGGCACCAATTGAGTCAGCATTTCACCAGCCTGTTCTGAAATCGCTGTGCTGGATTGTGACAGTTTGGTGATTTCTCCTGCCGCGGACTGACTGCGTTCCGCCAGTTTTCTGACTTCCGAAGCGACCACCGCGAAACCTTTTCCGTGCTCACCGGCCCGCGCCGCTTCAATGGCCGCGTTCAAGGCCAGCAGGTTGGTTTGGCGTGCGATTTCTTCAATGATGGAAATTTTGCTGGCGATTTCTTTCATGGCGCCCACCGCTTTGGTCACGGCATTTCCACTTTCCAGAGCATCAGTCGAAGCTTTGGTGGCAATTTTATCAGTTTGTTGGGCATTGTCAGCGTTTTGCTGAATGTTGGCACTCATCTGCTCCATGGAGGAAGAGACTTCTTCCACAGACGCGGCCTGCTCCGTGGCTCCCTGAGACAGTCCCTGTGCTGAACTACTGAGTTCCTGACTGCCTGAAGACACATTATCGGAAGCGGATTTGACTGTCCCCACAATATCTTTCAACTGGGTTGCCATTTCACGCATCGCGTCAGCCAGTTGTCCGATTTCATCGCCCTGATGCACATCCAGTTGTGTGGTCAGATCCCCTTTGGACAAATCGGTGGCAAATTTGACACCGGCAAAGATGGGCACAGTGACCAGACGGGTCAGGAAGATCGCGATCAGCAGGCCAATGATGACCGCAACCACCAGACCGATGATGACTGTGCTGGCGGCGGATTTCAGGTTGGCATAGGCTTCATCAGCAATGTTATTGGTTTCATGAATCCCGGCATCGGAGGTCGAGGAAGCGGCACCGATCACCTTGATTCCTTCCTGCATCATGCTGTCTCGCAGTTCATCCACTTTGACCATGGCCACCAGCAATTCCTGCATAGCTTTTTTGTATTCAGCGCCTGATTTGCGGATATTGGCGATTTGCCGGATGTTTTCCGTATTTCTGGTGATGGGGTCCAGTTTGCGCAGTTCGTCTTCGATCTTGTCGAAATTCCCCATGACATTGGTGATCAGCGTTTCATTGTCCATCAGTTGCCCATTGGCGTTCGCCAGCCGGACAGCGTTCCCCAGATCAATGACATTGTTGATATGAATGTTTTTCCGGATACGTTCCGTCACATCGTTCATGTCGTTTTTGTTAGCGGAGGCAAAGGCCGCCGTGTTCTGGGTTTCCAGATAGTCGTTGCAGTTTTTCATGAAATCCGCGGCGGCGGCATCCTGCCGGGTTCTGACTTCGAGGATGGTATTGATGGCTTTTTCAGCGTCGTTCATGCCGTTTTCATAATTTTTGGTTTCATTGTAGGCGGTCGTTGCCTGTTCCCTGAGTTTGACCAGGTAGGTTTCTTTCCTCGCAAGTTCCTGGGCCTCATCCAGATTCTTGAACACCAGACTGATGTTGTCTCTGGCTTTTTTCAGATATTCCGGGTTAAAACCCAGCAGGTATTCCCGCATGGTGATACGTGTCTGCCAGGCGTTTCGTTCCACCTGATTGGCCACCGCAACTTCGGGCGCATAACCATCCGCCAGCACCTGCGCGCGATCCACTACCGAGTTCATGTTCCACACCGCCACGCCTCCGAGTGCTACGGAAAGCATGATCACCATTCCAAATCCCAAGCCTATCTTGAGTCCCAATTTCATGTTTTTCAGCATAATTTCTCCATTCAATTAAGTGAGGTTGAGTACACAATATGTGGTATGACAAACCTTATGCGGGATTGTCAAGGGATCATTTCTATTTTTTTTTGAAAAAATTAAATAATTCAATCTTTGCGTTACCGGCATTGAATCAATTATTTTTTTATGTTAAAAATCTCACACCTTCAAACGTAAGGGCGACCCGCCGGTCGCCCCTACATGATTCACACCATCAAAAAGGAACCGCATGACAATAAATTATAAAACACTCCAATGGTGGCTGGTCTGGATCAAAACGATTTTTGTGACAATCAGGGTGTCCATCCTCACCATCATCAACTCCTGGAAAGTTCCCATTGACCGTGAGACCAATGACCGGAGGGTCCGGCAATGGGCGCAAAGCATTCTTGATTTTGTACGGTTGACTTATACCGTGTATGGCTCTGTGAACTATGAACCGGGAAAGTCTTATATCATCATGAGCAACCACGCCTCTCATTTTGACATTCCGTTGTTGTTTGTGGCCTTGCCTGGAAGCATCAGGATGATGGCCAAAAAAGAATTGTTCAGCATTCCTATTTGGGGACGCGGGATGTATGCCGGTGAAATCATTCCGATTGACCGAAAAAACAGAGAGCAAGCCAGGAAAGATTTAGAATATGCCAGCGGAAAAATGAAGGCTGGGATCATCGTCTGGGTTGCGCCTGAAGGCACCCGTACCCGTTCAGGCAAACTCCAGAAATTCAAAAAAGGTGGGTTTATTCTGGCCTTGCAGACTGGAGCCACCATCATTCCGGTCGGAATACGTGGTTGTCGGGAGGTGTGGCCGGCAAAATCCATCAATGTGGAAACTGATCGTCATGTTGAAGTCCACATCGGAACGCCGGTGGATGCCTCGCAATACACAATTGAACAGCGAAATGATCTGGTGGATGTAGTATTCAAACAAATCAGGGAACTGGCCGATCTGGAGGCCGAATGATGTCCTGGCAAATCATGTAGAGACGGGTTTCAAACACGTCTCTACGGATTATTGGCAGGAAAAATCTTCAAACAGCATGATGCCATCCGTCTCTTTGGGGTTGGGATAAATCATCTGATTTTTACAATCTACCACGTAATCAATTTGTTCAAACACCAGTTGCCCCAGAATTAACGGAGCATCTTCCGGTTTGGCAAGACATTGGGTATAGGCTTTGCGGTCACCGATATACACCATCAAGCCCCCGTAAAGTTTGGTGGGGTGTTTCTCTCCTCGAGACGTGGTGATATTGACATCTCTCTCAAAAGGTAATCCCAGTTGATCCACCAACGATTGAGGCAAACTCACCGCGACAGCACCAGTATCGGCGATCATCTCCAGTCTTAACTCACGAACTTTGGAGCCGAAGCCTTCTGTCAGAAGAATTTCATCCCGTTGATTCCTCAAAAGAACATTTTTCACCACCACTTTTCCCATAAATGCCTTTCCTTTCTTTATTTTTTTTCTCATTCTGTCATCTGGAAATTTATTCCGTCTATCCCCTGTCAGAAGCGTAGCGTCATCCCTTGCAAAAGAACAATTCTTTTGTCAAAGCTCAGGATCATCGCTCCTGTTTTATTCATTCTCATTTCACGGGTTTTTATGACTTCAGCATCTCCCAAAACTTTTCTTCTCAAGGATTACGCCCCGCCCGCCTGGCTCGTGGATACCATTGATCTGGTGTTTGATTTACGGGAAGACGCCACCCTTGTTACCTCAACCATGAAGATGAACCGTAATCCTGAAACCCGCTCAACTTCACGAGCCCTGGTTCTCGATGGCCGACAGATGGAACTGGTCTCGCTCAGGCTGAATGAACTGGAACTTCCCCCTGAGGCCTATGTGGTGGATGAGGAAACCATGACCATTGCCACCGTTCCAGATTCCTTTGTACTGACCATCCAGAGCCGGATCCATCCGGAAATCAATCATTCGCTGGAAGGCTTGTATCAATCCAATTCCATGTTCTGTACCCAATGCGAAGCCGAAGGTTTCCGGCGAATTACCTGGTTCCCTGATCGTCCGGATGTGATGGCGTTGTTTTCCACAACCATCGAGGCTGACGCGCAAAAATATCCTGTTCTGCTGTCAAACGGAAATTGTGTGAACCATGAGAATCTGCCTGATAACCGGCATCGTGTGACCTGGAACGATCCGTTCCGCAAACCTTGCTATCTGTTCGCGCTGGTCGCCGGAGATCTGGGATGTGTCAAGGACCGGTTTGTCACCCGTTCAGGCCGGGAAGTCGCCCTGGAAATTTATGTGGAACAGGAAAATCTGGATCAGTGTGACCATGCGATGCGATCCTTGAAACAAGCCATGAAATGGGATGAAGACACCTTTGGTCTGGAATATGATCTGGATAGTTACATGATTGTCGCCGTGAGCCATTTCAATATGGGCGCCATGGAAAACAAGGGACTGAACGTGTTCAACTGCAAATATGTGCTGGCAAAACCCGAAACTGCCACCGATGAGGATTATATCGCCATCCAGTCTGTCATCGGCCATGAATATTTTCATAACTGGACCGGCAACCGTGTGACCTGCCGGGACTGGTTTCAGCTCAGTCTGAAGGAAGGCCTCACCGTGTTCCGTGATCAGGAATTCACACTGGCGATGACAGGTTCCGCGGTCAAACGGATTCAGGATGTCAATCTTCTGCGAAATCATCAGTTCAGGGAAGATTCCGGTCCGATGGCGCATCCAGTTCGTCCGGAATCATACATGGAAATCAACAATTTCTACACTGTCACCGTGTATAACAAAGGTGCGGAAGTGATCCGCATGATGTCCAACATGCTCGGCAGGGAGGGCTTCCGCAAGGGCATGGATCTATACTTCCAACGGCATGACGGCCAGGCTGTGACAACCGATGATTTTGTAAAAGCGATGGAAGACGCCAATCAGCTCCGGCTGGATCAGTTCCGCTTATGGTACAGTCGGGCGGGAACCCCCCGAATCACCGCAAAAGGGCAATACAACGCGAAACGGCAGACCTATGTTTTGAACGTCACTCAGTATTGTCCACCGACACCGGGACAAAGCAACAAACCGCCCATGCATATTCCCATGACCACAGCCCTGCTTGATTCCACCGGCAAGGAAATTCCGCTGATACTGGAACATGAATCCGCCGGGGATGGCGCAACCACCCGGACCCTGCATCTGACTCAGGCCAAGGAAACTTTTTGTTTCAGGCAGGTTCCGTCACAGCCTGTTCCCTCATTGTTTCGAGGCTTTTCCGCTCCAGTCAGACTGCTTGATGATTATTCTGATCAGGATCTTGAATTTCTGATTCAGCACGAACAGGACGGCTTCAACCGTTGGGAAGCCTGCCAGCAATGGATGATCAGGCACATTCTGAAACTGGTGGACAAGGTTCAGCATGGTATCGCGTTGAACCTGGACCCGTCATTTGCTGAAAACATCCGGAAACTGTTGAATTCCGCTACAGAAAGGTCGTTGTTGTCACAAATGCTTACCCTGCCGTCTGAAACCTATCTTGGCGATCAGATGCTGGTTCCTGATATTCCAGCCGTCCATCAAGTACGACTGTTTCTGGGGAAAACTGTTGCGGAAGCCCTGGAACAGGATTGGTTGCGAGCGTATGAATCCCATGCGGACACCGGAGCTTATTCACTCGATCAGCAGGCCATGAGCCGTCGTGAATTCAGAAACCTGTGTCTGTCCTGGCTCGGTCGGATCGAAACACAAAAAATCCGCGATCTGGCATTGATTCAATACAGGAACAGCCGGGGGATGACCGATCGACTTGCCGCGCTGAAAACGCTCAACCACATTGATTGTGTAGAGCGAGACACGGCCTTGAAACATTTTTATGAGACCTACCGGCATGACAGTCTGGTGATTGACAAATGGCTGGCCGTTCAAGCCCTGTCGGATCTGTCGTCAACGCCGATGGACGTGAGAAAACTTTTGGAACATCCCTCTTTTGAATGGACCAATCCCAACAAAGTCCGGGCGTTGATCGGAACGTTCTGCAACCTCAACCCCTTTCATTTTCATGTGGAAACCGGAAAATCATATGAATTTCTGGGGGACGCGATCCTGAAAATCGAGGAATTCAATCCGCAAATCGCGTCACGCATGGTGACTCCGCTGACCCAATGGCGTCGTCATGAACCGGTTCGTCAGCAATTGATGAAGGAGCAACTGGAGCGCATTCTGAAAAAGCAACCGCTGTCACCGGATGTGTATGAAACCGTCTCAAAATCGTTGGGATAAATCAGGAAAAAACAGGAATACCGTGGGCGACCAGCCGGTCGCCCCTACATTGTTTACGGGTTTCAGATTCTTAAATAAACTTTTGACTACTCTTATCTCCGATGCTATTTTCCTCAAAATTTTTTCCGCTTAAGCACATCTTTCAATAATTTTCCCCCTGATTCTCATGAAAAAGACTAAAAAACAACGTAAGGAATTTGTCCAGAAAAAGTGCAGACCAGACCAGGAACCTCATTTTCGTCAGTTGTTTCAAAAGGACTTGGAAGCCGGAAATGTAAAACAGGCATATCAGAACCTGGAATTTATCCGGTTGTGTAATCCCAAGGCTGATTTAAGGAAGGAAAAGCGGGAAGTTCTGATTCTGGACGGAACACAAAAAATGGAGCATCACCTGTATGGGGATGCCATCGACATCTTCAAAAAATTAAAGCAGGAATACCCCGAATTTCAGGAAGTATCTTACTGGTTGGCTGACTGTTATGTCCTGAAAAATAATCTGAAAGAAGCCTTATTGATTCTGGAACCGGTTTTTGCCGATAGAAAATTGCCGCCTCAACAGAATTTCAACGTTTTGAAAATCATGCTGTTGCAGGAACGGCATGAAGCCGTCCGGAAATTGATTCTTGAGGAACCGGAATTATTGACTGAGGATGACCTGGCATGGACTCAGGGCGTGATCGCGTTGAAGGATCAACGCTATGCGGAAGCCGTTTCCTGTTTTCAGCGTATGGAAAGTTTGGCAACCTCTGAAGCACAAAAACAGAAAGCCTTGGCCTGGATTGTTTACAGCAGTCTGGAACAGGCGCCCCTGGAAGAGCCTCAGCAACTGGCTTTGTTAAAAAAAGGCACGGTCAGAAGCTGGTTGTTTTTGCATCTGTCGCATCAACGGAATGAACCTGCTGATCCTGTAGAGACCAAAGATCTTTTGCGTGATGTGGTATATTCCGGACCGGAAATAAAGGAACTCGAAAAATATTACCAGAAGCATGGTCCGCACCAGACGGCTCATTTGATAGAGGATCAACCAACATCCCGTTATGCGAACGTTTCAGGATTTAATGAATTTAAAAAAGTATTATATCGAATGGCCGCGACAGAGGCCACCCATCAAAAGGATTTCGAGTGTGCTGAAGAATTATGGAATACCGCTCTGGAATTGGCTCCGGAGGACTGGAACCTTCACAGGAATGTCATCAGTTTAACGACACCGCTTCGATATAAATCCTATCCCAAATGGGTCAATCAGACATTACAGGTGCTGGCACAGGACGCAAAACAACAACCTGAAGCATGGCCACAGGATCAGTTGGAGTTTACCCGGAGTGAAATTGCGGGATATCTGGGGTTGTATTATTTATTGACTGACTCTGTTTCAAAAGCCAGGAAAGAGTTAAAAAAAGCCGAGGCACATGCCGGAGACGCTTTGCATGTGATCGCATTGAAAGCCAAATTTGCGTTGTATGATAAAGATTATCCGGAAGCAGAAAGGCTTATGGCGCCGAATGTTGAGAATAAAGAAGCGGGGCATATGTTTTATGAGGATCTGAAAGAGGTCTATGAGAAGACAAATCAATTGGATAAGCTTCTGAAACTACGGCAAAAATTTGGTGCTGTAATGGGGGATATCCTGCAGACTCCATTTCAGATTCAGACCAAACTCTATTTTGGACTTTCAACCAGCAATTGGGATTATATCGAATTGCAACTGGATGATCTGACAGAAGAACAGAACTTTCTGCTTGAGGCGGCAAGACTGCTCAACGACTCGATGGATTATGATGAGAATGATGAGAATCAAACTTCGTTAACGGTGGACACACTTCGGAAGTTTATTTCCGGTCTTTCTGATGAAAAACAGCAAATTGAATGTCTGAAATATTTTACAATCGGATTGAAACTGTTGAAACAGACACCGCAAAATAAAAAACTGGTTAAATTTGTTTGGGATCAACTCAAGGTGCAGGCCAAACAACAATTTCAGGCAAAACTGGCGATAGTACAAATCCATGGCGTTCATAAGGAAAAGAAATTGCTGGAACAAGTCCAGGAATTATTGTCACAAAGTGATGATCAAACCCAGACACTGATTGATCTGCAAAGTTTCTGGCTGATTTTTGAGAGGGGTTTTGTGTTGGATGAATTTTTGCGTGACGCATTAAAAAAAGATCCGGAAAATCCTGGACTCCTCTGGGCTTGTTCGACCGCTTTTGAACAATTTCAGAGTACAACACCATATCGTGAACGTGCTTTGGAATTGGCACGCAGGCTTCAGGATCAGAAAACGATTGAACTCATTCACCGCGAGGAGGATTTGTCGAAACTTGAGGATGATTATCGCGATTTCGAGGAATACTTCGATGAAGATGATTATGATGACGATGAGGACGACGATGACGACGATGATTTCGATGAGGACGATTATGAAATGTCCTATGAGGATGAATTATCCGCAAAAAATTTCAGTAAATTGCTCAGCAATCTGTATGGTGGCGAGTTACCTTCTTTGGAAAATCTGCTTTTGGAAGCCACAGAAAATCATGAGGTCACTCATGATGATCAATTTATGACAGCGTTTATGGCCTGCATCCTGATAAACCCTGAGGAAGCGTTGAAGACCGTGCGCAAATTGAAAGCCCCTCGCCAATTGATCCGGATGATAGAAAGATTAATTGCGGATAAAAAAGCCGGACTTTGAACATTTTATCGTAAGCCACTGAGATTATTAATCTCACGATGTGTCATTCCGGCCGATGGGAAAAATATTAACTCTTTGATATTACGACAGATCTCTCACATTCTTTCGAGATGATACCTCGAAATTTTCAAAGTCCAGAAAAAATAAAATAATTTTTGATTAAGGAAATTTTATGGAACAAGATCCATTTGACTTGTTGGAAATCAGCACCGATGCGGATGCCGCTAAAATTAAACAGGCTTATTTTGACAAAATCAAAATTTACACACCGGATAAGCATCCTGAAAAATTTAAGGAAATCCGCAAAGCTTACGAAGAAGCCCTCAAAATGAGCAAACAGGGCGGCGGACAAAAGAAACAATTCCGTCAACTTAAAGTTGAAGGTCCTACATTGCTATCTCCGTTTGACACCTTACGTGAGGCACAGCAAAAACAGATAAAATTAAGTCTGGAAAAACTCATTCAACTCACCTTTTAGAAACGGCAATAGAATAAGTTGTACCTTTCAAAGTTATTTTTTTAATGGTCCTTGGTTGTGCTTTATGGATAAACATTTAACTTTTCCGCGGATGAAATCGGATGCGAGGATCAAGTCAGCGACAGAAACTCGTGTTAAACGAGTAGCCGTGACATCTTTGTTTAAGTCATTTTTCTCTAAAGGTGAGACATCGCCCGAAGCACTCCCTTTCATTCAGGAAGACACGCACGCTCAAGCACCATCGCAACCTGAAGAGGCCGAAACTTCAACGCCCCCTACCGTTACAGTTGAGGAATCGCCACAGGCTCTTCCTTTCCATCAGGAAGAAGCTACGCCCCCAAAATCATACACGGTTTCAGTTGGGAATCTGGAGGCCTTTCAGAATTTTCAGGATGCGATTCAGATCAATGATGCGCTCATGGAATTTGACAGCAACGCCGCTATTCCTGAAATTGAAGTGGAAAAATTTGATTTTTTCAAAATCACCGGAGAATGGCTGGCGCTCAAACAAGAAGTCAAGCAACAGACTAAAGCTCAGAATACTACGCTGTCAACCCTTAACAAATCAATTGAACTGGTGGATACCCTGCGCCAACGCCTGGAGGCGGAGGAAATCACTCACCAGCAAAAATTTGTTGAACTAGAAAAGACACTATCGGGGCAACTGGAGTCCAGGAAGGAGCAGGAATTCAAAACACTGTTCAAGGAACTCATAGCCGCTGTGGATAGTCTGGATTATGCGATTGATCACTGGAAAACGTCCAGTCACGAGGACCACAAGTGGTGGCATTTCGGAGGAAATGAAAATATTGGGAAAATCCTTGAGAGTGGAGTACATGGACTGGAACTGATCAGGGAACGACTGTGGAACCTGATGGCCAACCATGAAGTGGAACCCTATGAAACCGTAGGAGAAAAATTTGATCCTTCAACCATGACTGCGGTTGATCAGCACAGTGTGCAGGATGACGATGAGGCCAACAAGGTTTATTCCCGGGTTTTGCGGGGATATCGCTGGAAAGGTCAGATTTTTCGACTGAGTGAGGTGGTCGTTACTGTTAAACAAAAAACAATGAATTAAGGATAGATTTATGGCAAAAATTATTGGAATTGATTTGGGAACCACTAACTCGGTTGTCGCTGTTTTGGAAGATGGAAAAGCCAAGGTTCTGGCGGATGCCTCGGGAGAAAAATTGTTACCCTCGGTGGTGGGACTTTCCGCGGAAGGAAATCTGCTGGTTGGGAAAGAAGCTTACAATCAATATGTGATCAACCCTGATGCGACGGTGATGTCTGTCAAACGGAAAATGGGCACCGATCATCAGTTTCATTTGAATGACAAAACATTTTCACCATCAGAAATTTCAGCGATCATTCTGAAAAAACTCAAGGAACGGGCCGAAACAGTGCTCAAGGAACCTGTGGATAAAGCCGTCATTACGGTTCCGGCCTATTTCAGTGATGCTCAGAGGCAGGCAACCAAGCAGGCCGGTGAGATGGCAGGGTTTGAGGTGTTGCGCATCATCAATGAACCCACCGCCGCGGCCCTGGTTTATAACCTCCAATCCTCTGTGCCGGAAAAAGTTCTGGTTTACGATTTGGGTGGAGGAACGCTCGATGTCTCCATTGTAGAAATTTCAGGCGGTATCACCGAAGTGCTCTCAAGTCATGGCAATAACATGTTGGGTGGCGATGATTTTGACCGTAAACTTCAGAATTTGCTGGTTCAGGAATTTGAGAAAAAACATAAAGTGGATTTGCGCAATGACACCCGTGCCATGGCCCGGCTCCTGCGTGCCGCAGAAAAAACAAAAATCCAGCTTTCCAGTTATGGGTTTGTCGATGTGAAAGAGGAATTTCTTTCCAAAAAAGGGAATGAAGCCCTGCATCTTTCCACAACCATCAGCCGGAAGGATTTTGACGCTCAGATTGAGTCGTTGCTCAAATCAACGCTGGAATGTGTTGATCAGGCGATGTCCGACGCCAATCTGGAAGCGGCTGATCTGGATCGGGTGATTCTGGCGGGCGGTTCCACACGGATTCCGTTACTGCGTGACATGTTGACCGCGCATTTGGGCAAAACGCTCTATGATGAAATTGACCCGGATTTGTGTGTGGCCATGGGCGCCGCCTATCAAGCGGGTATTCTGTCCGGGGATCAGATTGATTCCATTCTGGTGGATGTGACCCCTTATTCCCTTGGTGTCGCAACGATTGGACTCGGACCTGAGGGATTCATGATTCCCAATTTATTCAGCGTGATTATTCCACGCAACACGGTGGTGCCGGTCTCTCGTTCCCAGATTTATTCCAATCCGAATGATGATATGTCCAGAATAGAGGTTGCGATCTATCAGGGGGAGCAATTCCTTGTGGATTACAATATCTGTCTGGGCGAAATGTGGATTGAAGATTTGCCTCCCGCGCCAGCCCATACTTTGCAGATTGAAGTCCATTTTGATTTTGATGTGAATGGGATTTTGACTGTAACAGCTCAAGATCGGACATCCGGCAAGCAACAGAAGCTTTCCATTTCAAAAAACAACAGTGAGATCTCAGCACCACAACTGAAAAACGTGCAGGAAAAACTCGAAGAACTGTGGGAAAACCATTACGATGGCGATGAAGAACTCAAAGATGAGGGCCTGGATGAAGAAGCGGATATGCCATTTTCAGAAGCACAACAAACACTGTATGATCGGGCCCGGTTACAACTGGAACGCATACAGGATGATGCCGAGGCTAACGATCTGGATGATCTGTTGGACGAATGGATTGAGGCGATTCAAGATCAAAATGAGTCTGAAATAAACCGTTTGGGTGAGGAGATCGCGGACGTGTTATATTATCTGGAAGGCAACACATGAAGTGTCCCGTGTGTCATGCGCCTTATCGGGGAAAACCGGTTTGCACCCGTTGCCAGTGTGATCTGACACCATTGCTTCAAATTCGTAATAACGCGGTATTTTTTTATAACCAGGCGGTGATAGCGGCTCGTCAGGAACACTGGCATGAAGCTCTGCGTCTGGTTGATCAGGCCCTTGAATGGTTCAGTGCTCAGGCAGAATTTCATCTTTTACGGGGAAAACTGCTGGCACAATTACACCGTTATCAGGAAATAATTCCCGCCTGGAAAACTGCCTTGCGTTATGATCCTGATTCTCAACGCACCCAAACCGCTCTGGAGGCGTTTCAGCACTTGTTGAAATCCACTTACGCCGCTCTGGAAACGTAATATCTTAGTCTCTCTCGAATCGCTGCTCACGTAGCATCTAATCGCACCTGGAAAACCATCTGACGCGAAAAGATGCACACCGGCAAAGAAAGGGAATTGCCCCTATTTCGATAACGGGTAATCCAGATATCCCTTTTCTCCGGGAGTGAACAGCGTTGAGTAATCCGTTGTGTTCAATTCGAGATTGTTTTTAAGCCGATGAACCAAATCAGGGTTAGACAGGAATAATTGACCGAATGCCGTAAGTTCCGCTTTATTGAGTTCCAGGATTTGCTCCGCTTTTTCTTTATTCAATCCTCCACTGGCAATGATGGTTCTGCCAAAAACGTTCCTGATTTTGCTTTTGATGGAATCAGGAACAGCAGGTGCTCCCTGTGAAGAATGATCAACAATGTGAATGTAGGCCAATTTCAGCTTACCCAATTCAAGAGCAAGATATTCATAGGTCTGTTCTACGTCCTCAAAGATGACCATGTCATTGTAGACACCATAGGGGGAAAGACGAATGCTTGTTCGCTCGGCGCCAATAGCACTGGCAACTTTGGCGGCTGTTTCAATCGCAAATCGAGAACGGTTTTCAATCGATCCTCCATAGCGATCTGTCCGGATGTTGGATCCTGAATTGATAAATTGGTCTATCAGATAGCCGTTAGCGCCATGAAGTTCAACACCGTCAAAACCTGCCTTGATGGCATTCCTGGCCGCCTGGACAAATTCCTGCTGTGTCTGTTCAATATCGGCGGTTGTCATTTCTTTAGGTACCGGATGTGTCTGCAATCCCTTCGCATCAGTATACATCTCTCCAGCCGCTTTAATTGCCGACGGAGCAAGTACTTTGGCACCTTCAGCCATATTATCAGGGTGTGAAATACGTCCGGTGTGCATTATCTGTAAAAAAATTTTACCACCCTTTTTATGCACAGCTTTAGTCACTTGTGCCCACCCTTCAATCTGTGCGTCAGAATAAATTCCCGGAATACGAGGATATCCAAGGCCATTGATGGACGGAGCCGTTCCTTCAGTGATTATTAATCCTGCGTCTGCTCGAAGTTCATAGTATTTCACCATGATTTCATTGGGAACATTGCCAATGGCTCTGGAGCGTGTCATGGGTGCCATTACCAAACGATTTTTTAGTTCTATAGGGCCTAAATTGAATTTACTGAATAGAATCATGATATCCTCTTGAGGTTGATGAATGTTTTTATTGACAAGTACCCGAAGTTTTTCCTGCTGTAAATTTTCTGGTGACGGCAACCGAATCAAGCCATCGCAAGGTGTCATTCCGTGCTTGACACGGAATCCATCGGCGCACTCCTGGATCCCCGTTTTCACGGGGATGACATCGTGGCGGGCCACAGGATTTCATCACCAAATTATTTACAGTAGGAAGTTTTTTAAGATTAATCTGGTTGCGGACGTCTCGTCTGAACCGTTCCATAACACACCTCCGGTGCCCTTCCAATGCTCATTGGCAAGCCTCCGGAGGCGGGTCCCCAGCAGCGGTTCAAAGCGGATTTATTACTTTTGTTTTACGGCCTCAATTTCCAGACCGATCTGTACTTCATCACCGACAACAAATCCACCTGTTTCCAGTGCTTTGTTCCAGGTGAGTCCGAAATCTTTGCGGTTGATTTTCCCCGTAGCTTCAAAGCCGGTTCGTTCATTGCCCCAGGGGTCTTTATTGGCACCCAGATAAGAACCTTTCAGTTCAACAGATTTTGTAACACCATGGATGGTTAAATCGCCAACGACTGTGATTTTGCTTCCCTTGCCTGTAATTTTCTTGCTGACAAAAGTAATTTCAGGATATTGGGCGGTGTCAAAAAAATCAGGACTTCTTAAATGTTCGTCACGTTTGGACTCCCTTGTATCAATCGATGCGGATTTAACGGTTCCCTGTACGGCTGTAATGGTTTGTTTGGTGGTGTCCACCTCAACCTGACCACTCATATCCGTGAAGGTTCCCCTGACCTTGAACATGACCAGGTGAGGAATGGTAAAATGTACCTGTGAATGCACCGGATCCACATCATAACGAGCGGCTAAGGCAGAGGTTGACAGGACAAGGAAACTCAAACCGGTTGCAAAAATTTTATTCAACATATTTTTTCTCCACTAAAAAGGAAATGAACACGAACATTTTTGAAAAATGAGAACACCTTTAAGTTTGTTCTTTTTCAATAACTGATCGAAGGTTACCTGCGTTTTTGATAGATTAAAAATATTTTATTTCAATAATGTTGATAGGAAATTTATATCAAGAGTGAGTATGACGCTGGATCAACTTAAAATGCTGGTAAAGATTGTTGAAACGGGAAGTGTGATATCCGCGGCTGAGGCCCTGTATCGAACCCAGCCGACTGTGAGTGTCGCCATGAAAAAACTCGAAGAGGAATTTGCTTTGAAGATTTTCTCCAGAGATCAGTATCGGGCTAATTTGACACCAGCAGGCCTGGCCTTGTATGAAAGAGCGAAAATGGTGTTGCGGCAATCTGATTCGTTTGAACAACTGGCTCATCAGTTATCCACCGGTCAGGAACCCGAGATCCGGATAGCCATAGAAGGAGCCTGTCCGATTCCACTGTTTCTGCGAATTCTGAAACAATGTGAAGAGCGGCATCCCTACACCCAGTTTCATCTTTCGGTTGAAAATCTGTCTGGTGCGGTGGAGTTGCTGGTCCAGGATAAGGTGGATATTGCCATTAGCCCCTGGCCTACAGAAGAACTGCAACTGGATGCCATTGATTTTACACACACCACCCTGATCGCGGTGTCATCTGCCAGCAATCCGCTGGCACATATTGAGCGGAAACTCCATTTTGAAGATTTACAGGAGCAGGTTCAGATCATTGTTCGCGACAGCAGTCCTGTGCCGTCTGACAAACAATTCGGGGTCATCCCGGAAATCCGCCGCTGGTATGTGAATGATCACCATACCAAAAAGCAAATCATCCTCTCTGGCATGGGCTGGGGCAGGCTTCCTGAACATTTGATCCAAGCCGAATTACGTGAGGGCTGCCTTGTGCAGCTTGAGATAGAGAACTACCCGAGTCCAGCCCGACTGGAAATCAAGGTTTTGCGCAAACACGATCATCCCATGGGCCCTGTCACTTCCGATTTATGGAACATGTTTCAGGATCTTTCCAAAATTGGGAGTGTTCCGTTAATTGCTGAGTAAGCTGAATTGACCAAAGAAACAGGCCCTGATGTTCAGCACAGCAGTGAGTTATTCTGTCTTTGATCTGTACTTTCCATTCATTTTCCACTATTTTTTTTCCAGAGCAATTCCGCTCCTTGCATTAACCCGCAGACGAACGTATCCAGAAAGTGACTTTTACCTTGAGTGCAGTGCTAAAGTGCTACGGCTTAACAGTTGGACTGTGTTAAGCCGACAGAGTGCGGTACGAGGGACTATTAAAGCGTGGAAAAATCCTCTGTGTCTCTGTGGCAAAAATAGAGGGTAACAAACTAGAACCGAACTTATTCCAGAGCGAAATGTCATGAGTCAAAAACCTGTTATTCTGATTGCCGACGATGATCCCTCTTTGCTGATCACGATCAAAGACATCCTCAAAGCGGAACCTTATGAATTGGCTTTTGCGAAGGATGGTGAGGAAGCGTTGAAACTTTTTTATGAAAAATCCCCGACGATCCTTGTCCTTGATTTAAACATGCCGGGGATGGGCGGATTGAACATTCTGGAAACACTGCAACCGAGTCCGGCAGATTCCTATTCGGTCTTCATCCTTACCAGTCTGGTCAGCAACACAGTGGCACAAGCCTGCTACCAGAAAGGTGCCCAGGGATTGATCCATAAACCCTTCAATCCTATCGAATTTCGTGAAATCATCAAACGGGCTATCAACGTCATCAAACAAGGCCGATTGAATGATCAAAACAAGGATGCTTACGTTGATTTTATTGTCAACAGCTCAAACTGCCAGACCGCTGAATTATTGACTCAATTTTTCTTTGAATCCATCAAACGCCTGACTTTTGAAAAATGGGGGCCTCTAAAGATTTCAATCTTGGCGAGGAATGACGGGAAGGCGATTGGCATGACTGATCAAATCACAGTTATGGATGCTGAAAACATAGAGCAATCCATCCTGAAATCCGCACAAACCCTTGGAAGTCTGGAGCTTAAACTATTAAATCAGGCGTTGGAAGAATATGGACTTGAAACCACTGAGGGGCATGAGGCCGACAGTCTATCTGTCAATGCGGCATGGGCAATTTTCTGGGATCTGGAAAAGAGCGGTTCTGATCCCAATGGTTTGGCCATCCTTGTTCGAAATTATCCCTCACTGGATTGTCCCAATGAAGCCCTTCAACACAAACACAAGAATATCAGGGAAGAAATTGAAAATACTGTGGCCAAAATGCTGGAACGTGTGTCCGAAGTCATGGAAAAACTCAGTACTCAAAAAAAACTGCAAGAAACAAATGCTGTGCTTGAACGTCAGAAACATGACCTGGGACAGAAGATTGAAACCATTAAAAAAATTGTAACTTTCAGTGTGCAGGAGTTTCAAAAAATCTTTGACCAGAATAATGAAAATCAGGAAAAACAGATGGAGCTTTGGGAAAATGCTTCGGAATTGGTGCAAGACTCATATTCCATTGCGCTGCAAGTTAATGGAGATTCAGAAGAAGATCGTGAAACACGAATGGGGATCTGGAAAAATTCCATCAGTCTGGTGGGCAACTCCTTCACAAAAGCCATGGAATGGTTTGCTGAATTGCAACCTGGACAACAAACATTTTTAATCAACCTGACCAAATTAAAAAATATTTATCAACAGGAAGAAGCCAATGAAAACCTCAAACCCGGACAGATGAGTGAGGTTGGAGACCATCAACAGGAACTTGTCGATGATCTGCTGGCCTCATTGGGATTGTAATGGTCATTGTTTGTGGCTAACTGACAGAAATCACGCCATCCACTCCTGTTATTTTCAAGAGCTTTTTAACTTTATCCTGACACTGGTACAATTCGAGATTGATGTTCTTCTCAAGCCCCATCTTGGAAATCGAAACCAGACTCCCGATTCCACTGGAACTTAATGATTCACAATTCTGCATATTGAAACGAATCTTTGAAAATGTTTCCTTGTCAATGAGTTCCTGACACAATTGAATGAGTTCCTCCCCTTCAGTATGATTCAGCGCATCCTCCAGCTTGATTTCGCAAATGCTTTCTTTGATCGTGTAGATAATGGTCATGGCAAGGGTTCAGAAAAGGGTTAACAGCTTTATCGGGTTCGTTGAGGCAACAAAGGCTTTTGAGATACCACAACATTTTTGACGGGTGACATCGTTTTTTTGACGGGTGTTTCTTCAATTTTAAAACTGAGTGATATTTGCCGCAATCCCTGAGAGGTTTCAGCCAGTTTATTGGATGTTCGCCGTGTGTTTTCCACGAGTCCTGTCATTTCTTTCATATTGTTTTGAATCACACTGATTCTCTGGTTGACTTCTTTGAGACTATGGGCTGTTTGATTGCTTGATTTGGCAATTTCCCTCACACCCGAAACCGCTTCCAGCAGAGAGGTGGACGCTTCTCTTGCGGCATCGGATGCTATTTTCACGCTACGACTGATTTCCTGCATGCCCACGGTCGCTTCTTTAAGGCTGGCAACAGATTCCGCATTGGATTCCACAATGGTTTCTGAGGCGGTGCTCAGTTTTTCGGCTTCCTGATTCTGCTTTTGAATGGTTTGATTGATGGTTTCATTGAGCGTGCTGACTTTTTCAATCAGATTTGTAACATTCTGTGTGTTGATTTTAGTGTCGGCCGCGTATTTCTGAATGATCGAAATCTGCTGACCGATTTCGCTGTTGGCGTCTGATGTCTGATGCGCAAGTTCCTTGACCTCCGCGGCAACGACAGCAAAGCCTTTGCCAGCTTCGCCTGCGCTGGCGGCCTCAATGGTGGCGTTCAAGGCCAACATATTGGTCTGGCTGGCAATGGAATCAATCAAATTGACCACTTTGCCAATATTCTGGGCAATCGTTGCCAGTTCCTGGATGGAGGTCAGATTTGCCTGGGCGTTTTCATTGGCATCGTTGGAAAGCATCATGACCTGACGTGTCTGGGTGGCAGAATCAGACAGTGTGTTTGACAATTGTTCAATGGAATTGGCCATGGTTTTGATGTCGGTTGACACCTTGTCAATGTTTCGATTGATTGACAGCATGCTGGATGAAGACTGCTCCGCACTGGCCGCCACATTGTTGATGTTTGAACTGAGTTGAGAAACCGCAGTGGTGACGGAAGACAGATTGGCAGAAGATTCTTCATTGGCGGCTGCCATCGTGTCCACATTGGACGACATCTGCAAGGACAGATTCGCCATGGCATCTGTTTCTGTTTCAATGTGACGCGATTGTTCAACCATTTCATTGGCGGAATCATTCAGGGATTGAGCGGAATCATTCAGACTTTCTGAACTTTGTCGGATTTCAGACACAACGGATGCCAACGCTTTCTGAGAATCCTGATAATGCCTTAAAATATCACCAACCTCATCATTTTGAGAAGCGTATTGAGCCTGTACTTTGAAATCAAGCTGGTTCCGGCCCAGTGCGGAAATCGCGTTGACTACAATTCTCATGGGTTTCAGGATGGTTCGCCTCAGCAATAACATCAGGATTCCATAAGCAAATAAAATAACGAGAAACACCACACTGAGCATCGCCATTTCACGGTCAATCAGATCCGTTGAGATTTCTCTCAATTCCGTCATTTCATCCCGATGAGATTTGATCATTTTCTGAAGAACCCCATTCATTGCCTGAAACTGTTCCTGACCGCTGTTCATCATCATTTTCAGGGCACCCTCCTGATCATATTCCCGATTCATGGAAAGGGCCTTGATTACCATTTTTTCAAAACGATCCCATTCCGTATTGAACTGCGTCATCATCTGAAGTTCTTCACTGTGGACTGAGCGTTTCTGAATATCTTCATAGTCACGCAGGACCTTGAGCATGGAAGATTTTTCTTCAGCGATCATGTTTTCATACTTATCCTGCAACTGACTGGAACTGCTGGAAATATGCTGAATGGTGAACAGCATGATTCGTGTGGTTTTTTCCTGCACTTCATTGATTTTCAGTAAGGGATCGACCTCTTCACTCAAAGTTTGATGGCCATATTGACCCAGCGTTTTCACAGTCCAGTAATCCTCGATCACAATGCCCAGAACCACAACGATATTGATGATGATTAATAATAAAAGTTTGGTGGATATTTTCATAGTCGCTCATTGAATGGAAAAAGGTTAAAAAAAATGTGGATTATGCTCTATCTTAACTTCATAAATGCCAAGATTAATTCATGTTAGGCGAAAACCGGATAAGAATATAACGGGAATAGATTTTGCCTCGTTTATTTATATTAAAAATGCCACATGCTCAAGTATTCCGTAAGGGGTATGAATATTATTCTCTAAAGCTGGAGACGCTATGATTAAATTTTATCAACTGCCTGCGATTGAGGGCGTCAGCAGTGGCAGTCCATTTTGCATGAAGCTCGAAACCTATCTCAAACTGGCCCACATTCCGTATGAACGTCTGGAGCATCCCAAATATTTAAGATTGGCTCCAAAAGGGAAAATGCCGTTTATTGAACACAATGGTGTTCGGATGGGAGATTCCGGTTTTATTATTGAATATCTTTGGAAAACGTTTGGAAATCCGTTGGACTCAGAGCTTTCAGCCTCAGAAATCGCACTGGGTATTGCCATCCGGAGAATGGTGGAAGAAAACCTTTATTGGAGCGTGGTCTATTCCCGCTGGATTGATGCACGATACTGGAATGATTTTAAAAAAATGGCTTTTGGCGAGCTGCCACCTGTGCTCAGGGATTTACTACCGGAATATCTCAAACGAAAGGTCACACAAGCTCTTCATGGGCATGGAATCGGCAGACATACTGAGGAGGAGATTTATGATATTGGCAAAGCCGATCTGACAGCCTTGTCCGACCTGCTTTCGTCAAAGAAATTTTTTAATGGCACTCAACCGGGAACGCTGGATGCGACAACCTATGCGTTTCTGGCAGGCATTCTGTATGTGCCTTTGGAAACACCACTGCAAAAACACCTGAAAACCAAAAAAAACCTGGTGAACTATTGTCAACGAATGAAAACACTGCTGAACAAACTATAGCGAACTTTTGTGAAGCATAGGCTTAATAATCAAAATCATCCGGTTGGAAGTCCATTTCCCTGAGTTCAAAATCATCCGTTGCAGGGAATTTCGATTCCTGATTATGGATGGAATGAGTCAGGGCTGACTGTCTCATGGCCTTCATCCTCTTGAGGTAGGTTTCATCAAACATTTCCTGTTGATGCTGATGCCACGGGGCATGAATTCGTGCTTCTTTTTCAATTTGAAGATGACAGCGGGCACAGACAGGAATCAGGTTTTCAAGATCGTTGTTCTGGGGATTTTCATCGATGTGATGCACCTGAAGTGCTTCACTGGAAGAGACGGGCAGGGAACAATCCCTGCCGCAACGAGCGCAATGGTGCTGGAATAATTCGCGGATATAGCGGGAAATGGCAACCCAGTCCCGATGATAACGTTGATCCAGCCCCATGTCATTCTCCTGTAGTTGTGTTAAGCACCTCGCTCATGAATGTTGGCTGATATAATCCATCAGTGTTTCTGATGAAACATAGCTGAAGGGTTTGCCATTTTTCAGGACTGGAATGTGATTGATCCCTCCAACGGTCATCACATTGAAGGCCAGCACAACCTTGTCATCATGATTAACAGTGACAGGATTGGCTGTCATGACTTCTGAGATTGGGGTCTTTTCCCAATCACGAGATTCTGGCATGATTTTGAAAATCACATCTCCTTCAGTAAAAATTCCCTCAAGTTTTTCACCCTTGGCAATCATGACACAACTGACATGTTTTTCCTGCATCAGACGAATGGTTGACGCAACACTGGAATCGGCGTTGACGATCACTGATTCCCGCAATGGGACTTCACCCACCTGACTGGTCATCAGATCCTGCTTTTTGTATGATTGAGGCTCATTGTCATAGAAATCATCTTCAGGAATCTGACCAAAACCTTTGCTGGTCACCATCCGTTTGATTTCCCATACTTCGCCGGAATAAAGCAGATCGTGCAACGTTCCAGGTCCTTCCTTTTCAATGGCATGCCTGATTTGTTCTTCAACCGCGTCTTCATAGGTGTTGCGGGGACGGTTGAGCATTACACCCATCGGCATGGGGAATTCCGGAGTGTTCATCTGACACAGAATGTATGCCAGTGTCGGATCGGTCTGGTCATGAACCAGCAGATCGGCTTCACTCACACCATTTCCCAACTCAACCACTTCAGGTTTCAAGCCCTTCAACCGGATCCCCTTGTCTTTATTTTTACCGAAAATCAGGGGTTCACCATGTTTGAGCTGAATGGTTCGCTCTTCACGCTGGGAGGTATCACTGACATGCTGAAAGGCTCCATCATTGAAAATAATACAGTTTTGCAGAATTTCTACAAAGGAGGTTCCTTTATGCGCCGCGGCTTCTTTCAGAACAGCGCTTGAGCCTTTCGGATCAATATCCAGGGTTCGGGCAATGAACGTTCCTTCAGAGGTTAACGCAAACATCAGCGGATTGATCGGATGATCAATCGCGCCAAAGGGGGAGCTTTTGGTTTTTTTGCCGACTTCTGAAGTGGGAGAATACTGGCCTTTCGTCAAACCATAAATCTGATTATTGAACAGCAAAATATTCACATCGAGATTTCTCCGGAGAATATGCAGCAAATGGTTGCCACCAATACTGAGGCTATCGCCGTCTCCGCTCACGAGCCATACTGAGAGATCAGGCCGTGCGATTTTCAAGCCACTGGCCAACGCCGGCGCTCGCCCATGGATCGTGTGGAATCCGTAAGTATTCATGTAATACGGAAATCGACTGGAACAACCAATTCCGGAAACAAAAACAATGTTTTCACGGGGGATACCGAGTTCAGGCATCAATTTCTGGACATTGGCCAAAATGGCATAATCACCACAACCCGGACACCAACGTACCGTCTGGCTGGAGACAAAATCAGCTTTGGTGAGAGGTTTTGAGCTGACAGGAACAACTGGGATATTCATAAACACTCCTTTAAGCGAGAATTTCCAGAATTTTATTCCGGATTTCGGAAATCAGAAACGGTTTACCCTGCACCTTGTTGTACGAAACCGTATCAATCAGATAATCAGACCGGATGAGCCGTGACAATTGCCCGAGATTGAGTTCAGGCACCAGTACTGTTTCGTAATTTTTAAGAACTTCTCCAAGATTGGCCGGGAAGGGAAACATGTGGCGCAAGTGAACCATTGCTACCGATTGTCCCTGTTTCAGCAGATCTTCCACCGCTGAGGCCACCGCGCCATAGGTACTGCCCCAGCTCAAAACCAGCAGTTTTCCTGATTTTGAACCAAGCACTTCGACATCCGGAATATCCTTGGCAATTCCTCGAATTTTGGCATCACGGGTCTCCATCATTTTTTGATGATTCATCGGGTCATAGCTCACATTCCCGCTTTTACTGTCTTTTTCAATACCACCGAGACGATGCTCCAGTCCGGGCGTTCCCGGAATTGCCCATAATCGGCCCAATGTTTCAGGATCACGGGTATAAGGCGTGAATTTTTCAGGATCAGTCGCGAACGAAGATTTGATTTCAGGAAGTTGATCAACATCAGGCAACAACCATGGTTCCGCACCATTGGCAATGTATCCATCACTCAGCACGATCACAGGGGTCATGTATTTGAGCGCAATCCGGAAGGCTTCCAGCATGATGTTGAAACATTCACCGGGAGTCGCGGGGGCCAGAATCGGCATGGGACATTCACCATGGCGGCCATACATGGCGGCCAGCAGATCAGCCTGTTCGGTTTTTGTCGGCAAACCTGTGGAAGGTCCGCCACGCTGGACGTTGATGATGACCATTGGAAGTTCTGTCATGACAGCCAATCCCATCGCTTCATTTTTCAGATCCATTCCGGGACCGCTCGTACCAGTCAGAGCGAGTGATCCGCCGAAAGCCACACCGATGGTGGAACACATGGCGGCGATTTCATCTTCAGCCTGAAACGTTTTGATGCCAAAATTTTTGTAATGCGAAAGTTCATGGAGCACATCTGAAGCCGGCGTGATCGGATAACTCGAATACACCATTGGAAGTTTTGCCTGAACCGATGCCGCCACAGCACCAAGAGCCAACGCTTCATTTCCGGTGATCTGACGATAATGTCCAGGAGGTAGAACCGCGGGTTGAACCTTGTAATGATCATTAAAAATTTCCGCGGTGAGCGCATAATTATAACCGGCATTGAGCGCGGCTTCATTGGCGCTGAGAATGTCAGGTTTTTTGCCAAATTTTTCCTGGAGCCATTCCATGGTATGTTCGAGCGGACGATCAAACAGCCAGAAACTCACGCCCAACGCAAACAGATTTTTGCAGCGGCCCGCGTTTTTTCGTGAAATACCCGTACTTTCAACGGCCTTGATGGTCAGTGTTGTTATCGGAATCTGAATCACTCGATAACCCTTGAGTTCTCCTGTTTCCAGCGGGCTGGTGTCATACGCCGCTTTTCGCAGATCGTTGGTACTGAAACTGTCAGAGTTGACAATCAGAATCCCGCCCGGTTCGAGATCTGCCAGGTTGACTTTTAACGCGGCCGGATTCATGGCGACCAGAACATTGACCTTATCGCCCGGGGTTCTGATGTCACGATTTGAAAAACTGAGTTGATACCCTGAAACGCCGGGAAGTGTTCCGGCTGGTGCACGGATTTCAGCAGGATAATCAGGAAAGGTATTGATGTCATTGCCTACAAGTGCGGAAGTGTGGGTGAACTGACTTCCAGTGAGTTGCATTCCATCTCCGGAGTCTCCCGCAAAACGGATATTCACTGTGTCCAGTTCGATACGTTTAACATTGGTGGTTGTCATGAAACCTCTAGGTCAAGGTGCTTTGGAATTAAAGTGTATCAACAATTTCAGGCCCCTTCTTTGGCCATACTGGTTTGATGTAAATTGGGGGGCAGGTTATAAACCTTGTCTGAGAACCGTGCGGCAATGAAACGCACCAGTGTTTTGTATGAAACAACTCCAACGGTGTTGCCCTGATCGTCAATAACCGGCAACGATTTCTGCCGGTGCGATTTCAAGTGGCTCATCGCTTCAGCCAGCGTTGAATTCGCCGTCAATTTACCTGTGATGGGAAACATCACACTTTCTACAGACTGAGACAGCGAGGCCTCATTCCCCAAAGCCATTTTTTGAACGACATGGCTTTGTGTCAATATGCCAACCGTTTTGTCATTTTCAGTCACCAGCGCTGTCTGAATTCGGGAATCGTTGAGCTTGGTGATCGTGTCACGCATCGACATGGATTTGGGAACCTTCACAATTTTGTCCAGTTCCAGGTTTTTCAGCACTTCTGTTTGCAGAATTTCTTCAATTTTTGCCATAGTTTCTCCCAAAAGAAAATCATAAGGGGTCACATCCCATATCGATTGATGCGGGAAATATCCACAAGCCACTCGACAGGATCACTGTAATTAGAAGCTACCATGAGAAAACACAAGAGGTTTGAAATCAATCAAACTGGAGGAGAAAGTACCCCGTTTACAGAACAGCGCCAATTCAGCAAGGCGATGTTTTGATCTGCAAACTGCTAAAGATTGCTCACGGCCTTCAGTCGAACCGGAACGTTTTTATGAAAGGGGGTTTTAGCTAACTCGTCACAGTGATCGCTGGAGGTTAAATGATTAATCACTGGACCTTGAGAGCCGCGTTGCTTTGTTCCTTTGAGGGGAAAACGCAAGCCATAGCCATGAGGTAGCATCACATATCCCGGCTGAGTTGAATCATTCACTTCAACAACGACTGTCATGGAGTTTACTTTCGACTCACAGATCACAGGGTCCCCTGTTTTAAGTCCCAACATGTTTGCGTCATCACTATGGATATACAGAGCGCCTTCCTTTTCACTTTTCCTCCATTCCGGATCTCGATAAATGGCGTTTGCGTTATAAGTTCGACGGCCTCCGGCACTCAGCAGAAAAGGGAAGTCTTTCTTGGAATGAAGGTCTAATTGGATTTCATTTTCCAAGCGTCCCATTTCTTCAAACATTTCTTCAATGCATAGATGGATTTTACCATCAGGATGCTTGATCCATTTCCATTGGTCTTCGTAGTTATGAACACTGATATTTGTGCCTGACGGACTATGAAGAATTTTTTCAAACAGCGCGTCTCCAAGGCCGTTTCCCTGATCAATAATACCAGCACGTTGAATTGCCTCTTTATGTTGTTTGGCATAGATCTGTGCGGCACCCCAGAAAACCGCGGCGGCTTTTGCCTGATCCGGCAAAGCCTCCCCTAATGTCTCCGCAAGAATGATCGTGAAGTAGGGCCGCAATTTGGGCTTTAGCGCTAGAAAGGCCTTCAGTGCAAGGGGAAATAATTTAAGTTTTGGAAATTTTCGATCCAGCTTGGCAATGGCCTTTAATTCGGGAAATGAAGCCGGAATTTTTCCCATTGCAACAACTAATCTTCTATAGATTTCCGGCTCTGGCAGCGTTCCCGGCGTTGCGGGAACAATGGGTTTTCTTAAATGAAAGTGATTGGTGGGAAACCCTAAATTAAAAAACGCAGCCTCCCACTTTTCAAATTGGGAAGACGCTGGAAGCACATAATGAGCAAGTTCTGCGGTTTCTGTTAAAGCAACATCAATGACCACCAACAGTTCCAGTTTTTTAAAAGCTTTGCGATACGCGTTAGTATCTGCCGCTGTTGTCACTGGATTGGAACTATCCACAAACAGACCCCGTATTCGATTGGGATGGTCTGTGTCGATCTCAGCGGGTAGGATATTAGGTGGAAAAATTTTGGCAATTTCCTTCATCCCTGTGACTTGTGTCTTCCATACTTTTTTATTGACCTCAGGTTCATCTGAATGGCCAATCACCGGAATAAAAGAAGTGTGGAGATTGTGACATCCTTTTCTTCCAAAATTTCCGGTTATTAGAAATATCAACCTGGAAAGATAACCATTTAAAGTGCTGTGTCGGCTCTGTTCCAGGCCCAGATCGGTTCTCACTGTCACACTGGATGCTGTTGAGATATCCCTGGCCAAACCAGATAATGTTGCCTCATCGGTTCCTGAATAAATTGCGAATCGGGCTATGGGAACGGTACTCAGATACTTGGCAACCGTTTCATAGCCAGTTGTTTTTTCTCTAATAAAATCATGATCTACTAAATTGTCACGGACTAAAATGGCTAATAACGCGGTCATGAGATAGGCGTCTTTTCCCGGTTTGACCTGAATGAATAGATCCGCCATTTCAGCCGTTTCTGTTTTTCTTGGATCAATCACGACAATTTTTCGAGTGGGATCTTTTTTAATTTCATTCAATGTTTTTCTGGCATGATGGAAACCATGAGATTGCCAGGGGTTGGTTCCAATGAAAATTGAAATTTCAGCATGTTCCACATCCTCAGTGGGATGGATGTTTTGTCTCCCGAACAGTTTTCCATTGACCCAGAAGCCACCTGTTTTTTCCTGAGCCAAAGAGCCATAGAGATACCGGGTGTCCATGGCGGCTCGCAAGGCTGTAGAATAAACGCCCCCTAAATGATTTCCCTGTCCACCGCCACCATAATAAGCCAATGAACGACCTGTATACGTATCTCGTAAGTGGTTTAGTTTATCCGCGATTTCCCTGATAGCCTGATCCCATGAAATTTCCACGAAAGAACCATCTTCCTGTCGTTTTAACGGCTGAGTCAAGCGATCCTCATGGTTTTGATAATAATTCAATCTGGTGGGTTTCTGACACATGTATCCTTGGGATGTCGGGTGATTTTTATCCCCGAGAACTTTGACAAATTTTCCGTCTAGTGTATCAATCACCAAACCACAGTTTTCCGGACATAAAATGCAAGCGGTTCGGTGAGAAACCGTCTGGGTTGTCGATACTGAATGGCTCATAAAACTCCTTTTCAGGCTGAAGTTTGTTGTTCCAGAAGTTAATTCACTGGAGGCGACTGTAACATGGTTTTGTTATCGGTCATAATTCAAAATAGTCATACTCACCATGCATCTAACGCATATCACAGGTTATGAAATATCCTCTTCGAAATATTGACCTCAATTTACTGGTAAGTTTACAGGTACTCCTGGAAGAACAAAATGTCAGTAAAGCCGCTAAACAGTTAGGAATCAGTCAATCTGCCATGAGCAGGACATTGGCCAGACTGCGGGAATTAATGAATGATCCGTTATTCATCCGTGCGTCCAAAGGCTTAATTCCAACGCCCAGAGCTGAAGAAATAAGAGTTCAATTATTAGACACGCTTCAATCTGTAGACAAAATCATTAAGCAACCGAATTTTTCCCCTGCAACCGCAACGGGCACAATCAAAATCGCAACCATGGATTTCGCCAGTTTTCCGATATTATCCGATATCTACATCAAGCTGCATTCAATGGCTCCTCAAATTCAAATAGAAGTTGTGAACTGGACCGTTCATACACTGAAAGAGTTGGAGCAAAATAGCATTGATATTGCGATTGGCGTCCTGTTTAATTCGCCGCTCGGGATTTACCAGACGCATTTGTTCCAAGACCATTTGGTCGGCATTGTCAGAAAAGATCATCCGATTTTGAGTTCTGATTTAGCGTTAAACGATTATCTGGGCTATCAGCATATCCTGACTATGGTGATCGGTGCGGGCAAGGGATTGATCGATATGGGAATTGAGAACAAAGGTTTGCGGCGACAGGTAGCCATCAAGGTACCTAATTTTTCCACTTCGTTTGACATCACTTCTAAAAGTGACCTGATCTTAACCGCTCCAAGTATTTTAGCCCAAACCTATAAAGCCCATGGAAAGATCGCCTATTTTGAACTTCCATTTCAGGCCCAACTACTGAATTTTTCTTTAGTATGGCATGAACGAAGAAAATTTGATTCTATGCATCAGTGGTTGAGAAGTACATTAAAAAGTGAATTAAACAGGATCAACTTTAAAGATGGCCCTTTTTGGATTCCCCAAGTGTGACATGAAAATTGATGTTCCTTCGCATTCACTCCGGATCAAAAACCTGTGAGCGGATGGAGTCTTCGGGTTCCTCTGACTCATGATTTAAATTAAAAACAATGAATCAGGAAAAAAATGAAAAAAATCAGAACGAAAAAACAGGCTTCGCCTACATGGATTGAAACATTAAATGGAATGAACATTGATATAGATCAATTAAGTCTAAAAGAATTGAAAGCCTTCAAAGATGTGGATCGTTATTTAAATGCACCTATTAGAGGTCCAAAAGAGTGGGAATACTTAATTCGAAGTTTTAGATTATTAACATCATTTGCCATGATCACAATATATGAAAAGGAGTTTCCTTCATTATCGAAATGTTGGGAAGAGTTAGACCGATTGTTTATTCATGATGAAATGTTTGATGATGAAGTCTTTGTGCAATCGTGGATCTTTTGTGATTTTCCCTTTGCTGATCAAAAAACGGTTTTGGACTGTTTTGAAGAATTTTTAACAAACAAAGAACTATTCAACGATTGTAAATATTTTATAGATCAGATGAGAATTTCCCGGTTAGGACTTTATCAAGAAATAGCCAGCACCAAAAAAACAATAACATTCCGTGAACTGTTCACGGGAAAAATCATAAAAATTGAAAATTCAATACCTGAATTTGAGAGCGGTGAAATATTTCTAACACGACTTGTTGAAACTGGAGGGAAAATTTTTTCATTTGGTCATCCAAAATGTTGGCCCAAAGAATTTAAGGTTCACATAGAAAATATGGTCATAAACAAATTATATTACTTTGAGGCACCTTCCACGGAAGAGCAATACGAACTATTCATGAAATATGCTGGACCATATTGGATGTCCTGTGTCATTCAAGATGAGGAGAGTCCAATATTGCCGCCAAACCACTATTTGACATATTTGAAATAGTATGTGAGAAAATAGTAACTTAACGACATCTGAACACACACTAAAGGCTGTGGGGTCGTGCTGCACAGGTAATGCTTTTGGGGCCGTAGTCGTCGTGTCGCCTGTGAGTGGTGCAAGCCGGACTGGACGATACCGGAAGTTGAAACAGACTCTTTCATGCGATCAATTGGCTGAAGTGGTAAAACTCCAGGAATAATCACTGGCGACAGGATTCCCGCAGATGTCCATAATGCCGATTGTTAAGGTTACTGTGTAGGTTTGTCCAGATGCAAGCGATTCATAAGGGGTGAATGTCACCGTTTTTCAGGAATAAAACAAAGCTCCCTCGATCTTCCCCACTCCATCACTCATGATGAAATTGCTGTGATTGACCCCGTCCGGCAGCAGTGCTTCATCAAAACTCATAGAGATAACCTGGCTGGCAGATATATTGATGGAGCCATTGACTGATTTTGAAAGGTGCCAAAAAATTATCAGTATCTTAAACGGCCATAAGGTAAATATACTATTTTTTACCAAAAGGCTTCTAAAACATCATAGCCACCTGCTCAATGTGGGTTGTTATTTGAATTTTTTGTAAATGATGATCTTACCTGAAATTGGTTCATTTGTTTTGGCAGTGATCTTTGTTATAATCTCAATTTCCCGCAATGGCTGGAAACGGTGATCTTTCAACATAAATTTAGTCAATTCATTTCCTGAATATTCTGAACTCCAACGCCCCTTGAAGTTTTTGGCGGCGGATGTGTTGCTCCACTCAAGGGTGAAGGTTCCCAGTGCATTCGACCGGCGGGGATTCATTATTCCCTGCAATGCCAACACGCCTTGTCCTTCCAGATAAGTGAAATTGATCTGCATCGTAATCTCATGACTCATGGCGTCAACCGTCAACACCTTGCTGGAGGCCTCAAAGGGTATATCCGAAACCTGATCCAGGGACATACTGTGTTTGTCTGAAACAGAAGCTTTCAAGCCCGGGTGGTTTTGTGGTCGATGTGACTCCGGTTTTAAATGCGCTTTCACATCGTTGTCGGAAAGTATTTCTGCCAGGGCAGTCTCAAAAATCTGATGGATTTCGGTTTTAGCGGTCTGAAGCGAACCAAGCATGGCATCGGCGTCTGTATCGTTGGCCAGTTTTTCCAGAATTCGTTGATTGACCTGGCTGATCATAGTCTGCGTTTTGAGCGTGAGTTTCGTTTTTGCCCGCTCACTCAGACTGTCTTTTGCGTCAACATAGGCCATCACATATCCGGCGAAACGGGCCGCGTTCTGGAGAGCGGTCTTTCGGAGGTACACATCCAGTTTGGTTTGTTGTGACCGGGTCGCCTCAATCAGACTGCCTTGAGTGATGTTCAGCACATTTTCGATCAATTTCCTGCCGGTTTCTTTTTTGAGGGTGTTCCAGGTTTGCTCCTGTTCAAGCGCAATTGACAGTGTTTCAGCCATGCTGTCGATTGCCAGCGTTCGGCTTTCCTCATCAGAAATACTCAACGCAACGGAATCCTGAGCTGATTTGAGGGCTGTCAGGATCTCTGTCAAAAATCCGCGTGCGTCAGCATCTTTATACACGGGGGAAAGAACTTGTTCGCTGGTCTCCTTCGAGATGCCTCCCGAAAGAGCATGGAGCATCATTCTTACCTGAAATCCTGCTGAAGATGCCGCCTTGACAGAGATTCCCTGTTTCAGGACATCATCCAGGTAGGCGTCAAGATTCTGATTTTGCTCATTCGCCAGATCATTCAAGCCATCGATCATCAAGTCTGCGACCGAAGGCGCTGTTGTAGCCGATTTCGCGGTGAATTCCGGATCCTCATGAAACAGGCTGAAAGCGACAGCATCTCCCAACACTTTGCCACTCAAACTGTTTCCCGCATCCATCAGGGTTTGGGGGGGTGTTGCCGCAAGCTTTTCTGAAATCGCCGTGCTGGTCATGTCTGGTAAATCCTCAAGATCAACACCTAACCACTGTTCAATGGACTGACTCGTGACAGGGTTCATGTGTCGCGTGGCTGTTTCTCCTGTATTCGGTGAGGATTCCAGCAGTCCGCACAAGGGTGATTTTTCTTCAGGGAACATGCACATCAGCAACGGGAATTGCGCGTTGTCAGGAATGGAAAATCTGTATTCACCACTGGCCTTGGAAGTTGTGTTCTGCCAGAGATTTCCGCTGGAATCCCAAATGCTCAGTGCGGTGTTTGCGACAGCGGATCCCTGGGCCGCGATACCACGCAAAGAGGCTGTTGTGGTTCCGCCACCATCGTCAGACGGATTTCCAAATTCCACGCCGCATCCCGAAAACCATACGGCCAGAACCATAAAAATTAACAGTTGAGGTGCCCTGAGTTTCAACAAAATCCAGCTATTCATAACTCTCCGGTTTGATTATTCATCAGCGTTTTCGACCAGTTCTGCCACAGGAAAAAACTGATAGGACCAGGAAACCACCAGGGACGCTTCTTCTGGCGATGCCTGTAAAATTTCCATGATTTCCCTGCGGGTTTTTCTAAGTTTTTCACGGGCCAGTTGAATTTTCTCAGGATTGGTCGCAACCAGAACAGAACCATAATCTCTGTCTTTTGCTTTATTGTTCAGGCTTAAAATACCCTGCTCCATGGCGCCCATGTGATAGCGTTTCAACATCATCGCACTGGTTTCATCACCCAGATTCACAACAGGGTCCTTGACCACAAGGCTTCCATCTGTTTCTTCCAGCAGTCTGGCCTCTTTCAAATCCTCGACGATGCGCATGATTTGTTTTCCAGTGATAGGAACAAAGCGATTGAGACAACGCTTCAGCCATTGAACTTTGAGGCTGGCACCTTGCATCATGGCCATTTCACGAATCACCCAATGGTACCACGATGAAATGCAGTTGTATTGGGCCTCATCCAGAGATTTCACCTGTAGATGTTTGGAACGAATGGTCTGAATGGCCTGATAATATTCCTGATATAGCGGACTGTTGAAGTCCACCCGGTCCAGTCGCACCAGCATTTCAAAATAGGCCCTCGTTTCTTTTTTCAAACCGAGAAGATGGATCATGTTTTCCATCAACCTGTCTGAAACCGGTTTTTTACCCTGGAGCATTGCCTGAATGTATCCGGGAGAGCTGAGTCCAAGGGTTTTGCTGAAATACCGGAATGAATAACGTTTATCCAGTTCCTGACATTTTTCAAAATAATCTTTCAGCAACGATCTGCAATCCTGGTACTGGTAGATATCCAGATTGAGATCCTCATATTTCAGGCTGTTCATGATGAATTCCCGCGTTGATGTTCATATCAGGTTCAGTGAACACGATTCCATAAACCATACTTATCTTTCAGAGAATGATGTGCTAACCGTATATCATGGTGTTCACCAATAGTGAACATAAAAATCATGTCAAATATTGATTTGGATTTATTGTTAATGCATAGATGTATAGTATTTTACTCATGTTAAGCATGAGTTTAACAAATTAAGGTTTAAATCAGATGTTCACCTGATCATTTAATTCGGAGGCGTTATGAAAAATAATAAGGGAACAAAAAAACATGTTTTTATTGTTGTCATGCTGGTGCTGGCCTTTCTCATGGGGTGTGGTGAAATGAACAGCGAAACATTCAATGTTACGGCTGAAGACGCACCGTCAAAAACTGGAGACAAGGAAATTTCCACAAGCGATGAAACTGGAACGTTGCTGGTCGGATTGACGGATGCGGATGGTGATTTTTTAACGTACACTGTGGATGTAAAATCCTTGTCACTCACCAAAGCCGATGGGGCACAGGTGGAAGTTCTGCCACTCTCCAGCCGGATTGATTTTGCTCAATACACCAATATGACAGAGTTACTCACTGCGGCAACTGTTCCTCCGGGAAAGTATGTCAGCGGAAAAATGACTCTGGATTATTCTAATTCCGAGATCCTTGTTGAACTGAATGGCGTTGCCCGGGTAGCGACAATGCTCAATAGCGACGGCACATCGCTGAATGGTGATTTGAGTATGGAAATGCAACTGTCCGGAGATCATCCTCTGGTGATTGTTCCAGGGGTTCCCTCCCATCTGCAACTCGATTTTGATCTGGAAGCAACCAATGCGGTTGATCTTTCTTCCGGAACTCCTGTGGTCACAGTAACACCCATGCTGGTCACAGAAATCAATCCGACCAACCTGAAAGACAACCGGATACGGGGGTTGTTCAAATCCGCTGATACTGCCGCTGGTACGTTTGAGTTACAGGTTCGGCCACTGTGGGTCAAGTCAGGTGATTTTGGCGAGATTACGATTCATACTTCGACTGAAACCACCTTTGAAATTGATGGCATCGCATTCAACGCTGAGTCAGGACTTCAGGCACTTGCTGAAAAGGATTCAACAACAGGGGTGATTGTGGTTGGCACTATGGATATTGAAACAAAAACCATTCAGGCCGCAGAAGTTTATGTCGGAAGCAGTGTGCCAGATGGAACCCTGGATGTGGTTCGGGGTAGTGTGATTGAACGTGATGGTGACCAGATTGTGGTCTTGGGCGCGGCCATTGTTCGCAGTAATGGTTCCTGTGTTTTCAACGATCATGTGACGATTGATCTGACCAATCTGACCAAAGTCAACAAGCAGTTGAGCAGGGAAACCGTTTCCAAAGATGAAATACTCCCGGGGACACTGTTGTGGATCAGTGGAACGCTGGCAGAAAAGGCAGACGGCTTTGTCATGTCCGCTCCTCAAACCGCCCGAATTCAGATGTCCTATTTAGCAGGAACGGTGCAGGGGGTTGCTTCTGGAAGTCTGGTTCTTGATACCAAAGAAATCAATCAACGCCGAAGCAGTGTGTATGACATCAGTTCAATCAATGCGTTGACGGTCAATACCAGCAATCTGGATGTGAGTGCCCTGGAAAACGGAAGCTTGATTCGTGTCAAAGGCTTTTTCAATGCGGGAGAAATTTTTTCGGCTCAAACCCTGATTGATGTGAGCAATGTCGCGATTACCGCAAAAATTGACTGGAAAGAACAAGGCAGTAACCAACCGTTTGTTAGCGCGGATGCCAGTTCTATCGCAATAGATATGACACTTGAAGAATTCGGGAAACATCATCATTTGTTTCCCTCAAATAGTGATCTGGCAAGCTATGGAAATACGTTCACCATCGTTCCGACGGCCAGTGGAACAGGTGTGTTTGTGATCGGTAAGGCGCGCACTCTGCAAACTTTCACGGATTTCGCTAATTTCGTTGAAGCGCTGAATCAGAAATTTGAAAACGCCATCAATATAAAAACCATGATTGCCAGAGGAGCCTTTGATGCGGAAACCAACACCCTGACCGTCGCGGAAATCAGGGTCATCCTTGTAACAACCAAAGCCAAAGCTTCCTCCAAAGCTGAAGACTCTGCCCTGGAAGAAACTCATGCGGAAACACATCCCAAGTCTGGAATGCATCCCAAAGCCGGGAAATAATCAGGCTTTCTGAACCATAGACCATTCAGGCTCCAGACCAGATTTGGAGCCTGCGAAAATGCTTCCAACATCTTCCCTTCCAATGAAGCAAACTACCATTTTAATCAATCAACTGTGTATTTTAGAAATTATAACCTCCTGTTACCACAGTTCACTCAATACCTTGATAATATTCCTTCTGGAAAGGACCTCCGCGCAGCGTTCCCAGTGATGGGCTTCAGGATCAAGTGTATCGCGGTATTTCACTGAGAAGGCATCCTGCGCCTTTTTTCTTTCGTGGATGGGCTATCAACGTAAGCCGATACACTTTTTTGAAAAAAGGACTTCCTTCGGGATAAAAAAATGAATATTGAACCTCTCTCAAACACTTGGAATTGAGAGAGGTAACCATGGGCACACAAAGCATGCAAGTTCGTCAACAGGATTGGCGTATCCTGGAACGAATAAAGGAATTTGGCACGTCATCCATCCGGAAAATGGCCACAGAGATCGGACTTTCTGTAGGACAGGTTCAACGAGGACAAACCGCCTTGTCCAAGAGAAATCAGTATCCGGAGTATTCTTTTTGGGCGAGTCAGGTCGGCGATGAATGGCAGGTTAAAATGCTTCTGGCGGTATTGTATGAGTTTGAATCAAGGGTTGTCAGGGAGCGGAACGGATATCGAGTTTTCTGAAGCGAATTCATGTCGAAGAGCAGTTCGGAGTTTCCCCAACATCGTTACGTAAACTACTGAATCAGATGGAAACGCTCATGAATGAATACCAAAAACTTCAGGAG